>JBOHIC010000201.1:0-11181 GCA_050725835.1 Novosphingobium sp.
GCGCGGTCCAGCCCTGCTCGACCGCGGTATCCCAGAACGGCGCGTCGTGGCTCCCGATCTGCTCGAGCAAGCCGAGCAGCCGCGTCTTGTCACACCGCGCGTCGAGCACGCGGCGCGATTCGGTGGCGATCGCCTGCTGGCCTTCGTCGTAGAGGATCGACATCGGGCGGACTCTCCCTTGCCCACCCCGTTTAACCGCTCGATTAAATTTGGCAACCGCCGCTCAGGCGGGGGCGAGCCCGCGATACTTTCCGCGAAAATAAAGCAGCGGCTCGCGCTGCGGCTCGAACCGCGCGCGCACCACCTCCCCGATCAGCAAGAAATGATCCCCCGCCTCGACCACCTGGTGCCGCTCGCATTCGAACGAGCACAATGCGTGGTCGAGCACCGGCAGTCCGTGCTCGCCCGCGGTCCATGGGGTCGCACTGAAGCGGTCTTCGATCTTCTGGGCGAAGCGCCGAGAGATTTCCTTTTGCTCGGCCTGGAGCACGTTGACCGCGAAATGCCCGGCCGCGCGCAGTTTTTCCGCCGAGTTCGAGGCGTGCGCGACGCAGACCAGGAGCAGAGGCGGATCGAGCGAGACCGAAGTGAAGCTGTTGGCGGTGAGCCCGAACGGCACCTGTGCCTCATCCAGCGCGGTGACGATGGTGATCCCGGTGGCGAAGCAGCCGAGCGCGTCGCGCAGTGTGCGCGGGTCGGAGCCGGCACGAAATTCCTGCATCGATTGGCCGTAGCTCAAGCCCGCCTCTCCCGCTCAATCTGCCCAGCGTTAGCGAGCGCGCCAGGCGAAGGCAAAGCGCAAACGAACGCACGACCGCGGCACCGCGGCTGCATCCTCTCAGTTATGCTGTTGCACCCCCACGCGGAGGCGCTATCGACGCCCCGCACAGGCTCGAGAGGACGTTCCATGCGCACCATCGACCATTTCATCTCCGGCGGCGCCGACGGCGGCAGCGGGGCGCGGCTCGGCCAAGTGTTCGATCCCAACACCGGCGCGGTCCAGGCGCAGGTGACGCTCGGCGACGCCGCGGTGCTCGAACGCGCGGTGCAGGCCGCGCTCGCCGCACAGCCCGCTTGGGCGGCGACCAACCCGCAGCGCCGCGCCCGCGTCATGTTCAACTTCAAGGCGCTGGTCGAAGCCAACATGGACGAACTCGCCCACCTGCTCTCCTCCGAGCACGGCAAAGTCATCGCCGACTCCAAGGGCGACATCCAGCGCGGGCTCGAAGTGATCGAATTCTGCTGCGGCATCCCGCACGTGCTCAAGGGCGAGTACACCCAGGGCGCGGGGCCGGGGATCGACGTCTATTCGATGCGCCAGCCGATCGGCATCGGCGCGGGCATCACCCCGTTCAACTTCCCGGCGCTGATCCCCTTGTGGATGAGCGGGGTGGCGATCGCCACCGGCAACGCCTTCCTGATCAAGCCGAGCGAGCGCGACCCAAGCGTGCCGGTGCGGCTCGCCGAGCTGTTCGTCGAAGCCGGGCTGCCCGAGGGCATTTGCCAGGTGGTCCACGGTGACAAGGAAATGGTCGACGCGATTCTCGATCACCCGGCGATCGGCGCGATCAGCTTCGTCGGTTCCTCCGACATCGCCCACTACGTCTACAACCGCGGGGTCGCCGCCGGAAAGCGGGTCCAGGCGATGGGCGGGGCCAAGAACCACGGCGTGGTGATGCCCGACGCCGATCTCGACCAGGTCGTCAACGATCTTGCCGGCGCGGCCTTCGGTTCGGCGGGCGAGCGCTGCATGGCGCTGCCGGTGGTGGTCCCGGTGGGCGAGGATACCGCCGATCGGCTTCGCGCCAAGCTGATCCCGGCGATCGAAGCGCTGCGGGTCGGGGTCTCGACCGACGACCAAGCGCACTACGGCCCGGTGGTCACCGCCGCGCACAAGGCCAAGGTCGAGGGCTGGATCCAGACTTGCGCCGACGAAGGCGCCGAGCTGGTTGTCGACGGCCGCGGCTTCACCCTCCAGGGCCACGAGGACGGGTTCTTCATCGGCCCGACGCTGTTCGACCGGGTGACGCCCGAGATGAAGTCCTACCACGAGGAGATCTTCGGCCCGGTGCTGCAGATGGTCCGCGCGCCCGATTTCGAGACCGCGCTGAGCCTCGCCAGCAAGCACCAATATGGCAACGGCGTCGCGATCTTCACCCGCAACGGCCACGCCGCGCGCGAATTCGCCGCGCGGGTCAATGTCGGGATGGTCGGGATCAACGGCCCGATCCCGGTGCCGGTCGCCTCCCACACCTTCGGCGGCTGGAAGCGCAGCGCGTTTGGCGACACCAACCAGCACGGCATGGAAGGGGTCAAGTTCTGGACCAAGGTCAAGACCGTGACCGCCCGCTGGCCCGACGGTTCGCCCGACGGCGGCAACGCCTTCGTCATCCCGACGATGGGGTGATAGGGACAGCGCCATGACCGACCAATTCGCCCTCACCGACGACCAGCTCGCGATCCAGGACCTGGCGCGCAAGTTCACCGCCGATCGGATCACGCCCTTCGCCGCGCAGTGGGACGAGGAGCACCACTATCCGGTCGAGGTGTGGAAGGCCGCGGGCGAGCTGGGGTTTGGGGCGATCTATGTCTCGGAGGAAAGCGGCGGGATCGGGCTGGGGCGGCTCGAGGCGGCGCTGATCATGGAGGCGATGGCCTATGGCTGCCCGGCGACCAGCGCCTATGTTTCGATCCACAACATGGCGAGCTGGATGATCGACCGGTTCGGCGGCGACGAGGTCAAGGCGCGGTTCCTGCCCAAACTGGTGAGCATGGAGCACATCGCCAGCTACTGCCTGACCGAACCCGGCTCGGGATCGGACGCGGCGGCGCTCAAGGCCACAGCGCGGCTGGATGGCGATCACTACGTGCTCAACGGCACCAAGCAGTTCATCAGCGGCGCGGGTTACAACGACATCTACGTCTGCATGGTCCGGACCGGCGATGACAAGTCGAAGGGTATCAGCTGCCTGGTGGTCGAGAAGGACACGCCTGGCCTCTCGTTCGGCGCGCCCGAAAGGAAGCTCGGCTGGAACGCCAGCCCGACTGCGCAGGTGGTGTTCGAGGACTGCCGGGTTCCGATCGAAAACCGGGTCGGCGCCGAGGGCGAGGGCTTCCGCTTCGCGATGGCCGGGCTCGACGGCGGGCGGCTCAACATCGGCGCCTGCTCGCTCGGCGGGGCGCAGCGCTGCCTCGACGAGGCGGTGTCCTACACCAAGGAGCGCCAGCAGTTCGGCCAGCCGGTCGCCGATTTCCAGAACACCCAGTTCATGCTCGCCGACATGGCGACCGACCTCGAGGCGGCGCGCGCGCTGCTCTATCTCGCCGCGGCCAAGGTCAACGCCGGCGCGCCCGACAAGTCGCGCTTCTCGGCGATGGCCAAGCGGCTCGCCACCGACAACGGCAGCGAGATCGTCAACCAGGCACTCCAGCTGTTCGGCGGCTACGGCTATCTCAAGGATTACCCGATCGAGCGCTTCTGGCGCGACCTGCGGGTCCATTCGATCCTCGAGGGCACCAACCAGGTGATGCGGATGATCGTCGGGCGGGATCTGCTGCGGCAATGAGGCGGCCATTCGAGACACTCGGGCTGCGCCCTCGCTCCTCAGGACGAACGGAACTCGGCGTGCCACTCTCAAACTCCGTTCATCCTGAGGAGGCCGAAGCCGAAGGCAGAGGCCGTCTCGAAGGACCGCGCGCATGACCGACGTCCTCACCCGCCGCGAGGGCAGCGCCGGCTTCTTCTCGCTCAATCGCCCGGCGGCGCTCCATGCGCTGACCTTGCCGATGGTTCACACGATGACCGAAGCGCTGCTCGAATGGCGCGACGATGCCGAGGTCCAGGCGGTGATCATCGACCACGCCGACGGCCGAGGCTTCTGCGCCGGGGGCGACATCGCGTTCCTGCGCAATTCGGCGCTGAACGACGGCGGGGTCTCGGGCCGCAGGTTCTTCCACGACGAATATCGCCTCAACCACCTGCTGTTCGCTTACCCCAAGCCGGTGATCGCCTTCATGGACGGGATCACCATGGGCGGCGGTGTGGGCATCAGCCAGCCGGCGCGGTTCCGCGTCGCCACCGAGCACACCCGCTTCGCTATGCCCGAGACCGGGATCGGACTGTTCCCCGACGTCGGCGGCGGGTGGTATCTGGCGCGGCTGGCGGGACGGATCGGGCAGTTCCTGGCGCTCACCGGGGCGCGGCTCGACGGGGCGGAGTGCAAGTGGGCCGGGCTCGCCACGCACTACCTGCCGAGCGCGGCGCTGGCCGAGGCCAAGGCGCGGATCTCCGGCGGGCACGAGCCGGGCGGCGTGCTCGGCGCGCTATCCGTGACCCCGCCCGAGGCGCGGATCGAGGCCAATGCGGGGCGGATCGCCAAGCACTTCGCCTCTGATCGCTACGAGGACATTCTCGCCAGCCTCGAGGCCGATGATATCGAATGGGCGATGAAGGAGCTGGCGACGCTTTCCACCAAGAGCCCGCAGACCTGCAAGGTCGCGCTGCGCGAGCTCGCCGACAGCCTCGCGCTTACCGATTTCGCCGACGAGATGCAGATGGAATACCGCATCGCAGCCCGCGTCCTCACCCGCCCCGATTTCGCCGAGGGAGTGCGCGCGGTGATCGTCGACAAGACGGGCGATCCGCAGTGGAACCCGCCCACCGCCGAGGGCGTGACCGACGACCTCATCGACAGCATTTTCGCCCCCTTGCCGGCGAACGAAGAATGGACCCCGCTATGACCGACAAGAGCGCGAGCTACGAAACCATCCTGGTCGAAACCCGCGGGCCGGTGACGCTGGTCATTCTCAACCGTCCGCAGGCGCTTAATGCCCTTAATTCGCACGTGCTGAAGGACTTGATTGACGCCTTTGCCGCGTTCGAGGCCGATCCCGGCCAGCGCTGCGCGGTGCTCACCGGAGCGGGCGAAAAGGCCTTTGCCGCAGGCGCGGACATCAAGGAGATGGCCGACAAGCCCGCGGCCGGCTTCTATGCGGAGGACTTCTTCGCCCGCTGGACCAGCCACCTGGTCAAGGCGACCCGCAAGCCGTGGATCGCCGCGGTCAACGGCTTCGCGCTCGGCGGCGGGTGCGAACTGGCGATGATGGCGGACTTCATAATTGCCAGCGAAAACGCCAAGTTCGGCCAGCCCGAGATCAAGCTCGGCGTCGCCCCCGGCATGGGCGGATCGCAGCGCCTGACCCGCGCGGTGGGCAAGGCCAAGGCGATGGAGATGTGCCTGACCGGGCGGATGATGGACGCCGCCGAGGCCGAACGTTCGGGGCTGGTCGCGCGGGTGGTGCCGCTCGCCGAGCTGGTCGATGCGGCGGTCAAGACCGCGACCGAGATCGCCGCGATGCCCCCGCTCGCCGCGATCGCCAACAAGGAGATGGTCAACGCCGCGTTCGAGACCATGCTCGACCAGGGGGTGATGGTCGAACGGCGCATCTTCCAGGTGCTCACCGCGACCGAAGACAAGGCCGAGGGCATGGCCGCCTTCATCGAGAAGCGCCCCGGCGTGTGGAAGGGCAAGTGATATGAAGATCGCCTTCATCGGGCTCGGCAACATGGGCGGCGGAATGGCCGCGAACCTCGCCAAGGCGGGGCACGAGGTGCAAGCCTTCGACCTCTCGGCCGAGGCGCTGGCGCGCGCTGGCGAGCATGGTTGCGAGACCTATCCCACCGCGCGCGAGGCGGTCCAGGGGGCCGAGGCGGTGGTTTCGATGCTGCCCAACGGGGCGATTGTCGACAGCGTCTATTCGGCCGAGGTGTTCGGCCAGGCGCCTGCGGGCGCGCTGCTGCTCGATTGCTCGACCATCGACGTCGCCACTGCGCGCAAGGTTGCCGAGGCGGCGAGCGAAGCGGGCTATGCGATGGTCGATGCCCCTGTCTCGGGCGGGATCGCCGCGGCCAACGGCGGCACGCTCACCTTCATGGTCGGCGGGAGCGACGAGGCTTTCGCCCGGGCCGAACCTATCCTCGGCGCGATGGGCAAGGCGGTGATCCACGCCGGGGGTGCGGGCGCGGGGCAGGCGGCGAAGATCTGCAACAACATGATCCTCGGCGCGACGATGATCGCCACCACCGAGGCCTTCGCGCTCGCCCAGAAGCTCGGGCTCGACAGCCAAGTGTTTTACGACATCTCCAGCAAGGCCAGCGGCCAGTCGTGGTCGATGACCTCCTACTGCCCGGTCCCCGGGGTCGGCCCTGGGTCGCCCGCCGACAACGCCTACCAGGGCGGGTTCGCGACCGCGCTGATGCTCAAGGATCTCAAGCTCGCGGTCGAAGCGGCGCACACCGCCGGGGCCAAGGTCCCGCTCGGCGAGCGCGCCGAAGAACTCTATGAGGCCTTTGCCGCAGACGGCAACGGCGGGCTCGATTTCTCGGCGATCATCAAGACCGTGTGATGCAGGCACGCGAGGCCTTCATCGCCCGCACCGGCGGCCCCGAGGTGATCGAGTGGCGCGACGTCGATGTCCCGCCGCCCGGCCCCGGCGAGGTCACCGTGGTGCACTCCGCGGTCGGGCTCAACTACATCGACACCTACCACCGCAGCGGAGTCTATCCGATCGAGCTGCCGGGCGGCCTCGGAGTCGAGGCGGCGGGAACCGTCGCCGCGGTCGGTGAAGGGGTGACCGCGCTGCGCGAAGGCGACCGGGTCGCGACCTTCGGCCCATTGCGTAATGCCTATGCCAGCGCGCGCAATGTGCCCGCGGCGAGCTTGTTCAAGTTGCCCCATAACGTTTCCAACGAGATCGCCGCCGCGGCCTTGCTCAAGGCCTGCACGGTCGAGTGTCTGGTCGAGCGCTGCGCCAAAGTTCAGGAAGGCCAGACGGTGCTGGTTCATGCGGCGGCCGGCGGTGTCGGACTGCTGCTGGTGCAGTGGCTCAAGCATTTCGGCGCGAAGGTGATCGGCACTGTCAGCACCGAAGCCAAGGCCAATGCGGCACACGGCGCCGGGGCCGACCACGTCATCCGCTATGACAGCGAACCGGTCGCGCCCAAGGTGCGCGAGCTGACCGGCGGAGCTGGCGTGCCGGTGGTGTTCGACGGGATCGGCATGGCGACCTGGCAGGCCTCGCTCGATTCGCTCGCGCGGCGGGGGCTGCTGGTGAGCTACGGCAACGCCGGCGGGCCGGTGGACGGGATCGGACTTGGAATTCTCGCGCAGAAGGGCTCGCTGTTCGTCACCCGCCCGACGCTGTTCGATTACTACGCCGCCCCGGGCGACCGCGCCGCGGGGATCGCGCGGGTCTGGGACATGCTCGGCTCGGGCAAGCTGACCATGACGATCGGCCAGACCTACGCGCTCGAAGCGGCGGCGCAGGCGCACGGCGATCTCGAAGCGCGCAAGACGACCGGATCGACCCTACTGATTCCTTGATCCGCCAAGCGGTGGGACCGGTCCCACCGCAAACCCCGCCTCGCCGGCAAAGCGGATCGGCGAGGCGATGTGGTGCCGCCCGTCGGCTTCGACTAGCAGGCCGCGCTCGGCGACATGCGGCTGATCGAGCGCCTCGCGGAAATCGAGCACGGGGGCGAAAGCGACGTCGCGCCCCTCGAACCAGGCGACCCATTCGTCACGCGTCCTCTGTGCGAAGGTTTCGTGGAGGAAGGCGATGAGCTCGCCCTGCTCGCCCGCTTCGCGCGTCGCGTGGGGGATCAGGTCCTCGCGGCCGAGCGCGGTCAGCAGGTTGCGCGCGAACTTGAGCTCGCGCGCGCCGAGCACGACGTTGCCCCCGTCGGCGGTGCGATAGACCCGATAGAACGCCGCCCCGCCGAGCGAGCGCTGCGCGCGCGATTGCGGCGCAGGCCCGCCAGAGATGGCACTCCCGGCGGTGTGCGCGCACCACGGCAGCAGGCTGTCGAACATCGCGATGTCGAGATGGTCGCCCGCGCCGGACTTCTCGCGCCCCAGCAGCGCCATCAGCACCGCGGACAGCGCGGTCAGCCCTGCCGCCATATCCGAAGCCGCCACGCCCGGCACCACCGGCGCGCCATCGGCCCCGTCGTTGACGCTGAGGAACCCGGCCAGCGCCTGGACCGCGAGGTCGTGCGCCGGATGATCCGCCAGCGCCCCGGCCTGCCCGAAGGCCGAGATCGAGCAGTAGACGATCCGCGGATTGAGCGCGCGCACCGCCGGGTAGTCGAAGCCCAGCCGCGCCATCACCCCGGGGCGGAAGCCTTCGAGGAACACGTCCGCAGCGCCGATCAATTCGGTGAGCCTCGCTTTGCCCGCGTCGCTCTTGAGATCGAGCACCTGGCTTTCCTTGCCGCGGTTGAGGTTGGCGAACCAGACCGACTGGCCGTTCTCGGACGGAGCCTGCCCGCGCGCCGGATCGCCCCCGGGCGGCTCGACCTTGATCACCCGCGCGCCGTGGTCGGCCATCATCACCCCGAGCATCGGCCCGGGGAGGAACTGCGTGAGGTCGAGAACCGTGATTCCGGAGAGCTTGCCCATCGACGCTCACTCTATCGCACCGCGGCGAACTTCGCCATTGCACCTCGCGTGAAGTATGTTACGTTATCACATACCGACGCTCGTGCGCCCTGGCGGACGCCGGAAAACAGCCCGGGGCAAAACGGGAGCGCCGGCGTGCTCCGGCGGGTCGGCGCTCCCACCAAGGTGGAGAGAAACGCCATGACCTATGCCCAGGGCAATACCGCCAGCCGCAACACCACGACCCTGGCGCTGGTCGCCGGGATCCACGCGGTCGCGATCTACGGCATCGTCACCGGGCTGGCTGGCCCGATTTTCGGCCCCAAGCCCGCCGATCCGCTGGCCGGCTACCAGATCGACAACGCCAGCAAGCCCGACGATCCGGTCAAGCCGCTCGACAAGCCACGCGAAAGGATCACCGACAAGGTGATCTTCACCGATCCGGTCAGGCCGATCGGCGGCGATCCGCTCACCCCGTTCGGCCTCGGCGGCAGCGCCGGGACGCTGGGCGAGGGCGGCGGACTCGGCGAGGTCGAGTTCCCCCAGGTCGAAACGCCGCGCCCGCTCCCCAGCTTCACTGCGAAAGCCCCGCGCCCGCGCGGCAACGCCTCGAACTGGGTGACGCAGGCCGATTATCCGACGCGCGAGATCAACCTCGGCCACGAAGGCCTTACCCGGGTCCGCCTGAGCATCAGCCCCAACGGCAAGGTCAGCGGGTGCGAGGTGACCGCGAGCAGCGGCTGGGCCGCGCTCGACGCCGCGACATGCAACCGGATTTCGGCAAAGGGCAAGTTCGATCCCGCGACCGACACTTCGGGCGAAGCGGCGAGCGGGACCTATAACACCTCGGTCAAGTGGCAGCTGCCCGAGTAGCAGCTTGCCTCGGCGCGCGCGCGGCGGTTATGGCGGGGCGAACCGAGGAGCATCCGATGACCACCTTCGACGACCGCGAGCGCGCCCACGAGAACATGTACGCGCGCGACGAGGAAATGCAGTTTCGCGTTCACGCCAGGCGCAACCGCCTGCTCGGGCAGTGGGCGGCCGAGCTGATGGGGCTCACTGCGGCCGAGACCGACGCCTACGCCAAGTCCGTGGTCCAGGCCGACTTCGAGGAGGTCGGCGACGAGGACGTGATCCGCAAGGTGCTCGGCGACCTCGTCACCGCCGGGCTCGACACCGACGAGGCCGCGGTCCGCACCGCGCTCGCCGACAAGGAAGTCGAAGCGCGCCGCGCGCTGATGGGCGAGGCGTGACATGCCGATGCCCGCGGCCGAGATCGAGGCGCTGATCCGCGATGCGCTGCCCGACGCGGTGGTGACGATGACCGACCTCGCCGGCGACGACGACCACTGGGCGGCGCATGTCGTCTCAGCGCAGTTCGTGGGCCAGCCGCGGGTGGCGCAGCACAAGCTGGTCTATGCCGCGCTGGGCGAGCGGATGGGCGGCGCGCTCCACGCCTTGCAACTGACCACCGCCGTGCCCACCTGAGGGCGCGAGGAGCCGCGATCATGTCCGAAGCCAACGCCCGCATCGCCGAAATCGTCAGCGCGAACGACGTCGTGTTGTTCATGAAGGGCACCCCGCTGTTCCCGCAGTGCGGCTTTTCGAGCCGCGCGGTGGCGATCCTCGACCATCTCGGCGTGGCCTACGAGGGCGTCGACGTGCTCCAGGACATGGAAGTGCGCCAGGGCATCAAGGCCTATTCGGACTGGCCGACGATCCCCCAGCTCTACGTCAAGGGCGAGTTCGTCGGCGGCAGCGACATCATGATGGAGATGTACGAGGCCGGCGAGCTGCACTCGCTGATGAACGAAAGCGGCGTCGCCGCGGCTTGATCCAATGAATTTCGGAGGAAGCGTCTCGGGGAGGCGGGACCGCGGAGACCAGGATGCGGCCCCGCCTCGTATCGAGACTGCTTGGGGGGTGCCAGCTACTAAGCATGGCCCGTGCCAACTTGCTCAACCCCGTGACTTTCTGCGGTTTCGTACGAACGCTCGCAATCGATCCCGACACGCCGTGTAAGGGTTTCCGACAGGTCGCGGAGCGCTAATCGGGGCTTGGCAAGCCGGCCCATCCCGCGCAGTCTGGCGGCGATGGACAGCGCCGATCTCGCCCACACCGATCCTCCCGCGACCCCGGCGGCGACGCTGGTGATCTTCCGCCACGATCCCGACGGCGGCCCCCCGCAGCTGCTGATGGTCGAACGCTCGAGCGCAATGCGCTTCGCCGGCGGCGCGGCCGTGTTTCCCGGTGGCCGGGTCGATCCCGCCGACCGCGATCTTGCCGCCGCGCTGAGCGCCGAGGGCGATGAGGCGATCGAGGAAGCCGCGGCGCGGATCGCCGCAGTGCGCGAAACACTCGAAGAAACCGGCCTCGCAGTCGGCCTCGCCGAGCGGCCCACGCTCGAGCAAGCGCTCGCCGCGCGCGAGCTGCTGCTGGCCCAGGGCACACTCGCCCCGGTGCTCGCGGCGATGGGCTGGACGCTCGATCTCGAGCGGTTGGTGGCCTTCGCCCGTTGGCGCCCCAAACACCGCGAAATCCGCGTGTTCGACACCCGCTTCTATCTCGCCGACCTCGGCACCGGCGCGGTCGACCTGCTGGTCGATGAGACCGAGAACACCCACCTGTTCTGGGCGAGCGCCGCCGAAGCGCTCGAACTCGCCGACAGCGGCGAGATCAAGATCATCTTCCCGACCCGCCGCAACCTCGAACGGCTCGCGCTCTTCGCCAGCTTCGCCGAAGC
>JBOHIC010000202.1:0-5097 GCA_050725835.1 Novosphingobium sp.
TTCACCGGCAAGCTCGAGACGATGAGCCGCGACGAGGCCAAGGCCCAGGCCGAGGCGCTCGGGGCCAAGGCGGCGGGCTCGGTGAGTGCAAAAACCGACCTGGTCGTCGCCGGTCCGGGTGCGGGGAGCAAGCTCAAGCAGGCCGCCGCGCTTGGGATCGACGTGATCGACGAAGCCGCCTGGGCGGAAATCGTCCGCGCCGCCGGTTGATCGATGACTGCCAGGGCATCTTTCAAGCTGCTGCCAAGCGCAGTGACGATCGGCCGATTGTCAGCAATTTTTAACCGGGCAGGCACAGCAGGCCTTAACCGAAGGAGCGCTACAAGCCGACTCGATGCGCCAGGCGATGACCAACCTCGACAAGTTGCACGCAGAGCATGCCGATCTCGAAGCGATCGTGGCGCGGCTGTGGTTGCTCCTCGGTGCGGAAGGCTGTCCGAACTGGGTAGAGCTGCACGCGCTGCGCGAACGATTGGTGATTACCCTGACCGCGCACCTCAAGGTCGAGGACTGGGTCCTCTATCCGCGCCTGATCGACGGGTCGGATCTGGCTGTTGCGGCGATCGCACGCGCCTTCTGCGACGAGATGGGCGGACTGGCGGCGGCCTTCATCGTTTACGTCGAACGGTGGGATTCCCCTGCGATCGAGGCCGACTGGCCTGGATACCGCGCCGCCACAGCGCCGATCCTCAAGGCTTTGATCACGCGGATCGAGCGCGAGGAGCGCGAACTCTACCCGCTGGTGACACAGGTGGCCGTCTAGGCCTTGCGGGCATTTCGCCATGAGCAAGGTGCGCATCGAGCTGCCCGAGCCGTTCGATCCCGGGATGCGCAAGCTCGCCTTTGTCGAGGGGCGGCAGATCGCGGTGTTCAACGTCGCGGGCGAACTGTTCGCGATCGACAACTCCTGCCCCCACGCGGGCGGCTCGCTGTTCTCGGGCAAGCTCGAAGGGCGGGTGGTGCGCTGCCCGAGCCACGGGCTGCGCTTCGACCTGGCGAGCGGGTGCATCGCCGGCGAGGGCGGCATGCAGGTCGCGACCCATCCGATCGAACGCGTCCCCGGCGGGGCGCTTATCGCCTTGCCATAGCCCGCGCCGAGGCGCGGCCGCTGCGTCGGCGCAGCCACAGGATCGACCAGTCGCCCTCGACCAGCCGCGCGGCGAGGCGGAAGCCGGCGCGCAGGTAGGCCGCGCGGACCACGCCTTCCTGCGTTTCGAGCAGCCCGGCGAGGACCAGGCTGCCGCCGGGGATCGTCGCCTCGGCGAAATCCGAGGCGAGCTCGACCAGCGGCCCGGCGAGGATGTTGGCGATGAGCAAGTCGTAGGGCGCGCGGACGCGCAGCAGCGGGTGGTCCATCCCTGCCGCGATCACCATCGTCAGCTCGCCCGCCCTGCCGCCGAGCGGGACGGCGTTGCGCTCGGCGTTGTCGGCGACCACCCCGGCGCAGACCGCGTCGATGTCGCTCGCGGTGGCGAGCGCGCGCGGCCACAGCGCCAGGGCGGCGAATGCGAGCAGCCCGGTGCCGGTGCCGATGTCGGCAAGGTTGCGGACGACCGCGCCGTGGCTGCGGATATGGGAGAGCATCGCCAGGCAGCCCGCGGTGGTGGCGTGCTGGCCGGTGCCGAAGGCGCGGCTCGCCGGGATCACCAGCTCGCACAGGCCGTCCGCCGCCCCCGCGTGATCGGGGGTGCGGACGCGAAACCGGCCGGCCTCGATCGGATCGAACCCGCGTTGGCTCGCCGTCACCCAGTCGGTACGGTCGAGCCGCTCGATCCGCAACAGGCGGGGAACCCCAAACAATCCGCGGATTGCGGCGAGCTCGATCGGACCAGGCTCGCGCGTCAGCCAGGCTTCGAGCCGCCAGTCCTCGGGGCGGTCCTCGGCGATCTCGCTGCCCGAAAGGACGATCCCGGCATCCCAGTCCCAGGCGTCTTCGTGGCGGAGGAGGGCTGCTTCGATCACCGCGCGCGGTGCATGGGCGGTGATTTTCCAGCTCTCGCTACCGGACATAGCTCGCCCCGTTGGCGTCGAGCACCGCCCCGGTCATGCTCGGCGGAGCGTCGAGCGCGCAGAACACGGCCATCGTCGCGATCTCTTGCGGGGTGGCGACGCGGCCGAGCGGAATGTCGGCGAGCAGCGCCGCGCCGCCGCGACTGGCGAGGTAGTCGCCGGCCATCGCGGTGTCGGTGAACCCCGGGGCGATGGCGTAGCTGAGCACGCCCTGCGCGGCATAGGCGCGGGCGATGGTCTTGTGCAGCGCGAGCATCCCGCCCTTGGCCGCGGCATAGTGCCAGTGCGCGGGCGAATCGCCGCGATGCCCCGCGCGGCTGGCGATGTGGACGATTCGGCCGGGGCGACCCTCGGCGAGCCAGTGCCGCACCGCAAACCGCGAAAGCTGCGCCGCTGCGGTCAGGTTGATCCGCAGCGTATCTTCCCACGCATCGAGCCAGGCGATGTCCGAGGCGTCGATCGGGTTGGCGGCGAACAGCCCGGCGTTGTTGACGAGGATATCGATCCGGCCCTCGGTCCGCGCCAGCGCTTCGTCCCACAGCATTTCGGGCGCGCCGGGATCGGTCAGGTCGGCGGCAATCGTCAGGGCGTCGATCGTGCGGCTGCCGTGGCCGATCACCCGCACCCCGCGCGCGGCTAACGCCGCGGCGATCGCCGCGCCGATCCCGCGGGTCGATCCGGTGACAAGTGCGGTGAGCGGCCCCATGCGCCAAGCTCTATGCCAAGCAGTGCGACCCGCCAAGCGCGGCTTGATTGGCAAGTCGTTTTGGCTAAGGGGCTTAGGCGACGACGCTGCTCCGCGCCGGACACAGGGACATTCGCGCATGGCCGAAGCCGGCAACCTCCCCGGAACCAACCGCCCGCTCTCGCCGCACCTGACGATCTGGCGCTGGAGCCCGGGGATGACGGTCTCGATCCTTCACCGCGTCTCGGGCGACGGGCTCGCCTTCGTCGGGCTGCCGCTGCTGCTGTGGTGGCTCGGCGCGCTGGTCAGCGGGCCGGAGGCTTACGCCACCTTCACCCAATGGGTCTGGACCGGCGAGGAGGGCAACACGCTCAAGACCGCCGCCAGCTGGCTTGGGCGGATCGCGCTGGTCGGGCTGAGCTGGGCGTTCTTCGAGCATCTGCTCTCGGGCCTGCGCCACTTCGTGCTCGATACCGGGGCGGGGTACGAGCTGACCGTTAACAAACGCTGGTCGCACGCCGTGCTGATCGGGGGGATCGTTCTCACCGCCGCCTTCTGGGCGGCGCTGCTGCTGCGCTAAGGATTGCGACGATGGGCAATGGAACTTCGCTCGGCCGGGTTCGCGGGCTCGGCTCGGCGCGCGCCGGGGCGCACCACTGGCTGATGGAGCGGCTGAGCGGGCTGGCTGCGCTGCTCGTTTCGGTCTGGCTGGTGGTCTCGCTGCTGCTGCTCCCCAACTTCGCATTTGCGACGGTTCGCGAATGGGCGAGCGGGCCGGTCCAGGCGGTCTCGCTGGTGCTGCTGGTGCTGACCCTGTTCTGGCACACCCGGCTTGGGCTGCAGGTGCTGATCGAGGACTACGTCCACCAGCCCGCCAACAAGCTCGCCGCGATGGTCCTGCTCAATGCCTTCGTCTGGGGCGGCGCGGCCATCGGGCTGTGGTTCATCGCCGAGCTGACGATCTTCGGAATCAGTGGAACGGTGGCGCAAAGCACCACCCAAGCCGCGCTCAAAGCCGCGACGGGAGGCCGCTGAGATGGCCGACACAGCCGCCTACAAGATCGTCGACCACACCTATGACACCGTCGTTGTCGGCGCGGGCGGCTCGGGCCTGCGCGCGACGATGGGCAGCGCCGAGGCCGGGCTGCGCACCGCCTGCATCACCAAGGTCTTCCCCACCCGCAGCCACACCGTCGCCGCCCAAGGTGGGATCGCCGCGAGCCTCGGCAACAACAGCCCGGACCACTGGACCTGGCACATGTACGATACGGTCAAGGGCTCCGACTGGCTCGGCGACCAGGACGCGATCGAATACATGGTGCGCGAGGCGCCGCACGCGGTCTACGAGCTCGAGCATGCCGGGGTGCCGTTTTCGCGCAACGACGATGGCACGATCTACCAGCGCCCGTTCGGCGGGCACATGCAGAACATGGGCGAGGGTCCGCCGGTCCAGCGCACCGCCGCCGCCGCCGACCGCACCGGCCACGCCATGCTCCACGCGCTCTACCAGCAGAGCCTCAAGTACGACGCGGATTTCTTCATCGAATACTTCGCGATCGACCTGATCATGGAAAACGGTGCCTGCCGCGGGGTGGTCGCGCTGTGCCTCGACGACGGCTCGATCCACCGCTTCCGCGCCAAGGCGGTGGTGCTGGCGACCGGCGGTTACGGCCGGTGTTACTACACCGCCACTTCGGCCCACACCTGCACCGGCGACGGCGGCGGGATGGTGCTGCGCGCCGGGCTGGCGCTGCAGGACATGGAATTCGTCCAGTTTCACCCGACCGGGATTTACGGGGCGGGGGTGCTGATCACCGAAGGCGCGCGGGGCGAGGGCGGCTACCTGACCAATTCCGAAGGCGAGCGGTTCATGGAGCGCTATGCCCCCAGCGCCAAGGACCTTGCCAGCCGCGACGTGGTCAGCCGCTCGATGGCCCTGGAAGTGCGCGAAGGGCGCGGGGTCGGGGCGAACAAGGACCATCTCTGGCTCCACCTCGACCACATCGATCCCAAGGTGCTCGCCGAACGCCTTCCCGGGATCACCGAGAGCGGCAAGATTTTCGCCGGGGTCGACCTGACTCGTCAGCCGATCCCGGTCGCGCCGACGGTGCATTACAACATGGGCGGCATCCCCTGTAACTACCACGGCGAGGTCGTCACCATCGGCGCCGACGGCGATCCCGAGACGGTGGTGCCCGGCCTGTTCGCGGTTGGCGAGGCGGCGTGTGTATCGGTCCATGGGGCCAACCGGCTGGGCTCGAACTCGCTGATCGATCTGGTGGTGTTCGGGCGCGCCACCGGCCACCGGCTGCGCGACACCCTCGATCCTGCCGCGCGCCAGGCTCCGCTGGCCAAGGACAGCGCCGATTTTGCCCTGGGACGCCTCGATCACTTCCGCCACG
>JBOHIC010000203.1:0-1603 GCA_050725835.1 Novosphingobium sp.
CGGCCGCTATGCCGCCGCGCCCTATGCCCTCGCCGCCGCGCTGCTGGTGCTGTCGATCCTGCTGCTGGGCATAAGCCCGGTCCACCCGCCGGCGGACAACCGCAAGGCGCACCCGGTGCGGCAAATCCTCGACGGATTCAGCTACGTGCGGGGCAGTCGTTTTCTGCTCGGCTGCATTACGCTCGATCTGTTCGCGGTGCTGCTCGGCGGGGCGACCGCGCTGCTCCCGGTGTTCGCGCGCGATATCCTGATGGTCGGACCCGAAGGCCTGGGCCAGATGCGCGCCGCGGCGGCGCTGGGAGCGGTCGCGGTCGGGCTATGGCTGTCCATCCGCCCAATCGCGCACGATGTCGGGGTGAAGATGCTCGGCGGAGTGGCGATTTACGGCGCGGCGACGCTGGCTTTCGGGCTGTCGCGCTGGCTGCCTTTCTCGCTGGCGATGCTCGCGTTGCTCGGCGCTGGCGACATGATTTCGGTGTTCATCCGCAACAGCCTGGTCCAGCTCAACACCCCCGATGCGGTTCGGGGGCGCGTCCAGGCGATTTCGAGCCTGGCGATCTCGGCCTCGAACGAGCTTGGCGAGATGCAGTCGGGGCTCGCGGCGGCGCTGCTAGGCGCAACCGGGGCGGTTGTTTTCGGCGGCGCGGGTGCGATAGTGGTGACCATCGCCTGGGCGATCCTGTTTCCCGAACTCGCCCGGACCAAGACTTTCGCCGCACACTACCGACAACCGGAGGCAGCAACATGAAGGCCGACAGTATCCTCGCCACCATCGGCATGACCCCGCACATTCGACTGAGCCGGATGTTCCCCGACCACGAGGTGTGGGTGAAGTGCGAGCGCGCCAACCCCGGCGGCTCGATCAAGGACCGCATCGGCCTCGCGATGATCGAAGCGGCGGAGAAGGACGGCAGCCTTCAGCCGGGCGGCACGATCATCGAGCCGACCAGCGGCAACACCGGGATCGGGCTGGCGATGGTCGCCGCGGTCAAGGGCTACAAGCTGGTTCTGGTCATGCCCGAATCGATGTCGCTCGAACGCCGGCGGCTGATGCTCGCCTACGGAGCGACGTTCGATCTGACCCCGCGCGAAAAGGGGATGAAGGGTGCGCTGGAGCGGGCGCACGAGCTGGTTCAGACCACGCCGAATTCGTGGATGCCCCAGCAGTTCGAGAACCCAGCCAACGTCACCGTCCACGTCGAGACTACCGCGAAGGAGATTCTCGACGATTTCGCCGATTCGCCGATCGACGTGCTGATTACCGGGGTCGGCACCGGTGGCCATCTGACCGGGTGCGCCGAGGAGCTCAAGAAGCACTGGGCGGGGATGAAGGCCTATGCGGTCGAACCTGCTCTCTCCCCGGTGATCTCGGGCGGGCAGCCCGCGCCGCATCCGATCCAGGGGATCGGCGCCGGGTTCATCCCTGGCAACCTCCACACCCAGGCAATCGACGGAGCGATCCAGGTCGATGCCGGCGAGGCCAAGGAAATGGCCCGCCGCTGCGCCCGCGAGGAAGGCATGCTGGTGGGGATCAGCTCGGGCGCGACGCTCGCCGCAATCGCCCAGAAGCTGCCGGACCTGCCCGCCGGATCACGCGTGCTCG
>JBOHIC010000204.1:0-2609 GCA_050725835.1 Novosphingobium sp.
ACTGCGCGCCGATTGCGGCCGGGAGGCCATAGCCCATCGTCCCGAGCCCGCCCGAGGTCAGCCACTTGTTGGGCGCGAAGAACGGGAAGTGCTGCGCCGCCCACATCTGGTGCTGGCCGACTTCGGTGGAGACGATCGGATCGCGGTGCTTGGTCAGGGCATAGAGCCGCTCGATCGCCAGCTGCGGCATGATCGCGCTGCGGTTGGCGGGATAAGACAGGCTGTTGCGTGCGCGCCAACCGCTGATCCGCGCTTGCCATTCGCTGAGGTCTTGCGCCTTGCGGCTGCCCCAGGCGGAAATCAGCTGGGCGAGCACTTTCGCGCAGTCGCCGACGATGGGGAGGTCGACCGCCACGGTCTTGTTGATCGAGGCGCGGTCGATGTCGATGTGGATCTTGGTGGAACTGGGGCTGAAGGCGTCGAGCCGCCCGGTAACCCGGTCGTCGAACCGCGCGCCGACGGCGACGATCAGATCGGCCCGGTTCATCGCCATATTGGCTTCGTAAGTGCCGTGCATGCCGAGCATGCCGAGCCAGTCGGCGTGGTCGGCGGGGAAGGCCCCGAGGCCCATCAGGGTCGAGGTCAGCGGCGCGCCGGTCAGCGCCTGGAGTTCGCGCAGCAGACGCGTCGCTTCGGGGCCCGAGTTGATCACCCCGCCGCCAGTGTAGAGCACCGGCGCCTTGGCGTTGGCGATCAGCTCGATCGCGCGGGCGATATCGCGGGCCGAGCCTTCGAGCTGCGGGGTGTAGCGGTTGCGGCGCTGCGGCGCGGCGTCGCTCCACGGCGCGGAGGCGACCTGGACGTCCTTGGGGACGTCGATCACCACCGGGCCGGGGCGACCCTGCGTCGCGATCTGGAACGCCTCGTCGATGGTCGCGGCGAGTTCTGCCGGGTCTTTTACGAGGTAGTTGTGCTTGCAGCAATGGCGGGTGATGCCGATCGTGTCTGCTTCCTGGAACGCGTCCGAGCCGATCAGCGGGGTCGCGACCTGGCCGGTGATCACCACCAGCGGGATCGAGTCCATGAAGGCGTCGGCAATGCCCGTAACGGCGTTGGTTGCGCCGGGGCCGGAGGTGACCAGGACCACGCCGGGCTTGCCGGTCGAGCGGGCATAGCCTTCGGCGGCGTGCGCCGCGCCGGCTTCGTGGCGTACGAGGATGTGGCGGATGCGGGCATCGCCGAACAGTGCGTCGTAAATCGGCAGCACCGCGCCGCCGGGATAGCCGAACACGTGTTCGACCCCCTGCCGCACCAGGCTCTCGACCAGGATCTCCGCGCCGCTGCGCTCGGTGCTCACGTCTCGCCTTCCCACGTCTCATTCCCCAGAAATGGTTGACCCGGCGCTGGGGGGGTGCCGCGCCGGGTCTCCTCTCCAACTCGCGCGCAGAGCGCAAGTCGGAATGTGACAATGCCTCTATGAGACAGAAAATAACATGTCAAGCGCTAAGCGTGGAATAATCGTGCGAATACGTCGCCCATTTCGACATCCGATTGCGTCATTTGCGGCCAGTCGGGCGGGGGCTGACGGCGAAACCAGGTGAACTGGCGCTTGGCGTAGTTGCGGGTGGCCTGTTGTCCCCGCGTCCGGACCGCATCGAGATCGATTTCGCCGCGCAGGTAAACGGCGATCTCGGGCACGCCGATGGCGCGCATCACGGGGAGCGCGGGGTCGAGGTCGCGGGCGAGCAGGGCGCGCACCTCGTCGATTGCCCCGTGCTCGAGCATCTTATCGAAACGCGCGTCGCAGCGTGCGTAGAGCCAGCCGCGTTCGGGCAGGAGAATCAGCGGGTGTAGGTCGATCTCCTCGCCGATCCCGCCGATCCGCTCGGCCTGCCAGGCGGCGAGCGAACGCCCCGTCGAACGGATCACTTCGAGCGCGCGGGCGATGCGGGTCGTGTCGCTCGGCGCAAGCTGCGCCGCGCGCTCGGAATCTTCGCATTGGAGCGCGGCATGGGCTTCGCCGACCGGCAGGGCGCGCACCGCTTCGCGAACCGCCGGGTCGATCGCCGGCACCGGCGCAATCCCGTCGAGCAGGGTGCGCAGGTAGAGCCCGGTCCCGCCAACAAGGATCGGCGCCGCACCTTCGCCGTGCGCCTCGGCAATCGCCGTGCGCGCCCGCGCCGACCAGTCCGCCGCGGAGCAGGCGACCGCGCCGTCCCACTCGCCGAACAGCCGGTGCGGCACACCGCGCATCTCCTCAGCGCCCGGCCGAGCGCTCAGCACCGCGAGGTCGGCATAGACCTGCGCAGAGTCGGCGTTGATCACCAACGAAGCGCGCCCGCGTTCCTCCAGCGCCAACGCCAGCCGCACCGCGACATCGCTCTTGCCGCTCGCGGTCGGCCCTGCGATGAGCGCGACCAGCGGCTTGCCGGCCCCAGCCTCAGAGGAATCCGCCTTGCTCATCGCCCGGCTGATAGCAGACCCCGCGCATTTGTCCGCCGCGCTCGATCTGGCGACGGTGCGGATCGAGGCGGCGGGGATGAAGCTCGCCGCCGCCGAGATGCTCGACCACTGCGACACCACGCTCCAGCTCGACCTGCCCGAGGGCGATCCGGTGCGTCTGCGCCAGCTGCTCGACGAATGTTTCGGCCCCAGCGACCTGCTAGTGA
>JBOHIC010000205.1:0-17230 GCA_050725835.1 Novosphingobium sp.
GGGCTGCCCGACAACACCGTCCACGTCAGGCTCACCGGGGTTGCCGGACAGAGCTTCGCCGCCTTCCTCGCCCACGGGGTCACGCTAGACCTCACCGGCGATGCCAACGACTATGTCGGCAAGGGCCTCTCCGGCGGCCGGGTGATCGTCCGCCAGCCGGGCCACGTCGAGCGCGACGCGCCGGACAATATTATCGTCGGCAATACCGTGCTTTACGGCGCGATCGCGGGGGAGGCATTCTTCAACGGGGTCGCCGGCGAGCGCTTCGCGGTGCGCAACTCGGGCGCGGTGGCGGTGGTCGAGGGCTGCGGCGATCACGGCTGCGAATACATGACCGGCGGGGTGGTCGCGGTGCTCGGCAAGACCGGGCGCAACTTCGCCGCGGGGATGAGCGGCGGGGTGGCCTACGTCTACGATCCCGACGCCGGCTTCGCCGCATTGTGCAACGCCGCGATGGTCGAACTCGCCCCGGTTTCCGCGGCGCGCGACGAGGACGACGGCCCAGATTCGTTTGGGGGCCGCCCGCAGCAGCGCCCGAACGGAGTCCACGACGCCGGGATGGGCGACATGCTCCGCCACGACGCCGAACGCCTCCGCGTGCTGGTCGAGCGCCACCACCTCCACACCGGCAGCAAGCGCGCCCGCGCGCTGCTCGACGACTGGGCGGGTCAGGTGACCAAGTTCATCAAGGTCATGCCGCGCGATTACGCCGCGGCCTTGCGGCAACTCGAAACCGAACGGCGCGAAGCCGAAACCGTGGCGGCTGAATAGCGATGGGCAAGGACACCGGCTTCCTCGAACTCGACCGCGAGACCCCGCGCTATGCCGACGCCAAGGAACGGCTCGGCCATTACAACGAATTCGTCCTGCCGCAGGCCGAGTCGAAGCTGCGCGCGCAGGCCTCGCGCTGCATGGATTGCGGGATTCCGTACTGTCACACCGGCTGCCCGGTGAACAACCAGATCCCCGACTGGAACCACCTGGTCTACGAAGCCGAGTGGCGCGCCGCGCTGGAAAACCTCCACTCGACCAATAACTTCCCCGAATTCACCGGCCGGATCTGCCCCGCCCCGTGCGAGGCGGCCTGCACGCTCAACATCGTCGATGCGCCCGTCACGATCAAATCGATCGAGTGCGCGATCGTCGATCGCGGCTGGCAGGAAGGCTGGATCGAGCCGGTGCTTCCCGCGCGGCGCAGCGGCAAGACCGTGGCGGTGGTCGGCTCGGGTCCGGCGGGGCTCGCGGCGGCGCAGCAACTCGCCCGCGCGGGCCATTCGGTGACGGTGTTCGAGAAGGCGGACCGGGTCGGCGGGCTGCTCCGCTACGGCATCCCCGACTTCAAGATGGAAAAGCACCTGATCAACCGACGCGCGGTGCAGATGGAGGCCGAGGGCGTCCAGTTCCGCACCTCGACCGAGGTCGGGGTGACGGTCTCGGTCGGCTCGCTCAAGGAGAACTTCGACGCGGTGGTTCTCGCCGGCGGGGCCGAAGAGCCGCGCCGGCTGGAGATTCAGGGGGCGGAGCTGCCGGGAGTACGTCTCGCGATGGAGTTCCTCACCCAACAGAACAAGCGCAACGCCGGCGACGACGAGCTCCGCGCCGCGCCGCGCGGGACGCTGGTCGCGACCGGCAAGCACGTCATCGTGATCGGCGGGGGCGACACCGGCAGCGACTGCGTCGGCACCTCGAACCGCCAGGGCGCGGCCTCGGTCACCCAGATCGAAATCATGCCGCAGCCGCCGCTGGCCGAGGACAAGGCGCTGACCTGGCCGAACTGGCCGCTCAAGCTGCGCACCTCGTCGAGCCACGAGGAAGGGGTGAGCCGCGACTGGGCGATCCTCGCCAAGCGGGTGATCGGCGAGACCGACGTCACCGGGCTCGAATGCGTCCGGATCGAATGGAGCGGCGGGGCGATGAACGAAGTGCCGGGGAGCGAGTTCGTGCTGCCCGCCGACCTGATCCTGCTGGCGATGGGCTTCACCGGCCCGGTAAAGCAGGGCCTGCTCGACCAGGCCGGGGTCGCGCTCGACGGCCGCGGCAACGTTTCCGCCCCGGTCACCGACTACCGCACCAGCGACCCGCAGATCTTCGCCTGCGGCGACATGCGCCGCAGCCAGAGCCTGGTCGTCTGGGCGATCCGCGAGGGACGTCAGGCGGCGCGCGCGGTCGACGAAATGCTGATGGGCGCGAGCGAACTGCCGCGCTAGGGCGCGGTAATGCGGATCGCCTTCCTCGCCTGCCCCGAGACGCTGCCGGGTTCGCCGACGCGGCGGCCCGACGCCTTCGAGCACGACTTGCAGATCGCCGCCTTGCGCGACGGGCTGGCCGGACGGGCCGAGGTCAGCGCGATCGATTGGCGCGCTCCGATGGGGCAACTCACCGGGTTCGACGCCGCGTTGATCGGCTCGGCGTGGGACTATACCGAGGCCAAGGACGAATTCCTCGCCCGGCTCGAGGCGCTCGAAGCCGCCGGGGTCGCGGTGCACAACCCGCCCGCGATGGTCCGCTGGAACGCCGACAAGCTTTACCTGCGCGATCTTGCCGAACGCGGCGCGCCGTCGATCCCGACGCAATGGCTCGATGCCCCGGGCGAGGCCGAGGTTCTCGCCGCCTTTGTGGCGCTGGGCGCCGAGCGAGTCGTGGTCAAGCGCCGCATAGGGGCGGGCGCGATCGGGCAAGTCAGTTTCCTCGCCGACGATCCCGCGCTGGCGCGCTGGCGAATGGACCAGCCTGCGATGATCCAGCCGTTCCTCCCCGCGATCCAGGCCGAAGGCGAACTGAGCTTCGTCTTCGTCGGCGGCGCATTCAGCCACGCGCTGGTCAAGCGCGCCGCGCCCGGCGACTACCGCATCCAGTCGCTCTACGGCGGGACCGAGGTTGCGCTCGAGCCTGCCCCGGCCGACCGGGCCGCGGCGCAGGCGATCATGGACCTGCTGCCGTTTGCCCATGCGCCGCTCTATGCCCGAATCGACATGATTCGGCTCGCCAACGGCGAACTCGCGGTGATCGAGGCCGAACTCATCGAGCCCTACCTCTATCCGCTCCAGGGGCCGGGCTTCGGACGGATGCTGGCCGAAGCGGTGCTCGCCGCTTAGCTCAACCCCCAGTCCACCGCACGGCGCCCGTGCGCTTCCAAAAACGCATTGGCCTGGCTGAAGTGCCGGCATCCGAAGAACCCCGTATGCGCCGAAAGCGGGCTCGGGTGCGGGGCGGTGAGGACGAGGTGGTGGCTGTTCATCAGCCCCGGCACGCTTCCCGCCTTCTTGCGCGCGTGCCCGCCCCACAGCAGGAACACGCACGGTTCGGTCTTGGCGGCGACCGCGGCGACCACGGCGTCGGTGATCGCCTCCCACCCGCGGCCCTGGTGCGAGGCGGGCTGGCCGCCTTCCACCGTCAGCGCCGCGTTTAGCAGCAGCACACCCTGCTCGGCCCAGCGCGTCAGGTTGCCGTGTACGGGGATCGGTAGTCCGAGATCCGCGGCGAGTTCCTTGTGGATGTTTGCGAGGCTCGGCGGCACCCGCACCACGTCCTGCACCGAAAAGCTGAGGCCGTGGGCCTGGCCCGGACCGTGGTATGGGTCCTGCCCGAGGATCACGATCTTGACCCGCTCGAGCGGGGTCAGTGAAAGCGCCGCGAGGCGGCTCCCGCGCGGCGGGTAGATCGCCTTGCCCGCGGCCTCCTCGGCAGCGAGGAACCCCCCCAGCCGCCGCGCCTCGGGGCTTGCCAGCACCGGCGCTAGCGCTTTGCGCCAGCTTTCCGGGATGGCTTCGGCGTTGCTCATCGGACGAGCGCTAGCAGGTTTCACACGAAGACACGAAGACACGAAGGGGACGTGAATGCGGCGAAGCTGCTCCGTCTCTCGACGAAGCCTCAAACCGAGCGGTCGGAGGAGCGACATTGGCCTGCGGCCAGACGGATCACCTTCGTGGCTTCGTGTCTTCGTGTGATTCCATCGCGCAACGCTTCCCCAAACGCGCCGTTGCGCCTAAGCAATTCACGATGGCCGTTTACCTCCACGAAGAAGACTTGCCCGCCGATGTCCTTGGCCCCGGTCCGGTGGCGGTCGACACCGAGACGATGGGGCTGCTCACCGCGCGCGACCGGCTGTGCCTGGTCCAGATCGCCGACGGCAGGGGCGACGAACATCTCGTTCGCTTCGCCTGCGGCAGCAGCTACGCCGCGCCCAACCTGCGCGCCGTGCTGGCCGATCCGGGCCGGCTCAAGCTTTACCATTTCGCGCGGTTCGATCTCGCCGCGATCGAGCACTATCTCGGGGTGGTCGCCGCGCCGGTGTTCTGCACCAAGATCGCGAGCAAGCTGACCCGCACCTATACCGATCGCCACGGGCTCAAGGACCTCGTCCGCGAATTGCTCGGCAAGGAGCTGTCGAAGCAGCAGCAGTCGAGCGACTGGGGCGCGGCCGAACTGTCCGATGCGCAGCGCGAATATGCCGCCTCCGACGTGCGCCACCTCCACGAATGCCACGCGATTCTCGCCGAACGGCTGGCGCGCGAGGGACGGACCGAACTCGCCCAGGCCTGCTTCGATTTTCTCCCCCACCGGGCGCGGCTCGACCTTGCCGGCTGGGCCGACAAGGATCTGTTCAGCCACGAATCGTGATTGAACCGCGATGAGCAGCGAATCCCATGAGTGAAGCCGCCCGGATCGTCCGCTCGCGCCGCCAGCAGTTCGCGGCGCCGGGGGGATCGCACGACCGGCTGGTGCGGTTCCTTGCGGTGGCGCTGCCCGGCGCGGTTGGGGTGATCGCCGCGGTGATGATCCTCGCGCCGCTCAGCCCGCGCGGCGAGATCAGCTTCCTACTAGATCGCAACAAGGTGGCGGTCACCCAGCAGCGGTTGCGGGTCGATTCGGCGACCTATCGCGGCAGCGACAACAGGGGCCGGGCTTTCGCGGTCAGCGCCGGGACCGCGGTCCAGGCGAGCGCGGCGGTGCCGGTGGTCGAAATGAAGAACCTGCTCGCGCGGATGCAGCTGGCCGACGGTCCGGCCGAGCTCTCCGCGCCCGACGGCCGCTACGATTTTCGCGCCGAGCAGGTTCACGTCAACGGCCCGGTGCGGTTTTCCGCGGCGGATGGCTACAGCCTCGCCACCAGCAACGTCTCGATCGATCTCAACGCCCGGCTGGTGACCGGCGCGGGCGGGGTCTCGGGGGCGATCCCCGCTGGCACTTTCAGCGCCGAGCGGATAGTGGCCGATCTCGGCGAGCGTTCGGTGACGCTCGACGGCCGGGCCCGGCTGCGGATGGTGCCGGGCAAGCTCAGGATGCCATGATGGGCGACATTTCCCTCAAGACTACCGCGCTGCGTTCGCTCATCGGCGGGTTTGCGCTTGGCGCGGCGGCGCTCGGGGCGATCGGCCAGCCGGGCGCGCAGGCTATCGCCGGGCACAACAGCAACGCGCCGGTGAATTACGCCGCCGACCGAATCGAGCTGCAGGACCGGCAGAACCGCGTGGTTCTCTCGGGCAACGTCGATATCGAGCAGGGCGGGCTCCGTCTGCGCGCGGCGCGGACCACGGTCGCCTATTCCGATACCGGCTCGCTCTCGATCCAGCGGATCGACGCCACCGGCGGGGTCCAGGTCACCCGCGGCAGCGAAAGCGCGCGCGGCGACGTCGCGATCTACGATTTCAACCGCCGGGTGATCACCATGGTCGGCGGGGTCGCGCTGCGCCGCGGGAGCGACACGCTGAGCGGCGGGCGACTGACGATCGACCTCGCCAGCGGGGTGTCGAGCATCGACGGCCGCGCCGGGGGCAGCTCCTCGGCGGTCGGCGCGAGCACCGGCCGCGGCGGGCGGGTTACGGGAACCTTCTCGGTCCCGAAGAAGAACTGACCCGGCTGGGGCCGGCGATGGACACCCCGGCGCTGCGGCGGGTGCTGCTCGAACTCGTCGGAACCGCGGCGCAGCCTGACCTTGCCGGGCTGGCGGACACGGACTGGGCGCAGCTCGATGCGCTCGCCGCCGAACACCGGTTGCAGCCGCTGCTCCACACGCGCAATCCCGCCGGCGTTCCCGCGGCGATCCGCGACACATGGCGCGCGGCGCATCGCAGCGCGGCGATGGCGGCGCTGGCGCAGCGCGCCGACCTGGTCGAAACGGTGGCTCTGCTGCGGGCCGAGGGGATCGAACCGCTTGCGCTCAAGGGCGCCTGGCTCGCGCATCACGCCTATCCCGAGCCCGCGCAGCGCCCGTGCCGCGATATCGACCTGGTGGTCGCCGAGGACCGCGCGCTCGAAGGCTATGCTCTGCTGGTCGAGGCGGGCTATGCGCTCGCCGAAAACCCCGAGATGTCGCTCGCCGACATCCTCCGGCTGGAAAAGCACCTGCCGGTGCTGCTCGCCCCGCGCGGCACCCCGCTCGAGCTGCACCACCGCTTGTGGGAGTCCGCCGGGCGGCTCGATCACGCAGTGCCTCCGCTGCCTGCGTTTGCCGGTCTGCAAGCCCGGGCGTGGCGTGACGCCGAGGGGATCGCCTATCTCGGCGGCGGGGACATGCTGCGCCACCTGGTGGTACACGCCATCTACAGCCACCGGCTCGACTGCGGGCCGCTGGTGCTCTCGGACCTGGCGCTGACGCTCGCCGCCGCGCCGGCCGATTGGCCTGCGCTATGGGCCGCGGCGGAGCGCGAAGGCTGGGCCGTGGGGGCGCGGCTGCTGTTCGCGCTGGTCGCGCGCTATCGCCCCGAAACGGCGATCGACTGGACGGGCATCGCGCCGCCCCCTGCGGACCTGCTCGCGGCCGCCCCCGACCTGCTGCTCCAGCCGCTTGCCACCCGCCAGAGCGCGCGCTTCGCCGCCGCCTGGTCGCGGGGGCCCAAGGCGCTCCTCGGACGAGCCAGGGGCAAGCGCGGGGCCGTCGGCGAAACTTCGGCGCGGCGCGAAATGGCGAGCAGTGGCGGGTTCATCGGCTGGGCCTGGTCGCGACTGACGCGCACACTGGGCGACCTTACCCGGCGCGAGACCCGGCGCCAGGCGCGCGGGCTTGTCCGGCTCGGGCGCTGGCTCGGCGAATGACCCCGCGCCGCATCCTCCTCGTTGGACTCAACTACGCCCCCGAGCCGGTCGGAATCGGGCCCTACTCGGCCGGGCTGGCCGAGGAACTGGCGGCGCGGGGGCATGATGTCACCGCGGTAGTGGGCAAGCCATACTACCCGCAGTGGCGCAGCGACCCGGCCTTTGCCGGGGGGTGGAAGCGGTCGGTCGAAAACGGTGTCGAGGTGGTGCGCTGCCCGCATTACGTGCCGCGCGCGCCGAGCGGGTTCAGGCGGGTGCTGCACCTCGCCAGCTTTGCGCTGAGCGCGGTCCTCCCGCTCATGTGGCGCTTTGTATCGGGGGCGAGCAAGCCCGCGCTGGTGATCGCGATTGCCCCGGCGCTGCTGGGTATGGTTCCGGCGTGGCTGTTCGCGCGCACCTCGGGCGCGAAATTATGGTTGCATATCCAGGACTTCGAGGTCGAGGCGGCGCTCGCCACCGGGCTGTTGGGACGCAGTGCGCAGCTCGCGCTGTGGCTCGAAGCCCGGCTGTTGCGCCTCGCCGACCGGGTCTCGACGATCGGTCCGCAAATGGCCGCGCGGCTAGTCGCCAAGGGGGTCCCGGCGGAACGCGTGGTCGAAATCCGCAACTGGGCCGATGCGCGGTTTGCGCCCGATCCGGCGGGCAGCGCGCGGCTCCGCGCGGAATGGTCGCTGGGTTCGCGTAAAGTGCTGCTTTATTCGGGAAATATCGCGCGCAAGCAGGGGATAGAGGTGCTCATCGAGGCCGCGCGGCTGCTTGCGCATCGCACCGACCTCGTTTTCGTGATCTGCGGCGAAGGCCCGAACCGCGCGGCGCTCGCCGAGCTGGCCGAAGAGCCGGGCAACGTTCAGCTCCACGACCTGCAACCGGCTGAAAACATGGGCGCATTGCTCGGGCTGGCGACGCTGCACCTGCTCCCGCAGATCGCCGGCGCGGCCGACCTCGTGCTGCCCTCGAAGCTCACCAACATGCTCGCCTCCGCCCGCCCGACGATCGCCACTACCGCGCCGGGCACCGGGCTCGCCGCC
Organism: Novosphingobium sp.; assembly: GCA_050725835.1. Classification (GTDB taxonomy): domain Bacteria; phylum Pseudomonadota; class Alphaproteobacteria; order Sphingomonadales; family Sphingomonadaceae; genus Novosphingobium. The sequence continues at coordinate 8,064 of JBOHIC010000205.1, forward strand.
GAGGTCGCGGGCTGCGGCTTGATCACGCCCCCGGCCGACGCCGCTGCGCTGGCCGCGGCGATCGAAGCGCTCGCCGACGATCCCGTGCGCTGCGCCGAGTTCGGCGAAGCGGCGCGAATCCGCGCGGCGGAGCGGTGGGACAAGGCCGGGATCGTCGACCGTTTCGAAGCGGCGCTGGACGAATTGCTCGGCTGATCAGTCGATCGATTCGCCGCGCGCGAGCTTGCCCGCGTCGTCGCGGCTGACCACGCGGTAGCGGCGGCCGTCGGGGCCGGTGAAGACCTTGTCGTCGCCCTCCCCCTCGCTTTCGGCGAGCGCTTCCTCGCTCTCGGCGGCCTGGCCTTCCGCGGTTTCGCTCGGCTCCGCGGTCGGCGCGGCGGTGAGTTCTTCGGCCTGGGCGCGGACCTGCGCAGTGGTCTTGTCGACCTGCTGCGCGCCGCCGCCCTCACCGACGAAAGCCGCCGCGCCGAACAGCGACAGCCCGACCCAGACCAGCGCGGCATAGCGGTTGCGGAAGATCAGCTGGATCATTGGCCGGCATCCTTTGCCCACGGCGACCTGGCGTGATCCGGCGCGTCGACCTTGGCCGTTCGGGCGGCTTCGTCCGCCGCCGGAACCGAGCAATAGGCGGTCGCGAGAACCACGGCGGCCCACCACAGCGCCTTCCAGCGGCTGGCAAAAACCGAGGTGAGGCGCGGTCCGAACATGCGGCAAACCTAGCGTGGTTCGGTTAAGGAACGGTGGCGACGTCGTCCTCGGCCAAGCGCTTCAATTCGTAGAGGATTTCCAAGGCCTCGCGCGGCGCGAGCGCGTCGATGTCGAGCCCGGCGAGGCGCTCGCGCACCGCGTCGCCGAGTTCCTCCGCGGCTTCGAGAGCGGCGGCGAACAGCGGCAGATCGCCGAGTCCGGCGGCGATCCCGCCGGTCGCGGCGCGGCCCCTTTCGAGCCGCTCGAGCACCGCCCTGGCCCTTGCCAGCACCGGGGGCGAAACCCCGGCCAGCTTGGCCACCGCGAGGCCGTAGGAGCGGTCGGCGGGTCCTTCGGCGACCTCGTGGAGCAGCACCAGCTCGCCCTTCCACTCGCGCGCGCGGACATGGTGAAGCGAGAGCGCGTCGCAGCTTGTCGCGAGCCTCGCAAGCTCGTGGTAGTGCGTCGCAAACAGGCAGCGGCAGCGGTTGGTCTCGTGCACCGCCTCGACCACCGCCCAGGCGAGCGCCAGCCCGTCGTAAGTCGAAGTCCCGCGCCCGACCTCGTCGAGGATGACGAATGAGCGTTCGGTCGCCTGCGCGAGGATTGCCGCGGTTTCGACCATCTCGACCATGAAGGTCGAGCGTCCGCGCGCGAGGTTGTCCGAAGCCCCGACCCGGCTGAACAGGCGGTCGACCAGCCCGATCCTCGCCCGCGCCGCCGGCACGAACCCGCCCGCCTGGGCGAGCATCACGATCAGCGCGTTCTGGCGCAGGAAGGTCGATTTACCGCCCATGTTGGGCCCGCCGACCAGCCACAGCCGGTCATTTTCGGACAACGCGCAGTCGTTGGCGACGAAGCGTTCGCCCCTCGCGCCTAGCGCAGCCTCGACCGCTGGATGCCGCCCGGCCGCGATTTCTAGGCACGGGTCATCGACCACCTCGGGCCGGCACCACCCGCCCTCGGCGGCGCGCTCGGCCTGCCCCGCGGAAACGTCGATCCGGGCGAGCGCGGCGGCGGTCGCGGCGATGGCGTGGCGGGCCTTGACCGCTTCGCCCACCAGCTCCTCGAAATGCGCCTCTTCGGCGGCGAGCGCGTGACCCCCGGCCTGGGCGATCCGCCCTGCCTCCTCGTGCAGCGCGAGCGCGTTGAAGCGCACCGCCCCGGCCATGGTCTGGCGGTGGGAGAAGCCCGAATCGGGGGCCATCAGCGGATCGGCGCGCGCCGCCGGGACCTCGATGAAGTAGCCGAGCACACCGTTGTGGCGGATCTTGAGCGCGGCGATCCCGGTCTGGTCGCGGTATTTGGCTTCGAGCGCGGCGATCGCGCGGCGACTGTTACTCGACGTCTCGCGCAGAGCGTCGAGCGCGTGGTCGTAACCCTCGGCGATGAATCCGCCTTGCGAACGCTCGGTTGGCGGAGTTGCGATCAATGCGCGGGCATAGAGATCGGTCAGCGCGCCGTGCCCGCCGAGCGCGGGGAGCAACCCGGCGAGCAGCTCGGGGAGGTCGCTGCGCCGTTCGAGATGATCGTGCACCCGCCGCGCCTCGCTCAGCCCGTCGCGGAGCTGGCCGAGATCGCGCGGGGAGCCGCGCCCGGCGACCACCCGCCCGAGCGCGCGGCCGACGTCGGGCGCGCTGCGCAGCACCGTGCGCAAGTCGCTGCGCAGCAGCGGATCGTCGTGGAGCCACTCGACCAGCGCCAGCCGCGCCTCGATCTCCGCCCGCTGAGTGAGCGGTGCCGAAAGATCCTCGGCTAGCTGGCGCGCGCCCGAGCCGGTGACGCAGCGATCGACCGCCTCGATCAGGCTGCCGCGGCGTCCGCCCTGGCTGGCTTCGAGCACTTCGAGGCTCCCCCGGGTCGCCTCGTCCATCGCCAGGGTCGCGCCTTCCCCGCGCGCCACCGGGGGGAGCAGCAGCGGCAGCTTGCCGCGCCCGGCGTGGTCGAGATAGGCGATCAGGCCTCCTGCAGCGGCGAGCATCGCGCGGCTGAACGCGCCGAACCCGTCGAGCGTCGCGACCCCGTGAAGCGCCTGCAGCCGCGCCGCGCCGGCGTCGCTGGCGAAACTGCTCGCCGGCCGGGGAATCGCATCGAGCGGCGCTTCGCCCCACCCCTCCGGGGCGACCAGCTCGCTCGCCCCGAGCCGCGCAAGCGCCGCGCCCAGGCGGTCGGGCGCGCATTCCTCGAGTTCCATCCGCCCGGTCGAAATGTCGCAAGCGGCGATGCCGATGGTGCTCCGCACCGCGCAGACCGCCGCCAGTACATTGGCGCGGCGCGGCTCGAGCAAGGCTTCCTCGGTCAGCGTCCCGGCGGTGACGAAGCGGACGATGTCGCGCGCGACCAGCGCTTTCGAGCCGCCGCGCGCTTTCGCTTCGGCGGGGCTTTCGACCTGCTCGGCGATGGCCACCCGGCATCCCGCCTTGATCAGCCGCGCGAGGTAGCCCTCGGCAGCGTGGACCGGCACCCCGCACATCGGGATCGGCACGCCAAGATGCTCGCCGCGGCTGGTCAGCGCGATGTCGAGCACCGCTGCGGCGCGCTTGGCGTCGTCGAAAAACAGCTCGAAGAAGTCGCCCATCCGGTAGAACAGAAGGCAGTCCCCCGCTTCGGCCTTGAGCGCGAGGTACTGCGTCATCATCGGGGTGACGCCGGAAGGGGCGGAAGCGCCGTGCATGGCAGCCCCGATGTGCGGGACTCCCCGCGATTCGGGAAGCGCCGCGCCGCCAGCTTTCCCCTATCCCGTTACGGCAAGCTGGGTTAGGGCGAGCCGACAAGGGGAGCCGGCTGCGTGTCCGAAGAAAGCAACGTCAAGTTCACCGAGCGCGAGGCGCTGTTCTACCACAAGACGATTCGCCCGGGTAAGATCGAGATCATCGCCTCGAAGCCGATGGCGACCCAGCGCGACCTCAGCCTTGCCTACTCCCCGGGCGTTGCCGTGCCGGTCCAGGCGATCGCCGACGATCCGGCGACGGCCTACGATTACACAACCAAGGGCAACCTCGTTGCGGTGATCTCGAACGGCACTGCGATCCTCGGTATGGGCAATCTCGGGGCGCTTGCCAGCAAGCCGGTGATGGAAGGCAAGGCGGTGCTGTTCAAGCGCTTCGCCGACGTCGATTCGATCGACATCGAGCTCGACAGCGAAGACCCCGACGCGCTGATCGAAGCGATCGCGATGATGGAACCGAGCTTCGGCGGGATCAATCTGGAGGACATCAAGGCGCCCGAGTGCTTCGTGATCGAGCAAGCCCTGCGCGACCGGATGAAGATCCCGGTGATGCACGACGACCAGCACGGCACCGCGATCATCGCCGCGGCGGGGCTGGTCAACGCCTGCTTCCTGACGGGCCGCGAGTTCAAGGACGTCAAGGTGGTGGTCAACGGGGCCGGGGCTTCTGCGCTCGCCTGCACCGCGCTGATCAAGTCGATGGGGGTGCGCCACGAGAACGTAACCGTCTGCGACCGTTCGGGCGTAATCTATCGCGGCCGCGAGGGCGGGATGGACCAGTGGAAGAGCGCCCACGCGATCGACACCGCGGCGCGCAGTCTGGAAGAAGCGCTGGTCGGCGCCGACATCTTCCTCGGGCTTTCGGCGGCGGGGGCGCTCAAGCCGGAGTATGTGGAGAAGATGGCCGAGCAGCCGATCATCTTCGCCATGGCCAACCCCGATCCCGAAATCAGCCCGCCGGAGGCCAAGCGGGTCCGCCCCGACGCGATCATCGCCACCGGGCGCTCGGACTATCCCAACCAGGTCAACAATGTTCTCGGCTTCCCCTTCATCTTCCGCGGCGCGCTCGACGTCCGCGCCACCGCGATCAACGAGGAGATGAAGATCGCTGCGGCCAAGGCGATCGCCGAGCTGGCGCGCGAGCAGGTGCCCGAGGAAGTCGCCCAAGCTTACGGCAAGCACCAGGCCTTCGGGCGCGATTACATCATCCCCGCACCGTTCGATCCGCGGCTGATGGAAGTGGTATCGTCCGCGGTGGCCAAGGCGGCGATGGATTCCGGGGTGGCCAAGCGACCGATCGAGGACTTCGCCGCCTACAAGACCAGCCTCAAGGCGCGCCTCAACCCGACCACCTCGGTGCTCACCCAGGTCTACGAGCAGGTCAAGGCCAGCCCCAAGCGGGTGATCTTCGCCGAAGCCGAGCAGGACGTGGTGCTGCGCGCCGCGATCCAGTTCCGCAACTTCGAATACGGCACCCCGGTGCTGGTCGGGCGGACCGAGGCGGTCAAGGCCAAGCTGACCGAACTCGGGGTCGAGAACCCCGACGACTGGGAGATCGAGAACTCCGCGATCAGCGCCCACGTCCCCGCGATGGTCGAGTTGCTCTACCAGCGGCTCCAGCGCCGCGGGTTCATGGAGCGCGACGTCAAGCGGATGGTCAACCAGGATCGCAACGTCTTCGCCGCGCTGCTGCTCAAGATGGGAATCGGCGACGCGATGGTCACCGGGATCACCCGGCCCTTCGCCCAGACCATGCGCGAGATCCGCCACGTGCTCGATCCGGTGCCCGACAAGGTCGCCTTCGGCATGCACCTGATGATCGGCAAGAACTACACCGTGTTCCTTGCCGACACCACGATCAACGAGCGCCCGAGCGCCGAGGAGCTGGCCGAGATCGCCACCGGCGCGGCGACGGTGGCGCGGCGGCTCGGGCACGAGCCCAGGGTCGCGTTCCTGTCTTATTCGACCTTCGGCAACCCGCCGGGGCGCTGGCTCGAGAACATCCGCGCCGCGGTCCACCTGCTCGACGAACGCCGGCCCGGGTTCGAATACGAAGGCGAAATGGCCCCCGACGCCGCGCTCAACCCGACGGTGATGAAGAACTATCCGTTCAGCCGCCTGACCGCGCCGGCCAACGTGCTGGTCATGCCCGGGCTGCAATCGGCCAACCTCTCGGCCAAGCTGCTGCGCGAGCTTGCCGGCAACGCGGTGATCGGCCCGATGCTGCTGGGGATGGAACTGCCCGTCCAGATCGCCCCGATGACCGCGATCGCGCCCGATGTGCTGACCCTGGCGGTGCTCGCCGCGGCGGGGGTGGCGGGTTAGTCTATCCCCAAGCGCGGTAGATGCCGTAGCCGCTGGTCAGGGTCAGGACGATGCCGACCAGCACCAGCATGTGCTTGGGGTTGAAGTGCTTGGCCGCCCAGGCGCCGAGCGGGGCGGCGGCGATTCCGCCGATCAGCAGCCCCAGCGTCGCTCCGGCGACGTCGGCGAAGCCGAGCTGGGTGATGAAGGCCACCGAAACCGTGATGGTGAGGAAGAACTCCACCGCGCTGACCGTGCCGACGACCCGGCGCGGCTCGTGTCCCTGGATCAGCAGGTTCGAGGTCACCACCGGACCCCAGCCGCCGCCCCCCGCAGCATCGAGGAATCCGCCGACGAGGCCGAGCGGCGCGACCAATCTGGCGCGCTTGAAGCGCGGGGGATGGAACAGCCCGCGCCACAACAGGTACAGCCCGATCAGGCTGAGGTAACCGAGCACGAACGGCTTGACCACGTCGGCGTCGATCGAAGTCAGGACATAGGCGCCCAACACCCCGCCGATCACTCCCGGGATGAGCAGGGCGAGAAACAGCCGCTTGTCGATGTTGCCGTGGAGCAGGTGGCTGATCCCCGAGGTCGCGGTGGTGAAGCATTCGACCAGGTGGACGCGCTGCGAGGCGAGCGCCGGCGGCACCCCGAGCACGCCCACCAGCAACGTGTTCGAAATCACCCCGAACGCCATGCCGAGTGCGCCATCGACCAATTGCGCGGCGAAGCCGACCGCGATGAACGGAAGTAGGGCGGCAAGGTCGAATGCGCCGAAGTCCATCGCTGCCCCGATTCGCGTGAATGTCGAGCGTTGCGCTAGAGTTCGCTTCGCGCAACCGCGAGATAGATTTTGCAACCTGCGCCGAAGCGAAATTTTCGCGCGCCGGATGGAATTCTAGCGGCGGCGGAAGCGGAAGTACCACACCTCGTGGCCATAAACCGCGCGCGCCTTGGCCTCGTAGCGGGTCTCGGGCCAGCCGGCGGGGCGGCGCTGCCAGCTTTGCGGGCCATCGACCAGCCACTCGAACGCGTCCGAGTGGCGCCGCATCACCATCAGCGCGTGGCGCAAATATACCGCGTGATCGGTGCCGAAGCGCAGCTCGCCGCCGGGCTTGAGCTTGGCCGCGAACAGCGCGACCGGCCCGGCGTTCATCATCCGCCGCTTGGCGTGGCGCGCCTTGGGCCAGGGATCGGGATGGAGCAGGTAGAGAAAGCTCAGGGTTCCATCGGGAATCCGCCGTAGCACCTCGAGCGCGTCGCCGTGGTGCAGGCGGACGTTGCCAAGCGGGGCATGCGCACCGTGAGCGCCCGAGACGTGGACCAACGCCTGGGCGACCCCGTTGAGGAACGGCTCGGCCCCGATGAAGCCGTGGTCGGGCAGCATGTCCGCCCGCGCGGCGAGATGCTCGCCGCCGCCGAAGCCGATCTCGAAATGGAGCGGGCAATCGCGCCCGAACAGCGCATCGGACGTGACCGGGCCATCGGTTGGCACCGCGATCTGCGGCAGCAGCGTGTCGACCAGCCCCTGCTGCCCGGCGCGCAAGGGTTTGCCCTTGGCCCGGCCGTAAAGCCGGTTGAGCGTGGTCGGATCGCCGGTCTTGTGCGCGGTCATGGCGCGGGCCGATGGCAGCGGCGGGGCAGGCGGTCAATGCCGGCGGGCTAGCGGAAGCCCTTTTGCGCGGGCCACAGCTGCGCCAGCGAGGGGCGAACGCCCTCGCAAAAGACCAGGCGGTTGCCGTTCTCGTAAGCCATGGCGAAGCGCGAGAAGGTCGTGCCGAGTTCGGTGACGCGGGCGCAGTAGGGCCTCAGGTCTTCGCCCGGATCGGCCAGGGTCAGGACATGGACCGGGTTCTGCCCGCGCAGGCCCCAGAGGTAATAGTGGTTGTGGCCGCTGAGCGCGGGGGGGAGGGCGTATTGCCCGGCATGAATGTCGAGCGCGGCGGCTTCGCCGTAATTGTCCATCAGGATCGCGGTATGCGCGCGCTGATCGGCCGGGATGCGGTTCCAGCTCGCGCCGACCTGGCGCGCGAAATCGCGCCAGCCGAGCTGGTCGGCGAAGTGCTGCGGCAGCGCGGTGCCGGCGAAGTTCTTTTCCTGCCGCTGCGGCGCGAAGCCGATCGCCGCGATGTAGCGCGCCAGCGTTTCTGGCGCGAGTATCGGCAGGCCGAGCGGGGCGGCCAGCGCCGACACCGCGAGCGCACCCGCAAGTATGACCCCGCCCGCAATCCGTCGCCCGGTGCTCGCGAACCACGGCGCCAGCGCCGCCGCGCCGATTGCGAACAGGATCGGGTAGCACGGCGCGAGGTAGTAGTCCTTGCCGTGAATGAGGCGGACGATGACCAGCATCGCCAAGCAGGCGATCGCGAGGAAGCGCAGGTCCTTTAGCCGCGGGACCACGAACGGCGCGACCAGCCCCGCCAGCCACAGCGGTGCGAGCAGCGGGTTCATCACCACCACCTGGTTGGCGAGGAACGCGCCGAGCGGCACGTCGGCGTTCTTGCCCCCGGCCGCCGCGCCAAGCTCGAGGAACGGGAACCCGTGCGCCGCCTGCCACAGCGCCGATGGCAGAGCGATCAGCGCGCCGAGGCCCAGCCCGAGCCAGAAACCGCGGCGCTTCAGCAGCCGCCGCTCGGGCGTGAGCAGCAGCCCCGCGGCCAGGCTCACCGCCCAGAACACCAGCGCGTATTTGATCTGCAGGTCGATCCCCGCGACCAGCCCGGCGGCGACCAGCGCCCGCTCGCTCCCGCCGCGGAGCGCGACGACCAGCAACAGCGCGATTGCGGTCCAGGCAAGCGGATCGAAGGCGCTGGTGTTGAGCGTGCCGGTCAGCCCCATCAGCATCGGCGCAATTCCCGCGGCGAGCGCCGCCACGGTCACGGCCGTCCGATTCCCACCGAGCAGCATGGCAAATCGCCCGGTCACCCAGACCAGCGCGCCTGCGGCAAGGACCACCGGCAGGCGAAGCAGCCAGACGTTGCCGTCGCCGAGGGCATAGAGCCCGGCCGCGAGCAGCGGCGCCAGCGGCGGCTGATCGACGTAGCCGAACGAAGGGTGCTGCCCGGCGACGATGAAATAGAGCTCGTCGCGGAAGAAATCGTAACGCGCGGCGACCATGGCGTGAAGCAGCGCGGTCAGCGTGGCGATTCCCAGCAGGGTGCGGTCGGCCGGATGCGGCGATCTGAGTGGCGTGCTGTCCATCGCGGGTGCGCTGCCATAGCCCTTCGCCGGGAGCAACGAAAACGGCCTGCCCCCAGGGGGACAGGCCGAATCCGGGTGTTCAGACTGAACTTCGCTGGATCAGGCCGGCGCCATCATGCGGCCTGGGCCTCTTCGCCCGGATCGCGCAGCACGTAGCCGCGGCCCCAGACGGTTTCGATGTAATTCTCGCCGCCGCAGGCATGCGCGAGCTTCTTGCGCAGCTTGCAGATGAACACGTCGATGA
>JBOHIC010000206.1:0-5694 GCA_050725835.1 Novosphingobium sp.
CCGGCATCGGCGCGTGCCGCGCGAACTCGATTCTCGCCACCGCGCGCGCATGGACCTCGTCCGGGCCGTCGGCGATGCGCAGGGTGCGCTGGTGGGCCCAGGCTTCGGCCAGCCCGAAGTCTTCCGAGACGCCGCCCGCGCCGTGCGCCTGGACCGCATCGTCGATGATCCTGAGCGCCATGTTGGGGGCCTGGACCTTGATCATCGCGATCTCGCCCGCGGCGCTCTTGTTGCCGACCTTGTCCATCATATCGGCGGCCTTGAGGCACAAGAGCCGGGTCATCTCGATGTCGATCCGGGCGCGGGCGACGCGCTCGTGCCAGATCGACTGGTCGGCGACCGGCTTGCCGAAGGCGACCCGCGACTGGAGCCGCTTGCACATCTTGGCGAGCGCCTCTTCGGCAACCCCGATGGTGCGCATGCAGTGGTGGATGCGCCCCGGCCCAAGCCGGCCTTGCGCGATCTCGAACCCGCGGCCTTCGCCGAGCAGCATGTTGCTGCCCGGGATACGCACGTCCTTCATGGCGATTTCCATGTGGCCGTGCGGGGCGTCGTCGTAGCCGTAGACGGGCAAGAAACGTTCGATGGTGACGCCGGGAGCGTCGAGCTCCATCAGCACCATCGACTGCTGCTGGTGGCGCTTGGCCTCGAAATCGGTCTTGCCCATCACGATCGCGACCTTGCAGCGCGGATCGCCCGCGCCCGACGACCACCACTTGCGCCCGTTGATTACATAGTCGTCGCCGTCGCGGCGGATCGAGCATTCGATATTGGTCGCATCGGATGAGGCCACCGCAGGCTCGGTCATCAGGAAGGCGCTGCGGATCTCGCCGTTCATCAGCGGGCGCAGGTAGCGTTCCTTCTGCTCGAGCGTGCCGTAGCGGTGGAACACTTCCATGTTGCCGGTGTCGGGCGCGGAGCAGTTGAACACTTCGCTGGCCCAGCCGGCGCGGCCCATCTCCTCGGCGCAGAGCGCGTATTCGAGGTTGGTGAGGCCGGGGCCTTCGAACTCGAAGCTGTCCTCGACGTGGTGGTGCCCCGAATTGCGCGGCGGCATGAACAGGTTCCAGATCCCGGCGGCCTTGGCCCGGGCCTTCTCCTCCTCGACCACGTCGAGCACCTTCCAGCGCTCTCCCGCGGCCTTCTGCGCCTTGTACTCGCTGTGGCGCGGGCGGACGTGGGCCTCGATGAATTCGCGCACGCGGTTGCGCCAGTAGAGCTGCCGTTCGGTCGGTTCGAAGTCCATAGCCCGCGTTCCTTTTGCCTTGAGTCCCTTGAGAGCGTCCCTGCCAGAGCGGCCCTGCCGCGCCAAGGCCGAATTAACCGAGCAGTTAAATCAACCGTCCCACGGATTGAGTAGCTTCGCCCCGGTCGCCGCGAAATCGCCGACATTGCGGGTGACTAGGGTCAGCCCGTGAACCAGCGCGGTGGCCGCGATCCAGCCGTCGCGCTCACTCACCGGGTCGGGCACGTGGAGCGCCGCGCAGGCGGTCGCGACCGCATCGTCGAGCGGCAGGATGCGTCCGGCAAATCCGGGTTTGACCACGCTATCGAGCCAGTCCCGCAAGGCCTTGCCCTGCTCCGCATCGCGGCGTTCGATCCGGACCACGCCGAGTTCCAGTTCGAACAGCGACATCGCAGAGAGGAACGAGGTGCTGGGATCGGTCGCCTTGAGCCACGCGACGACGTCCGGCGCGGCGCGACCGGATCTTACCTTGCGGCTTTCCGAAACGACATTGGTGTCGACGAGAAACATCAATCCAGTTCGGCCGGCCGCGCTGCCGGATTCGCCCGCGGCGGTTCGAACGCGAAGTCCTGGTCGGCAGCGGGCATCAGCACGTCCAGCAGCGAGATGCCGCGCCCGGCGAGCCGTTCGTAGTCGCGAATCGCCAGGACGACGAGCGAGGGCCGGTTGCGGTCGGTGATGAACACCGGCCCGGAACGCGCGGCGCGCTTTATGCCGCCCGGGTCGCGGTTGAATTCCCGGCTGGTGAAGGTCGCGGGCATTTTCAAAAGTCCATGTCTGTTTATACAGACAACGTAGCGATGGCGCGGCTTTTGTCAATCACGGATGCGCCCCGCTCGCGTCGGGATCGGCCCGCCCGGCCGCGGCGAGCGCGGCGAGGCGGGCGGCGTGATCCTCGCGGGTGATCGGGAAGCGGCGCAGGACCAGCGCGATGAGGATGGCGAAGACCCCGACAATCAGCGAATAGCCGAGCGCGAGCCGATCGATCACTTCGGGAGCGACCTGCCCCGGCACGGCCTTTTCGGGCATTCCGGCCAGATCGACCAGCATCCCGGTGGCGAAAATGCCCACGCCGGTGGCGCATTTCTGCATGAAGAAGTTGCCCGCGAAGAAGGTGCCTTCGCTGCGCCGCCCGGTTTCCTCCTCCGAGGCTTCGACCACGTCGGCGACCATAGAACTGGCCGAGATCATCGCCGCGACGCTGAACACGTTGGAGGCGAAGATGAAACCGAACAGGACCAGCGTCGAGGCCAGCGAGCCGGCCTCCCACCACAGATCGAAATGGCGCAGAATGAACGGCGTCACCCAGAACACCATGCCCAGCACCGCGGTGACCACGCCGGTGCTGCGCTTGCCCCAGCGGCGGTGCATCCCGCCCACGGTGAAGAAGGTCACCACCACGCTGAAGAACAGGAAGAACGGATAGAACTTGAGCGCGTTGACGCTGCCGAGCGGACCGAGGCTCAGCGTGGTTTCCTGCATCTGCCAGACGAACAGGTAGAGGTAGTTCGAGATGGTGAAGGTGATCCCCTGGCTGGTGTAGGCGAGCGCGCCCGCGGCGAGCAGGACCAGGAAGGCGGGGTGGCGCAGGGTCTCGACGATTTCGCGGAAGGCGGCGGAGAGCGCTTGCGGCTGCGGCCGGATCGCGGGGAGGTGCGCCGCGACGCGGTGCTGGCCGAGCGCCGAGATCACCACTGTCGCCAGCATCATCAACGCGCCCGCGAGGCCGTATTGGCGGTAGCCTTCGGCCGAGAGCATGTCGTCGCCCATGAACACGGTGTAGCCGAGCATCATGATCAACAGCCCGCCGCCCCACCCGAACAGGTAGCGGAAGCGCATCAGCCGGCTGCGCTCGTCGTAGTCGCGGGTCAGCTCGGGCACCAGCGCGACCGAGGGCACCTCGCAGCACGAAACCAGCGCGCGGATCGCCATCGCGGTAAGCACCAGGGTCCAGAAATCCGGCCCTGCGCTCGCGGTCCAGACCGAGTACCAGACCAGCGCCAGCGGCCACGGCGCGATGTAGAGCCACGGCAGACGGCGGCCCCAGCGGGTGTAGGTGCGGTCCGAGAGGTGGCCGATCAGCGGATCGGCGAAGGCGTCGAGGATCAGCGCCAGCGCCAGCGCCGCGCCGACCAGCTTGGCGTCCATCCCCAGCACCTGGTTGTAGAACAGCAGGAGGAAGGTCGAAAAGCCGTTGTCTTTGACCCCGTAGGCGATCGAGCCGAGCCCGTGGACGAAAGCCAGCCGGGTCGGGATCTTGCCCTCGATGGGAGTCATGCTGCCGGAGCTTCGGCCAGAGCGCGAATTGCATCGAACAGCCCCGGCGCTTCGGGATCCCAGGCATGGCGTTGGCCGATGGTCAGCCCGCCGTCGACCAGCAGCGAAGTTCCGGTCATGAACCCGGCGGCCTCGCTGCACAGGAAAGCAACCGCCTCGGCGATGTCCCTGGGCTGACCGCCGCGTCCGACCGGCTGGGCCTGGCTCGACATCCGCGCGATCATCGCCTTGGCGGTGTCGATCCGGTCCTCGGGCATCTCGATCGAGGCGGTGAAGATGTTGGTGTTGATGAAACCGGGCTGCACCGCGTTGACCCGGATGCCGTACTTGGCGAGGTCGGTTGCGGCGACCTTCGTGAGGTGGAGCACCCCGGCCTTGGCCACGGCATAGGCGGTCGGCGAATAGCCCGCGCCGATCGCCGCGACGCTGCTGGTGTTGACGATGCTCGCCCCGGGCCGGCTTTTCATGTGCGGCGCGGCATAGCGGATGCCCATCGCCACCGAGCGCAGCAGCAGGTCCATCGTCCGGTCCCAGCCCTCGGGCTCAATCTCGTCGATCGGGGCGCCATCGCCGCCCGCGCCGGCATTGTTAAAGACGATGTCGATCCCGCCGCAGGCCGCCGCGGCGCGGTCCATCAGCGCCGCGATCTGGGCAGTCTCGCAGACGTCGCAGGCGACCGCGGCGACGCCTTGCGCCTCGTCCGCCAGCCCCTGCACCCCGGCGAAGTCGAGGTCGGCGGCGAAGACCTGCGCACCCTCGCGGGCGAACAGCAGCGCGGTCTCGCGCCCGATGCCCGAGGCCGCACCCGTCACCACGGCGCATTTGCCGGCAAACCGCATTCGCCTCTCCTGGCTTATGATTTGCCGCGCAGCCTAGGGCCGCGGCGGGCCGGGTCAACGCCCATCCGCTTGACGCTACGGCATGGCTGGTCCGGAATTCGACGCTTGCTAGGCCGTGCCGAGTCGCTTTAATCACGCGGTTAAAGAGAGGAGCTTCCCGATGCCCGACCTGGACGCCTTCCGCGCGGAAATCCGCGCCTGGCTCGAAGCGAACTGCCCGCCCGAAATGCGCGCACCGGTCAAGGGCGAGGACGACGTCTGCTGGGGCGGGCGCAACTTCCAGTTCAAGAACCCGGCGCAGAAGGCCTGGCTCGAAGCCTGCGTCGCCAAGGGCTACGCCGTGCCCGACTGGCCCAAAGCCTATGGCGGCGCGGGGATGAGCCCCGCCGAGGCCAAGGTCTGGCGCGAGGAAATGAACCGCATCGGCGCGCGCCCGCCGCTTTCCTCGTTCGGGATCTGGATGCTCGGCCCGGCGCTCTTGAAGTTCGGCACCGAAGAGCAGAAGGTCCACTACCTCGGCCAGGTCGCGCGCGGCGAGATCCGCTGGTGCCAGGGCTATTCGGAGCCGGGCTCGGGCTCGGACCTCGTTTCGCTTCAAACCTTCGGCGAGGACAAGGGCGACCACTGGGTGGTCAACGGCCAGAAGATCTGGACCTCCTATGCCGACAAGGCCGACTGGATTTTCTGCCTGGTCCGCACCGACAAGGCCAACAAGTACCAGGGGATCAGCTTCCTCCTGTTCGACATGGCGAGCGAAGGCGTCTCGACCAAGCCGATCCTTCTGATCAGTGGCAATTCCCCCTTCTGTGAAACCTTCTTTGACAATGTTGCGGTCCCCAAGGACCAGATCGTCGGCGACCTCAACCGCGGCTGGGACGTCGCGAAATACCTGCTCGGCCACGAGCGCGAGATGATCTCGGGGGCGGGCGGCGGCGACCGGATGACCACTATCGGCGCGGTGCTGGGTCGCGCGGGCCTCGGCGATCCGGTGCTCCGCGCCGAGCTCGCTCAGTTCGATGTCGACGCGCTGGCTTATTCGGCGATGGGCGAGAAGTTCCTCGACGAGGTCAAGGTCGGCAAGGGGCATCCGGCGGGCTCGAACATGATGAAATACGCCGGGACCGAGCTCAACAAACGCCGCCACGAGCTGCTCATGGCTGGCGGCGGCAGCGCCGCGCTCGAATGGGACAGCGATGGTTCGGGCGGCGGCGCGCGGGCGCGCGGCTGGCTGAGGACCAAGGCCAATTCGATCGAGGGCGGGACCAGCGAAGTCATGCTCAACGTCATCGCCAAGCGCATTCTCGATCTGCCCGGAGCCTGAGCCCATGCCGC
>JBOHIC010000207.1:0-13629 GCA_050725835.1 Novosphingobium sp.
CCTTATGCAGTACCGAGCGGTTGTCCCACAGCAGCAGCATCCCCGGCTCCCAGCGGTGGCGATAGACGACGCGCTCATCGCCCTGCCAGGCTTGCAGGTCGAGTAATAGCGGGATCGCTTCGGCCTCGGCCATGCCCTCGATCCCGACGATGTAGCCGAGCGTCGAGAAGAACCCGCGCCGTCCGGTTTCGGGATGCGCCGGGATCAGCGGATGGGCCTGAGTCGCCAGCGCGGCTTCGCTCGGGCGAATGTCCATGCTGCGCCCGGCGTCGCGCTTGCCGTAGGTGCCGTCCGGAGCATAGGGGATGCGCGCAGAGTGGATCGCAACGAGATCGCCGATCTCGGACTTTCGATCCTCGTCGAGCGCCTCCCACGCAGCATGCTGGTTCGCGAACAGGGTGTCGCCGCCGGTCGGCGGAATGTCGATCGCCAGCAGGCAGGTGCCTGCCGGCGGGCGGGCCTGGAAGCTCCAGTCGCTGTGCCAGTTCTCGGCGAATAACGGGCTGGTCTCGTCGGCCTCGCGGCGGATCGCAGCGATATGGTCGCGGCCCGGGATCGGGGCGAAAAACGGATCCTCGCCGAACCCGCCCAGCGCAAGAGTGAACCGCTCGAGATCGTCGTCGTCCATCGCCTGGTCGGGGAAGGCGAGGACATGGTGTTCGAGCCACGCCGCGCGGATCGCGGCAATGGTCGCGGCATCGAGCGGTTTGGCGAGGTCGACCCCGGTGACGCGCGCGCCGCACGCCTGAACCGAGGGTGCGACCCTCAGCATCAGCTTTCGGCGTCCTCGTCCGCTTCCTCGTCGCTCCCACCGTCCTCGGCCAGCCGCACCGCGCTGACCACGTGTTCCTCATCGGCGACGTTGAACAGGCGGACCCCGGCGGTGCCGCGGCCGATCACCCGAAGCGATTCGAGCGGGAGGCGGATCAGCTTGGCCTGGTCGGTCACCAGCATCAGCTGGTCGGCCTGGGTCGCCGGGAAGCTCGCCACCACCGGGCCATTGCGGGCGATGTTGTCGATATTGGTGATGCCCTGGCCCCCGCGGCCGATCCGGCGGTACTCGTAAGCCGAGGAGAGCTTGCCGTAACCGTTGGCGCAGACCGTAAGGATGAACTGTTCGCGCTCCTGCAGCTCGGCATGGCGCTCCGCCGACATCGTCGGCTCGCCCTCCTTTTCGGCCTTCCACGGAGCGTAGCGGACATAGTCCTCGCGCTCTTCCTGGCTGGTCCCGACGCGGTGGAGGATCGACAGCGAGATCACCTCGTCGTCGCCCTTGAGCGTCATTCCGCGCACCCCGGTGGAGGTGCGACTCTGGAACTCGCGGACGTCGTCGCCGGCGAAGCGGATCGCCTTGCCGTGACGGGTCGCGAGCAACACGTCGTCGCCCGGATCGAGCAGCGCCACCCCGATCAGGCGGTCGGCGCTGTCATCCTCGAAGCGCATCGCGAACTTGCCGTTGCTCGGGATGTTGGCGAAGGCGTCCATCGAATTGCGGCGGACGCTGCCCTTCGCGGTGGCGAAGACCACCGAGAGCGCGCCCCATTCGGCCTCGTCCTCGGGCAGGGGCAGCACTGCGGCGATGGTTTCGCCCTGGTCGAGCGCGGGGAGCAAGTTGACGATCGGCCGCCCGCGCGTCGCCGGGCCGCCTTCGGGCAGGCGCCAGACCTTGAGCCGATAGACCTTGCCCGCGGTCGAGAAGAACAGCACCGGGCTGTGGGTGCTGGTGACGAACATCGTCGTCACCGCGTCCTCTTCCTTGGTCGCCATCCCGGCGCGGCCCTTGCCGCCGCGGTTCTGGGCGCGGAAGGTCGAGAGGCTGGTGCGTTTGATGTAACCGTCGAGCGTGACGGTCACGACCATGTCGCTGCGCTCGATCAGGTCCTCGTCGTCGATCCCGTCGGTCGCGGCGGTGATTTCGGACAGCCGCGGGGTGGCGTAAGCGTCGCGGATCGCGACCAGCTCCTCGCGCATCACCGCGTAGAGCTTGGCCCGGTCGGCGAGGATCGCGAGGTATTCCGCGATCGCCACCGCCAGCGATTTCAATTCGTCGCCGATCTCGTCGCGGCCCAGAGCGGTCAGGCGATGCAGGCGGAGATCGAGGATCGCCTTCACCTGGGCTTCGGACAGCCGGTAAGTGCCGCCTTCCTGCTCGCGCGACGGCTCGATCGCTTCGACCAGCGCGATGTATTGCGCGATCTCGCCGATCGGCCATTCGCGCGCCAGCAGAGCCGCGCGCGCCGCTCCCGGGTTGGGCGCGCCGCGGATCATCCGCACGACCTCGTCGAGGTTGGTCACCGCGATGACCAGTCCGAGCAAGATGTGCGCCCGGTCGCGCGCCTTGGCGAGTTCGTATTTGGTGCGCCGCCCGATCACTTCCTCGCGGAAGGCGATGAAGCTCTGGACGAAGTCGCGCAGCGCCAGCGTTTCGGGCCGGCCGCCACGGATCGCCAGCATGTTGGCGGCAAAGTTCGATTGCGCCGGGGTGTTGCGCCACAGCTGGTTGAGCACGACTTCGGCGGTGGCGTCGCGCTTGAGGTCGATCACCACCCGCATGCCCAGCCGGCTCGATTCGTCGCGGATGTCGGAAATGCCCTCGATCCGCTTGTCTTTGGCGGCTTCGGCGATTTTCTCGACCAGTCCGTTCTTGCCGACCTGATAGGGGATGGAGGTGAGCACGATCGAACGGCGCTCGCCACGGCCTTCCTCGATCTCGTGGCGGCAACGCATGATGATCGAACCGCGTCCGGTGAGGTAGGCCGAGCGCGCTCCGTGGGTGCCGAGAATCAGCGGGGCGGTGGGGAAATCGGGGGCGGGGATGTGCTCGATCAGCTCTTCCGAGGTGATCGCAGGGTTGTCCATGAAGGCCAGGCAGCCGGCGATAACCTCGCCCAGGTTGTGCGGCGGGATGTTGGTCGCCATGCCCACCGCGATGCCGCCGGCGCCGTTGACCAGCAGGTTGGGGAAGCGCGCCGGAAGCACCGAAGGCTCCTGCCGCGAGCCATCGTAATTCGGGATGAAATCGACCGTGTCCTTGTCGAGATCGTCGAGCAGCGCGTTGGTCACCCGCGCCAGCCGCGCCTCAGTATAGCGCATCGAGGCCGGCGGATCGGGATCCATCGAGCCGAAATTGCCCTGGCCGTCGATCAGCGGGAGGCGCATCGACCAGTCCTGCGTCATCCGCGCCAGCGCATCGTAAATCGCGCTGTCGCCGTGCGGATGATAGTTGCCCATCACGTCGCCAACGATCTTGGCGCTCTTGCGATAGGGCCGGCCCGCGACGAAGCCGCCTTCCTGGCTGGCGAAGAGGATGCGGCGGTGGACCGGCTTCAATCCATCGCGCACGTCGGGCAAGGCTCGCGCCACGATCACGCTCATCGCGTAATCGAGGTAGCTGGTCTTCATCTCGTCGACGATGTCGATGCGCTGGAATTCGCCCTGCGGACCGCCTGACGATTCTGGCGGTTCAGGCGTGTCTTCGGGAATTTCGGGGTCGTCGCTCACGCGGGCTCTGTTCTGTCTTGGATGGCGGGAAAGGTGACGCTTCGGCCCTAGGGCAGTGCAGCAGGCAAGGCCACCTAAATGGGGGTTGCAGGGTCGGTTTTCCACATGTCCGGCCGGCTTGCTGAACCGCCGCAGCAAGCCCCATTCAAACCGCGTTCAGCGCTTGACCCTTACCGGCCCCGCGCAGTTGCAATGGCGGCAATTTCGCGCCACTAGCAAGCCCAAGGAGTTGGCCCTCTCGCGATGCGGAATGCCGCAGGCGACAGGCGCAAAAGGAGACGAATGCCATGATCCGTACCCCCCCGAAGGTGCGCGGCTCGCTGCTCGTACGCACGGCGCTGGGCCTGACGCTGGCGCTCGGCGTTGCCGGCCTCGCCGCTTCGCCTGCGCTGGCCGCAAAGGAAAAGCCCAAGAAGGAAGAAGCCGCCGGCGCGCTCAAGCTCAAGCTGACCAAGGAATTCGCGCCCAAGGCCGACGCCGCGCTCAAGGCGTGGATGGCCGCCAAAGCGCGCCCCGACGTGGCCGCCGCCCAGGCCCAGCTCAAGGCCGCGGAAACCGCGCTGCTCGCCGCCAGCACCAAGTCGGCGCAGAAGACCGCGCAGGCCACTTATGACACCGCGCAGAGCGCGCTGCTCGCCCTGGTCAAGCCCGAAGTCGATGGGTTCTCGGCGCTGGTCCCCGGGATCGTCAGCAATGACGACCGCTATCAGGCAGGCGCGATAGGGCTCGACATCGGCCTGTTCACCCAGAGCCAGACGATCCAGCGCCAAGCCATCGAAATGCAGCTCGCCAGCGGCTTTGTCGCCGCCAAGAGCATCCCCGCCTACAACTACTACGTTGGCAAGTTCGCCTATGGGGCGAAGGAATACATGGTTGCGCGCGCGGCGCTCGAGAAGGCCACCGCCGGCGGCTATCACGACGGTGAAGCGGATCGCTACCTCGCCGAAACCTACTTCGCGCAAAACGACGGGCCCGGCGGGCTTGCCGTACTCAAGAGCGCGAACGAACTGGCCAAAACCGAAAACCGGGCGGTGTCGCAGCAGGCGCTGCAGCGCGGACTCAGCGTCGCCAACGACGCGTTGATCCTCGACGGTGTCGGATATTTCGGCGCCGAACTGGTCCGCGCCAAGCCCTCGGCGGACTCCTGGCAGCAAGCGCTTTATGCGCTGCGCCGGGTGGGCAAGTACGATAAGTTCGTGCTGCTCGACGCGGCGCGGCTGATGGACCGCACCGCCAGCTACGGCAACGGCACCGACTACATGGAATACATCCAGATCGGCAACAACCTCGGCCTGCCCAAAGAAGTGCTGCGCGCGATCGATGCCGGCATCGCCGCGGGCAAGCTCAGCCGCTCGGACGTTTCGGTGGTCGATTACACCACCCAGGCCAACGCCCGGGTCCAGACCGACACGCGGCAGGGGCTGCTCGCCGGCTACGATCGCGATGCTCGCCTGCCGACCGCCAAGGTCGCCACAGTGCTCGGCGCGGGCGACAGCTTCCTGAGCTACGGCCAGCCGGCCAAGGCCGAGGAGTTCTATCAGATCGCGCTGACCAAGCCCGGTGTCGATGCTGCCGAAGCGCTGACCCGGCTGGGCATCGCTCAGTACGACCAGGGCAAATATGCCGAAGCCCAGGCGACCTTCGCCAAAGTCGCCGGGCCGCGCGCGCCGCTGGCGATGTTCTGGGCCGTCCAGGCCGGGATCAAAGCCAAGCCTGCGGGCTAACCCGGCTATTTTGATTGCGGAAAGGGCGGCGAGCGATCGCCGCCCTTTTTCGTTGTCGGGTCAGTCGATCGGAGCGAAACTGTCGGTGGCTTCGTCGAGCAGGTGCAGCGCGCCGTCGGCGATCGCGAAGAACGCGCCGCGCAGGGTCAGCTCGCCGGCGCGCTCCTTGCGCCGGATGCAGGGGAAAGTGCGCAGGTTGGCGAGGCTGACCCGGACCCCGGCCTGCTCCATCGCCCGTTCGGCGGTGCGCCCTTCGGTGCCAAGCTCCGCCGCGATGGGATCGCGCACGTCGTCGAGCAGCGCAATCCAGTCGGCGATGAACCCGCCTTCGCCCGGCTCGGTGCCGTGCATTTCGCGGGTCAGCGCGGCCTTGCACCCGCCGCACAGGCCGTGGCCCATCACCACGATTTCCTTGACCTGGAGAAACTGCACCGCGAACTCCAGCGCCGCCGAAACTCCATGGTGCCCCGGCGAGGTTTCGAACGGCGGAACCAGCGCGGCGACGTTGCGCACCACGAAAATTTCGCCCGGGGCGACGTCGAAAATCTGCGCCGGATCGACCCGGCTGTCGGAACAGGCGATGACCATCACTTCGGGCTGCTGGCCCTCGCGCAGTTCCTGCCAGCGTTCGCGGTTGGCGATCAGCCCCGCTTGGCGAAACCTGCGATATCCGGCGATCAGGCGGTCGGTTGGGGCGCTGCTCATGGCGCTGCTCATGGCGCGGGCGATTGATGCTGGCAAGCCGCGCCGGGAAACACTAGATGGCGCTCGATGACCGAACTCGCCACCACATCCCGGCCCGAACGCCAGCGCAAGCCCGACTGGATCAGGGTCAAGGCGCCGACCAGCAAAGGTTATGGCGAGACCCGCCAGCTGATGCGCGATCTCGGGCTCAACACCGTTTGCGAAGAAGCCGCCTGCCCGAACATCGGCGAGTGCTGGACCAAGAAGCACGCCACCGTAATGATCCTCGGCGACGTATGCACCCGCGCCTGCGCGTTCTGCAACGTCAAGACCGGGATGCCGCGCACGGTCGACCCGCTCGAGCCGGTACATGTCGCCGTCGCCGCGGCCAGGCTGGGGTTGGAGCACATCGTGGTCACTTCGGTCGACCGCGACGATCTGGCGGATGGCGGCGCCTCGCAGTTCGTCAAGGTGATCGAGGCGCTGCGCCGCAATACCCCGAACACCACGATAGAAATCCTCACCCCCGATTTCCGCGGCAAGATGCGGTCTGCGGTCGAGGCGATCGTCGCCGCCGGTCCCGATGTTTACAACCACAACCTTGAGACCGTGCCGCGGCTCTACCCGACGATCCGTCCCGGCGCGCGCTACTATGCTTCGCTGCGCCTGCTCGAAGAGGTCAAGCACCATGACCCCCTGATCTTCACCAAGTCGGGGATCATGCTTGGGCTCGGCGAGGAACGGCTCGAGGTCCACCAGGTGATGGACGACATGCGCGTCGCGGGCGTCGATTTCCTGACGATGGGTCAATACCTCCAGCCGACCCCCAAGCACGCCAGGGTGATCGACTTCGTCACCCCGCAGGCGTTCTCGGCTTACGGCGCCATCGCCCGGGCCAAGGGCTTCCTCCAGGTCGCCTCGAGCCCGCTGACCCGCTCAAGCTACCACGCCGGCGACGATTTCCGCGAGATGCGCGCCGCGCGCGAAGCGCAGCTCGCCAAGGCGCGCTGATGCCGGGGATCCACGAGGTCCATCTCCTGCCCTGGTCGGCGGAGCAGATGTTCGACCTCGTCGCCGATGTCCGCCGTTATCCCGAATTCCTGCCGTGGGTGGTCGCCACCCGCGTACGTTCGGACAGCGAGAGCGAGATGATCGCCGACATGCTGATCGGGTTCAACGCGCTGCGCGAGAAGTTCACCTCGCGGGTGATCAAGCAGCGCCCCGCCGGCATCGAGGTGATCTACCTCGACGGACCGATGCGCGATCTCGACAATAACTGGACGTTTCGGCCGCTCCCCGACGGGAGCTGCGAGGTCGACTTCTGCGTCGAGTTCACCTTCCGCAACGCGCTGTTCGAAAGGCTGGCAGGTCAGTATTTCGAACGCGCCTTCCGCCGCATGGTGGCGGCTTTCGAGCAGCGCGCGGCAGAACTTTACGGCAACAGCAGCTCGAGCGCGACCAGCGCGGCCTGATGCCGCACCGCGGCCCGGCTCGATCCGTCGAGCCGTTGTTCCTCGGCGTCTGCTTCGTCCTGCCCGCGGATCGCGCGGGCGAAGACCACGGTGCCGACCGGCTTCTGCTCGGTCCCGCCGTCGGGTCCGGCGATCCCGCTGATCGCCACCGCGACATCGGCCCCGCTGTGGCGCAGCGCGCCCTGCGCCATCGCCCAGGCGCAGGCGATCGAAACCGCGCCGAAAGTGTCGATGATCTCTTCGCGCACCCCGAGCTGCTCGCGTTTGGCCTCGTTCGAATAGGTCACGAAGCCGCGGTCGAGCACGGCCGAAGACCCGGCGATTTCGGTAAGCGCGGCGCAGACCAGCCCGCCGGTGCAGCTTTCCGCCACCGCCACGGTGCGCCCCGCGGCGCGGTTTTCGGCGATTACCCGCGCGGCGAGCGCGACAACATCGTCGGGCAGGAGCGCCAGGTCACTCACGGCACAGGCTGAATTGGCCGACCTTGGCCTTGTCGCTCTTCGCGCCGAGCCCGGCGGCGAGCGCGATCAGTTCGGCGGTGTTCTCGGGAGGGAGCGGCGAGAGCAGGCGGACCAGCCGGTCGATCGCAGTGCAGCGGTCGGTCGGCAGCTTCTGCGCGATGGCGCTGGCGAGGACGCCGTCGACCATCGGCTGGAGGGTGTCGTCGGGCATTGCGCCGAACAGCCTCACAGCTTCGGGATTGCCGCTGCCGCCGACCTTGAGAAACGCCGCCTTGGCGCGCGGCCAGGCCGCCTGGCTGGTCGCGGCGTAGCGCGCGGCGAGGCGTTTTGAGTCGGTCTTGAGGAAGGCGCTCGCCCCGAGCTGCGGGGCGCAGCGTTCGGCCACCGCCTCGATCGCACCGGGCATGGCATAGGTCGAAACCGCGGTGAATTCGGCGGCGGTCAGGCACGGTGGCTCGGCAGCCTGCGCGGTGCTGGCGAAGGCGAGGGCGAGGGCAGGGGCGGCAGACAGGAAGCGCATCGGATCAGGACTCCTCGATCGGGACTAGCGTGGCGACCGCCTGCGCGGCAATGCCTTCGCCGCGGCCGGTGAACCCGAGCCGCTCGGTGGTGGTTGCCTTGACGCTAACCGAACCGGGATGAACCCCAAGCAACCCAGCCAGCCGTTCGCGCATCGCCTCGCGGTGCGGGCCGATTTTGGGCGCTTCGCAGATCAGCGTCAGATCGACGTTGCCCACCGCATAGCCCGCCTCGGCGGCGAGGCCTACGGCATGGCTGAGGAAATGGTCGGACGAAGCGCCGCGCCACTCCGCGTCGCTTGGCGGAAAGTGACTGCCGATATCCCCCGCGCCGACCGCCCCGAGAATGGCGTCGACCAGCGCGTGGATCGCGACGTCTGCATCGCTGTGACCGGACAGGCCGTGGCTGTGCTCGATTCGGACGCCGCCGAGCCAGAGCTCCTCGCCCGCGACGAGGCGGTGGACGTCGAAGCCGGTGCCGATCCGCACCGCGCGGGACGGGGCGAAGTCTTCGGAATGAGTCAGCTTGTGCAAGCGCTCGTCTCCTTCGACCAGCGCCACGCTCAGCCCCGCGGCGCGCGCAACCTGGGCGTCGTCCCCGGCGGTTGCGGCGCCGGACCAGGCGCGATGCGCGGCGAGGATCTCGGCGAAACGAAACGCCTGCGGGGTCTGGACCCGGCGCAGGCCCTCGCGCGGCGCAGGCGCGCCCATCGTTCCGCCGGCGTCCTCGGCGAGGCTGTCGATCACCGGCAGCACCGGAATCGCTGCGGGGTGAACGGCAAGCGCTTCGATCAACCGCGCGATGACGGAGGCGGGAAGGCGAGGGCGCGCAGCGTCGTGAATCAGAACCAGCTCGGGCGCATCGCCTGCCAGCGTCTCGAGTGCGGCGGATACCGATTGCTGACGCGTATCCCCTCCGCTCACCAACCGCGCGCCGGCGATCCCGGCGAGGCATTCCGCAGCGATAGCCTCAGCTCCGGCGGGGATAGCGACGACGATTGGTGCAGCGCCCGCCGCAGCCAGCGCCTCGGCCGAATGGCGCAGCACCGGCTTGCCGCGCCAGCGGGCGAATTGCTTGGGCAGCGGCTGCCCGGCGCGCAGGCCCTGTCCGGCAGCGACGATCACCGCGGCGAAGGGGGGAGGGCGCTCGCTCACGCCGCGCGGGTAGAGGCTTGCCGGGCGAGGGGCAATAACCTATGGGCTGCCCAAATTTTAGGCACATAGCTCGATGATTCCCGTTCCGCCCGCCCTCCGCCCGATCGACGTCGGTCCCATCCGGATCGACTGTCCGGTGATTCTCGCGCCGATGACCGGGGTTACCGACCTGCCGTTCCGCAAGCTCGTCCGGCGCTTCGGCTCGGGGCTCAACGTCACCGAGATGATCGCTTCGCCTGCGATGATCCGCGAAACCCGCCAGTCGCTGCAGAAGGCGGCGTGGGACGGAATCGAGGAGCCGGTATCGCTCCAGCTGGCGGGCTGCGTTCCCGCGGAAATGGCCGAAGCGGCCAAGCTTAACGCCGACCGCGGCGCGGCAATCATCGACATCAACATGGGCTGCCCGGTCAAGAAGGTGGTCAATGGCGACGCCGGCTCGGCGCTGATGCGCGACCTGCCGCTGGCGGCCAGCCTGATCAAGGCGACGGTCGCGGCGGTCGACGTTCCGGTGACGGTCAAGATGCGGATGGGCTGGGATCACGCCAGCCTCAACGCCCCCGAGTTGGCGCGGATCGCAGAGGATCTCGGCGCGAAGATGATCACCGTCCACGGCCGCACCCGCAACCAGATGTACAAGGGGGAGGCGGACTGGGGCTTCGTTCGCGCAGTCAAAGACGCGGTGGCGATCCCGGTGATCGTCAACGGCGACATCTGCGGGATCGAGGACGCCGCCCGCGCGCTCGAACTGTCGGGCGCGGATGGCGTCATGATCGGGCGCGGGGCTTACGGCAGGCCGTGGCTGCTCGCCCAGGTGATGCAGTGGTGGCGCGGCGGCGAGGCGCTGACCGACCCGTCGATCGATGAGCAATTGAACCTGATTTTAGAGAATTACATGGCGATGCTCAGCCATTATGGGAGCGAAACCGGGGTCAAGATGGCGCGCAAGCACCTCGGTTGGTACACCCGGGGCCTGCCCGGCTCGGCCGAATTCCGCAACCGGGTCAACTTCGTCGACGACGCCGGCGACGTCATGGCCATGCTGCGCGAATTCTACGCGCCGCTGCTCGCCGCGCCGCTGGCCAAGGCGGCGTGACCGGCGCGCCCGACGCGCAGCGCCAGCTTGCCGGCCTGCCGCTGGCGGTGCTGCTGCTGGGTCCGGGACAGGCGATCGCCGCCGCCAATCCGGCCGCCGAACAATTGCTCGATCAAAGCCTGCGCCTGCTTGCCGGGCGAAAGCTCGGCGAAGTGGTGCGTTTCGAAGAACCACGCATCGCCGAACGCATCGCCGATCCCGAAGGGCAGTTCTCGGCGCGGGCGACCGGGGTAACGCTGGTTGGCCGCGCGGGCTCGCGGCGCTGCGACGTCACGCTGGCCCCGGCGGTCGACCAGCCAGGCTGGCAGATGCTGACGCTCCACGATATCGGCGGGGCCGAAGCGATGGGCGACGACCCCGCCGGCGGTGACGAGACTATGCTGCGCGCGCCGTCGATTCTCGCTCACGAAATCAAGAACCCGCTCGCAGGGATCCGCGGCGCGGCGCAATTGCTCGGCCGCAAGCTCGAAGGCGGCGATCGCGCGCTGACCGTGCTGATCGCCGACGAGGTCGACCGGATCGCCAAGCTCATCGACCAGATGCAGTCGCTCAGCCGCCGGTCGGCAGACCCCGTTGCGCCGTGCAATCTCCACGAGGCGGTGCGCCGGGCGGGCTCGGTCATCGCCGCAGGGGGCACCGCGCCGCCGATCGCCGAGGAGTTCGATCCCTCGCTCCCGCCGGTGCTGGGCAACGCCGACGCGCTGGTCCAGGTGACGATCAACCTGCTCGCCAACGCCCGCGATGCCTGCGCCGGTGCGTCCGAGCCGAGGATCGCGGTGCGCACCCGCTTCGCCAGCGGACTGCAGCTCAACCCCAGCAGCGAGGGCTCGCCGGTACGCTTGCCGATCGAGCTCAGGATCAGCGACAACGGCCCTGGGGTCGACCCGGCGTTGCGCGACCACCTGTTCGAGCCCTTCGTGACCACAAAGAAGACCGGGCAGGGGCTCGGTCTCGCGCTGGTCCGGCGACTGGTGCGCGACATGAACGGGCGGATCGGCCACGACCGCGACGAGACGGCGGGCTGGACCCATTTCCGGGTCCACCTCCCGGTCGCCGCACCGCTCGCGCCGGCGCGGGAGCGGACGGCATGAGCGTACTCCTGGTCGAAGACGACGAATCCATCGCGATTGTCATCACCGCCGCGCTGGAGGCCGAGGGCTTCGCTGTGACCCGCTGCGACTCGATCGCCGAGCGCGACCGCCTGCTCAGTGAACAGGCGTTTTCCGCGCTGGTAACCGACGTGATCCTGACCGACGGCGACGGGATCGAAACGTTGGGCGCCGTACACGCCGCCGCGCCCGACATGCCTATCGTCATACTCTCGGCGCAGAACACGCTCGATACCGCGGTGCGCGCCACCGAAACCGGGGCGTTCGAGTATTTTCCAAAGCCGTTCGACATCGACGAACTCGCCCGCACCGTTCGCCAGGCGGTGGGAGCCGGCGCCGCGCGCGGCGATGCCGAACCCGAGCCGATCGGCGCAGAGCTGCCGCTGGTCGGCCGCAGCGCACCGATGCAGGCGGTCTATCGGATGATCACACGGGTGCTGCGCAACGACCTGACCGTGCTCGTTCTGGGCGAGAGCGGCACCGGCAAGGAACTGGTGGCCGAAGCGATCCATCAGCTCGGCCAACGCCGCACCGGCCCATTCGTTGCGGTCAACGCCGCGGCGATCCCCGCCGAGCTGATCGAAAGCGAGCTGTTCGGCCACGAGAAGGGCGCTTTCACCGGCGCGGTTGCGCGGCATGTCGGCAAGTTCGAGGCGGCGAGCGGCGGCACCCTGTTCCTCGACGAGATCGGCGACATGCCGATGCAGGCGCAGACCCGGCTGCTCCGCGCGCTGCAATCGGGCCGGATTCGCCGCGTCGGCGGGCGCGACGAAATCGCGGTCGATGTCCGCATTGTCGCCGCGACCAACCGCGACCTCGAACCGCTGATCGCCGCCGGGCAGTTCCGCGAAGACTTGTTCTATCGCCTCAATGTCGTCCCGATCGCCTTGCCGCCGCTGCGCGAACGCCGCGACGACATCCCCGCGCTGGCCCGTCATTTCCTCCGCCAGGCCGAGAGCGAAGGGCTGCCGCGGCGTCATCTGTCCGATTCCGCAGCCCAGCTGTTGGCGGCGCAATCGTGGCGCGGCAACGTGCGCGAACTGCGCAACGCAATGTTCCGCGTCGCGCTCCTCGCGCGAGACGATGTGATCGACCCCGCAGCCCTCGCACCGCTGGTCGCACCGCCAATCCGTACGGAGCAGGCCGGGGGCGGCGATTTTGCCGAAGCGGTCCGCGGCTGGCTGACCGACCACGCGCCTCCGCCGGGCCAAGTTTACGATAGCGCGCTGGCCGCGTTCGAACGGCCGCTGTTCATCGAGAGCCTGCGCGCGACCGGGGGCAACCAGCTCCGCGCTGCGCGGATGCTGGGGATCAACCGCAACACCCTGCGCAAGCGGCTGACCGACCTGGCGATCGATCCGGAGAGCTATCACACCGGGTCGTGAGCCTCGGCCCGACGAATAGTCCTTGCAACGCGGCAACAGTGGTGTTGTATTCGCGCAACGTATGGCGTTCGCGGACTCTCCTGCTGCCCGGCGCTGGCCGCGATGGTGGCGGCGGCTGCAGATCGGCCTACGCCGCGGCAACCTCTTCAACAGGCTCGAAATCGCGGCGGTACTTGCCTTCGTGGTGATGACCGCGGCGACCTGGCTCACCCTCACTCGCCAGGCCGACAGCACCAAGATGGTCCCGACCGATGTCGCCGCGACGCTGCTCGTCGGCACCCTGGTCCCGGCGATGGCGATCCTCGTCCTGCTCGGACGGCGGCTCGCGCTGCGGCGGGCGGAGGAGAACGCCGCGGGCACCGGGCAGATGCACGTGCGGCTGGTTTTCCTGTTCTCGATTATCGCGGCGATCCCGACGCTGCTGGTGGTGATCTTCGCCTCGTTCCTGTTCCAGTCGGGGGTCGAGTTCTGGTTTTCCGACAGCTCGAAGGGGATGCTCGAAAACGCCAACAAGCTCGCACGCGGGT
>JBOHIC010000208.1:0-39919 GCA_050725835.1 Novosphingobium sp.
CACATGGGTACCCCCACCCCAACCCCTCCCCGCCGGGGAGGGGTCATGAATGTGGCGGAAGCCGTGCGCGAAGCGACATTGCGGCTTTCCACCACCAGCGACACCGCGCGGCTCGATGCCGAGGTGCTGATGGCGCACGCGCTCGGCGTTACGCGCTCCGAGCTGCTCCTGCGACATCTGGGCGAGGCCGAGCCGGCGGGGTTCGCGGCGCTGGTCGCGCGGCGGCTGGGCCGCGAGCCGGTGGCTTACATCGTCGGCACTCAGGAGTTCCGCTCGCTGGCGTTCCGCGTCACCCCCGACGTGCTGATCCCGCGCGCCGACAGCGAGGTGCTGGTCGAAGCCGCGCTCGCTGCGCGGCCCGATGCGAAGCGGGTGCTCGATTGCGGGACCGGATCGGGGGCGCTGCTGCTGGCGGTGCTGGCAGAGCTGCCGGACGCGACGGGGATCGGCACCGACCGTTCGGAAGCAGCGCTCGCAGTGGCGCGCGGCAATGCCGCGGCGCGGGGGTTGGCGGTGCGGGCGGAGATGATCCTCGCCGACTGGACCGCGCCCGGCTGGGCCGCCGGGCTCGGCCGGTTCGACCTGGTCCTCGCCAACCCGCCTTATGTCGAGGACGCCGCCCCGCTCGCCCCCGAAGTGGCCGACCACGAGCCCGCGGGCGCGCTTTACGCCGGGCCCGAAGGGCTGGAAGCCTACCGCGCGCTGATCCCCCAGCTCTCCGCGCTGCTCGCCCCGGACGGGGTCGCGCTGGTCGAGATCGGCGCGAGCCAGGCCGAGGCGGTCTCCGCCATCGCCGCAAAGGCCGGGCTGGCGGTTCGCCTCCACCGCGACCTTGCCGGGCGCGCCCGCGCTTTGGAATGTCACATTTCGCTTGGCAATTCGGCCCCGAACGCCTAAGTCTCGTCTTGGCCAGTGGATGGATGCAGCGACGCGTCCCGCCGGCCAACTCCAGCATTTGCAGGACGCCCGGCCAAGGTGGTCGCGCCCAGCAGCAAATGTCGGAATCCGCGCGACCGGATGGCGCGCGGCAGAGGGTCTTGCGATCGGATTGCCCCACCAACGGACGGACGATCGCCGGTTAAGGAACATAACCCCTTGAACAACAACAATCGTGGCAACAACCGCCGGCGCGGCCGGGGCAACAATCGCCCGCAGGGCGGCGGCGGCGGACAGCAGCTCAACCGGATCGACAGCCGCGCCCGCGGCAACGCCCCGCAGCTGCTCGAAAAGTACCGCAAGCTCGCCCACGACGCGCACCTCAACGGCGACCGCGTCACCGCCGAGTATTACCTGCAGTTCGCCGATCACTATTTCCGCGTCCTCGCCGACCAGCGCGTCCGTCAGGACGAGCAGCGCAAGCCGCAGGGCGAACGCTGGCAGGAGGGCGACGCGCCCTACCGCGAAGAAAGCGACGACGCCGGCGAGTTCACTGCCGAAAGCGATTTCCCCAGCTTCGACCAGCCCCCCGCCGCCTACAACCGCCGCGACCGCGAAGAGCGGGGCGAGCGCAATGGCAACTGGCAGCGTCCGCCGCGCGAGGATGAGCGCGACGAGCGCCCGGCGGCCGAAACCGCCGCGAACGATGAGCCCGGCGAGAGCGACGAGAGCGCCGAGCCGAGCATCTACGAGCCGGTCGAAAACCCGTTCGTGCGCGGCGATCGCGGCACCCGCGGCCTTCGCCCGCGCCGCGAGGACCGGCGTCCGCGCCAGGGCGACGACGAAGCTGGGACCGGGATCGACCCAATGACCCTGCCTCCGGCGATTTCCGCGGCTCCTGCTGCGGGCGACGACGCCGGCGAAGAGGACGCTCCCGCGCCCAAGCGCCCGCGCGGCCGGCCGCGCAAGGCCGCGGGCGACGCGCTGACCGCAGCCGAACAGGACTGACGGGGCCGCGCGCGCCGTGTCGCGCTTGGCACAAGTCCTGAGCTATCCCCGGCTCGCCGCCGTCGCGCTCGGCGCGATTGCCGCGACCGGGTTCCAGCCGCTCGGGCTGTGGCCGCTGACCTTGCTCGGCATCGCCGGGCTGATCGAGCTGATCGCCCGCGCCGAGAGCTGGAAGCGCGCCGCGCTGCTCGGCTGGCTGTTCGGGGTCGGGCACTTCACCGTCGGCAACGGCTGGATCGCCACCGCCTTCACCTACCAGGCCGAAATGCCCGCCTGGCTCGGGTGGATCGCGGTGGTGCTGCTCGCGCTCTACCTCGCGGTTTATCCGGCGCTGGCAACACTCGGCGGCTGGCTGATCGCGCGGCGGGAGCACCGCGCGCTGGCCTTCGCCTTCGCCGGGTGCTGGATCGTTAGCGAGTGGCTGCGCGCATGGGCCTTCACCGGGTTTTCGTGGAACCCGCTTGGCGCGGCGCTGCTCGGGCCGTTCGACCGCCCCGGCCTCGCCACGCTGCTGCCGTGGCTCGGCACTTACGCACTTTCGGGGATCGCGGTGCTGCTCGCGGGCGGCTGGTGGAGCGCCTTGCGCGAGCGCAAGTTCGATTGGCGCGCCGCTGTGCTCGCGCTCGCGCCGGTGGCGGCGATGCTGCTCCCGGCGACCGCCCAGCGCGGCGAAGGGACGCTACGCTACACCCTCGCCCAGCCCGACATCCGCCAGGAAGCGCTCAACGATCCCGCCACCTTCGACGCCCAGTTCCGCCGCCTCGCAGGGCTGACCACGCCTGTTGAACCGGGCGAGCGGCGGCTCGTGCTGTGGCCCGAGTCCGGCGCGCCCGACTACCTCCGCGAGGGCTATCCCGAGCGCTACTACCTCGACAACTACGGCGCCGACCCGAAGCTCTCGCGGCAACGGATCGCGAAAGCCATCGGCCCGGGCGCACTGCTGCTCACCGGCACGGTCGATCTTGAAATCCGCAAAGGCCGCGTCGCCGGCGCGCGCAACGCGGTCACCGCGCTCGACGACACCGGCACGATCCGCGGCGGCTATTTCAAGGCGCACCTCGTGCCTTACGGCGAATACCTCGCGCTTCGCTGGCTGCTCGAGCCGCTCGGCGCCTCGCGGCTGGTTCCGGGCTCGATCGATTTCTGGCCCGGTCCGGGGCCGCGTACACTCGACCTTGGCACGTGGGGCAAGGCCGGGGTGCAGATCTGCTACGAGATCGTCTTCTCGGGCGAAGTGGTCGACCGCGCGCATCGCCCCGACTTCCTCTTCAACCCCTCGAACGACGGCTGGTTTGGCGCATGGGGCCCGCCCCAGCATCTCGCCCAGGCGCGGCTGCGCGCGATCGAGGAGGGCCTGCCGGTGCTGCGCGCGACCACCACCGGGATCAGCGCGGTGATCGACGCCGACGGGATCGTTCGCCAGCAAATCCCGCGCCACGTCGCCGGGCGGCTCGACGGGACCATCCCCCCGGCCCATCCGCCGACACTGTTCGCGCGGCTGGGCAACCTCCTTGCGCTTGGCTGGGCGGCAGCATTTCTTGCCCTGTCGCTGGTTGCCAGCCGTCGCCGCGCGCGATAGTGCGCGCTCGCGACATAAAGCTTTCTTTATATGAGTACGTCGATGCGCAACCAGTTCCTGTTTACTTCCGAAAGCGTTTCCGAAGGCCACCCGGACAAGGTTGCCGACCAGATTTCGGACGCAATCGTCGACCTGTTCCTGGGCATCGATCCCGAAGCGCGAATCGCCTGCGAAACGCTGACCACCACCCAGCTGGTGGTGCTCGCCGGCGAGATTCGCGGGCGCGGGATCTACGAGAACGGCGAGTGGGCCGAGGGCATCCCCGAGCGGGTCGAGGCCGCGGTGCGCGCCACGGTCAAGGCGATCGGTTATGAGCAGGCGGGGTTCCACTGGGAGCAGTTCCGCTTCGAGAACAACCTTCACGGCCAGTCGGCGCACATCGCGCAAGGGGTAGATGCGGGCGAGGCGAAGGACGAGGGCGCGGGCGACCAGGGGATCATGTTCGGCTACGCCAGCGACGAGACGCCCGACCTGATGCCCGCCACGCTCGACTACAGCCACAAGATCCTCGAACGTCTCGCCGCCGACCGCAAGAGCGGCGCCGCGCCGTTCCTCGAGCCCGACGCCAAGAGCCAGGTGACCCTGCGCTACGCCAACGAGCGCCCGGTCGAGGCGACCGCGATCGTGGTCTCGACCCAGCACAAGCCGGGCTATTTCTTCCACGGCGGCGAGGGCGACGCGGCCAAGTACGCCGAGCTGCGCGACTACGTCAAAGGCGTCATCGCCGAGCTGCTCCCACCCGAACTGCTCACCGAGAACACCGTCTATCACATCAACCCGACCGGCCGATTCGAGATCGGCGGGCCCGACGGCGACGCCGGCCTCACGGGCCGCAAGATCATCGTCGACACCTATGGCGGCGCGGCCCCGCACGGCGGCGGCGCTTTCAGCGGCAAGGATCCGACCAAGGTCGATCGCTCGGCCGCATATATCACCCGCTACCTCGCCAAGAACGTCGTCGCCGCGGGCCTCGCCCGGCGCTGCACGATCCAGATCGCCTATGCCATCGGCGTGGCCGAGCCGCTCTCGCTCTACGTCGATCTCCACGGCACCGGCAGCGGGGTGAGCGAAGGCCAGCTCGAGGCGCTGCTCCCGGCGCTGGTCGAACTGACCCCGCGCGGCATCCGCAAGCACCTCGGGCTCAACAAGCCGATCTACGCCCGCACCGCCGCCTACGGCCACTTCGGCCGCGCCGCGACGGGCGATCACTTCCCCTGGGAAAAGACCGACCTGGTCGAAAAGCTCAAGGCGACGCTGGGCTAAGCCGCCAACGAGTAAGCCAGCGGGTCCTCGTCCGGCCAGCGTTCGATCCGCGGGCGGCCCGAATCGAGGAACAGCGCGGGCAGCTTGGCCAGCATCAGCACCTTGTGGATCGTCCAGTCGGCGGCGCGTTCGTTCCATTTGGCGGTGGCGCGGCCCTGGCGTTCGAGCCAGCGCTGGTAGGGGAGGAAGTGGTCGGGCTCGTCCTTGTGGACGATCTCGAAGATCCTCTTCATCACCGGGTCGGACATGATCAGCTTGTTCTTGAGGATGATCTCGACCTGGGTGTAGCCGCGCTGCTCGGTCAGCATTATCACCCGGCACAAGCGCTCGAAGTCGGCCGGCGTGGCGATGATGTGTTCGGTGTCGAGTTCGTCGATGGTGCAGCGGAACACCCACTGGATGAAGCGGTCGATATGGCCGACCCCGCGGTCGACCTGAAGCGGCATCTTGCCCTCGCGCTCGAACCAGCGGCGGAACATTACGTAATGCTTGTGCTCGTCGGCGCGGTGCTTGGCGATCTCGGCCTGGAAGGCGTGATCGTCGGGGCAGCGCGCCCTGACCGCCTCGAGCACACGGTCGAGCGAGGTATAGCCGCGGAACTCGTTGTAGATATAGATCGAGGCGAGCACCTCGAGATAGCGTTCGCGGAAAGCCTGGCGGATTGAGCGCGTCATGACCGCCAGCCTAGCACAAGACCGGGCCAGCGCCAGCGGCCCGTGAAATGCCCCGCGGCCGGGCTCATTCCATCGCCGCGAGGACGTTCGCCAGCGCGAAGAAGGCGAAGCCGATCGAGCTGTCGGCGATGCCATAGGGCATGAACAGCGTCTCCCCGATCCTGAGCGCGCCGCAGGTATAGACCACGTTGGGAACGTAGCCGTCGCGCTCCTCGTCGAGCGGCTCGAGCAGCGGCAGCGTGGTTCGGCCGAGGACTTTGGAGGGATCGGCCTTGTCGAGCAGCACCGCGCCGATCGAATAGCGCCGCATCGCCCCGACCCCGTGGGTCAGCAGCAGCCAGCCCTGGTCGAGTTCGATCGGCGCGCCGCAATTGCCGAGCTGGACGAATTCCCACGCGTGCGCCGGGCGGACCAGCACTTCGCCTTCGTCCCAGTGGGTCAGTGTGTCGGAATAGAGCAGGAAGATGTTCTCGCCGTCCTGCCGGCCGATCATCGCATAGCGCCCGGCGATCTTGCGCGGGAACAGCGCCATGCCCTTGTTGCGCGCCGCCGAGCCGGTCATCGGGATCATGTCGAAGCGGCGGAAATCGGCGGTGCGCAGGATTTGCGAGCGGATTTGCCGGCCGTCGTAAGCGGTGAAGGTCCCGATCCACTCGCGCCGGCCGTTGGCGTGGACAAACGGGGTCAGGCGGAGGTCCTCGATCCCGTTCGACTGCCACTCGGTCATCGGGAAGATCACGGTGCGCGAAATCCCCGATTCGGGATGGCGATAGACCGCCAGCGGGCGGTCCGGATCGAACTGGCCGGCGTGGCTCTTGCGCCGCGAGACGTCGGCGGCGGTGGCGACCGTGGGGGTCGGATCGAGCGAGACCGCGCCGTGCTCGTCGGCAGTGCCCTCGAAGAACGAGATCGTGCTGATGTGGCCTTCGCCGACGGTCCGCACCGCCATGATAAAACGCACCCCATCGAGCGCATCGTCGGGATCGTCGGGGTGGCGGACCACCGAGGGGTTCATGATTGCGGCGGCGGCGAAGCTGTATTCATGGCAGAAATAGGCCCCGACCAGCTGGCGGCGGCGCGGGGTGAGCTGGTCGAGCAGCGGCGCGACCTCGCCGTCGAGGTGATCGACCAGCTGCTCGTAGCGCCGCTCGAACACCTGCCTGACCTGGACGTGGCGGGTCTCGAAATCGTGATAGACCCGTTCGAGCTCGCGGGTGACCTCGTCCTTGTCGAGCCCTACCACACGTTCGACCAGCCGCCGCGCCCGGCTCGGCCCCTTGCCCATCGCGTCTATCGAGAGGTGGAACGGGCGCACCACCACGCGCCGCGGATCGGCGCGCAGGCGCAGCGGATGGTGGCGAATCTGCATTCGGCCCTGGCCTCCGGTTGCGACCCGAGTCAGGCTGCTTGCGCCGCGTCTTCCTCCGCGCGGCGCGGCGGGTCGGCACGCTGGCCCGCCGCCAGCCGCAGGTATCCGCGCTGGGCGAACTGCCAGGCGAGGATCGATTCCGCTCCGTGGTTGAGGTTGAGGCCGAACGGCGTCAACCCGTCGTGGCATTCGCCCGTGAGCGGATCGATCAGCGGCTGGCGGATTAGGTTGGCGCCGAGAAACCAGTCGCGCGCGGCGCGGGCGCGCTCGAGCCACACCGCCGCGCCGGTGACCGCGTGGGCCGCGGCGCAGGCGTCGATCATCGCCCAGGCCTCGAGCGGCTGCTGGTCGAACGGGGCAGGCTCGGCGAAGCGCTCGCCGAAGCTGAGCGTGCCGACCGGGCGAAATTCGCCTTCAGCGTTCAGCGTCCGCGCGGCGAGCCACTCGAGCGTGTCGAGTCCCTGCCGCACCAGGTCGCCGCGACCGAGCGTGCGCCCGGCGACGAGCAACGCTTGTGGCAGGCGGGCGTTGTCGTAGGACAGCACCGGCTCGAACCAGCGCCATTCGGGATCGGCGTTGGCGGCGGCGAGCGCGGCGAGCCATTCGGCATGATCCGCCAGCCGCGTCCGCGCCGCCGGCGAGGGATGCGCCTGGCACAGCGCCGCGGCGCCGAGCAGGGCGAAGGCGCTGCTGCGGGGGAATTGACCCGGCGCGACGCAGCCCTGGGCGCGGTCGAACAGCTCGCTCGCCCAGCGCCGCAGGTTGGCCGAAGGCGCATCGCGCCCCGTCACCCCAATCGCCCACAGCGCCCTGCCGTTGCTGTCGGCCGAACCCTCGCTCTCGAGCCAGTGGCGGGCGTAGCCCATGAAGTTGCGGAAGCGTCCGGCTTCGGGGTTCCACGCCGACTGGACGAAGGAGGCATAAGTCGTCGCCAGCGCGAGGCGGCGCTCGCGCGGCAGATCGTCGGCAATCGCCATCAGCATCAGCGCGCGGGCGTTATCGTCGATGCAATAGCCGTGGGCGCGGTCGGCGACTCCGTAGAGGCTGTGCTGGAGCAGCCCGGTGCCGTCGCTCATCCGCTCGAGCGGGCCGAGCTGGACCCGCGGCGGGGAACGCTCGGCCGGCGGCGCGAAATCGGCCTGCGCCTGCGCCATCGCGCGGAGCATTGCGGCGGCGTTGCGATCCCAGGTCATCGTCCGCCCGAGCGCGTAGGCGGCGGCGCCGACGCATTCGCGCGTGACCGGGTCCGCCAGCAGCTTCGCCACCGCGCCGCCCAGCGCAGCGCAGTCGCCGAACGGGACCAGCACCCCGGCCCCGCCCGCGAGGATTTCCGCGGCGTGGACATAGGGGGTCGCGACCACCGGCTTGCCCAGCGCCACCGCATAGCTCAGCGTGCCCGAGGTGATCTGCGCCGGATTGCGATAGGGGGTGACGTAAACGTCGGCGGCGGCGAGCCAATCGAGCAGCTCGTCCTGCGCGACGAAACGGTCGACGAAATCGACGCTGTCGGCCAGCCCGAGCTCGGCCACCCGCCCCGCCAGCTCAGCGCGGAATTCCGTTCCTCCGGCCAGGTTGGGGTGGGTCGCGCCGAGCACGACGTAGCGCACCTCGGGGCAGGCGCTGCGCACCGCGGGCAGCGCTTCGATCATGTCGGCGATGCCCTTGTCGGGCGAGAGCAGCCCAAAGGTCAGCAGCAGCGGCCGCAAATCGAGCCCGAGTCGCGCCTTGGCCGCGCTCGCGGGTTCCAAGGGCCGGTCCGGCACCCCGTGCGCCACCACGTCGATCCGAGCAGGATCGGCGCCATAGACCTCGATCAGCAACGCGCGGCCCTTCTCGGCCATCACCACCACTCGGTCGGCGCGGGCGAGCAGCGCCTCCATCACCTGCCCTTGGGCGCGCGTTGGGCGTTCGAGGACGGTGTGGAAGGTGACCACCAGCGGGATGTCGAGCCGGTTGACGAGGGTCAGCAGGTACGCCCCGGCCTCGCCCCCGAATATCCCGAACTCGTGCTGGATCCACGCCACCTCTGCCCCGCTGGCGACGATGGCGTCGGCGGCGCGAGCGTAAGCCGCGGGATCGGCTTCGGGGACGAGCATCGCAACCTCGCCGGCGTAGTCGCCGACCCGGCCGTCATCCATCGCGTAGAGATCGACCCGCGGCGCGGGCGCGCTCGCGAGCAGCGCCGCCCGGCTATCGTGGGTGTAGGTCGCCAGCCCGCAGCGGCGCGGGGGAAAATTGCCGACCAGGGCGATGTGACGGGGCGGGGCGAGATCGAACGGGAATGCGCAGCGCAGGCGGATCGGCTGGAAGGTCATGGTCGGTCCGGATGTGGGCGTGAAGGGTGACTGGTGAACGCAGCCCTCCACCGGCGGTTCCGGCCCGCTGCGGCGAACCGAAGATAAAGAAAGGCCCGCCGACGGCGGGCCTTAAAGGAGAGCGGGATCGACTAGGATAAGCCTGCTGCGCATACGGGAGGGGAGTAACAGCAGGAGTGTTCGCCGGCTCGGAGCAGATGCTGCGATTGGGAGGGGGGTGCGATACCTACCCCAAGCCGGCAAAGTGGAAAATGGATGACCCCGCGAAAGGTTCCGGCATGCCGCAACTTTTTTTGCAGCCGGCGCTGATCAACCCGCTTCGTGGAGGAATTCGAGCAGGCCGCGCTCGCCGCGGCTGAGCCAGCGGGTTGCGCGCGGCAGCCGCCAGTCGCGCGGCGGCGGGTCGAGCGCGGCTTCGATCACGCGCGGGTGGACATAGCTCTTGCGCGCCACCGCCGGAGTATTGCCGAGCCGCTCGGCGACCTCGGTGAGGAGCGGCCCCAGCCGCGTCTCGCCGCGCGCCCGGGCCAGCGCTTCGTACGCGATCACGCTCGCCCCCCAGGTGCGGAAGTGCTTGGCGCTGAAGCCGTTTCCGCCGTGCTCTCGGAGCCAGTCGTTGA
This sequence comes from Novosphingobium sp., assembly GCA_050725835.1. GTDB lineage: Bacteria > Pseudomonadota > Alphaproteobacteria > Sphingomonadales > Sphingomonadaceae > Novosphingobium. The sequence goes on from JBOHIC010000208.1 coordinate 9,705, forward strand.
CGTCGTGCGAACTCACCGGATGCAATTCGCCGTCCGCCCCGCAATACTGGAACAGCTCCTGTCCGGGCAGGTCCCGGCAGCGCCGCACCACCCGCGCGAGCCGCGCGTCGGCGATGCCGATGCGGTGGCGGATCCCGCTCTTGCCGACATAGTCGAGCAATACCCGCTGCGCGGTGACCCTGGCATGACGGCTCCGCAGCGTGGTCGCCCCGAAACTCTTGTTGCGCCGAGCATAGGCCGCGTTGCCGACTCGCACCTGGCCGCGGTCGAGCAGGCGCACCACCGCCGCGACCACTCGCGCCTTGGCGAGATCGCGGCGCGCCAGGTCGCGCTCGACCGCGCGCCGGATCGCGGGCAGCGCCGCGCCGAAATCCGCGCATTGCGCGAACTTGTCGTCCTCGCGCGCGGCGCGGAACTCGGGGTGGTAGCGGTACTGCTTGCGTCCATCGGCATCGATCCCGGTCGCCTGGAGGTGCGCTTCGGCGTCGCGCGCGTACCACGCGTCGCTGTAGGCCGGGGGCAGCGCGAGTGCTTCGAGCCGAGCGATGACCGCGGCCGAGCGGACCGGACGGCCGGTCGCTGTGAGATACTGCCAGCCCTTGCCGCGCCGCCGCCGGGTATAGCCGGGCTCCTCGCCATCGACGTATCGCAAGCGCGGAGCGGCCATGCCCGGTCAACGCGCGGCGCAGAGCCCCGTTCCCGCCGGAACCTTTGCCCGGCCCGCGCCGTTTCGCTGGTAGGTCGACAAAGGAGCAACAAGCCATGACCGCCAGCGATCCAGACGGCCGCCCCGGCGAGCCCGGCGCGCCCGTGCCCAATCCCCGCAGCGACTACGACCGACCCAAGGAAATTCTCGCCGATCCGAGCCTGTCGGACGAGCGCAAGGCCGAATTGCTCGCGCTGTGGCAGGCCGATCTCGACGACCGGCTCAAGGCCGAGGAGGAGGGCATGAGCGTTTCGGATCCGATGCACTCGCACACCGAGGCGCGGCTCGCCGACGAGGTGCGCAAGGTTTCGAACGCGAAGATCGCGCTTGAAAACAGCGCCGAGGCGGAACCCGAGATTCACGTCCAGACCACCGATGCGCGCGGCGGCTCGATCGAGCACGTGGTGCGCTATGTCTTGATCGTCGGCCTGGTGCTGGTGGTGCTCGCCTTCCTGCTGGTCGGCGGGTTCATGCGCCTCTGACGCGCGCGGTTGCGCCGGGCAACCGCGGCGAAGGCGATCGTCACAGTCGTCCCGGCCAGCGCCACCAGCAATGCCGCGAGCGTGATCCGGTCACCGGCGAGCGCGGCGTTGCCCAGCAGCGGGGTCAGCGCGAAGCCTCCGGCGAGCGCCCCGACCGCGCCGAGCATGACGTCGCCCACCCGGCCCTCGCTCGAACCGCCGCGGATCGAGGGGCTGGCCAGCCAGCCAAGCAGGCCGCCGACCAGGACGATGAACAGCAGGCTCAAGCGCGCGGTCCCTCATCCTCCCTGCCGCCGCGGAACACGGCCACGCCGAGGCTGAGCGCGGCGCGAGTGTCGGCGTCGAGCCCGGTGCTGGCGAGCGCGCGTTCGAATCGCTGGGCGATCTCCGCCTGGCGCCGGGCGAGTTCGCCCATCGACACCGAGTAACGCCGCCCGGGCCGCCGCGCGGACGGGCCCGGCGCGCTCGCCCAGGCCGGTTCGCCGCCGAGCTGGCGCACCCGGGTTTCGAGTTCGAGCAGCACGTCTTCGGCCGCCTCCGCGCAATCGGTGAATTGCAGGCGCAGCGCCGCGTTGCTCGTTTCCGAGGCCGCGCTGCGATAGCCCTCGACGCCCGTTCCGGCGCTGACGATCAGGGTGTCGAGGATCTTGAGCTGGTGGCTGTGGGGCATCGAATCGATCTCCGGGTAACCGCCTAACCCGTCCGCGCCGCGCAGAGTTCCCCGCCGCGGCGCGGTTCGTCGCATCCCGGAACAAACGAGCGCATTTGCCGGTTGGCCCGCGCGAAACTGGTGAACAAGGAGCGGCAATGGCGGCGCGGGCCTATTGGCAGGGACAGATCAGGCTCGCGCTGGTGTCGATCCCGATCGAAATCTATTCGGCCACCCGCCGCGCCGCGAACGTGGCGTTCCGCCAGATTCACGAACCCTCGGGCAAGCCGGTGCACTACGAAAAGGTGGTCACCGGGATCGGCCCGATCGACGCGGACGAGATTCTCAAGGGCTACGAATACTCGAAGGGCAATTACGTCCTGCTCGACGACGACGAGCTCCAAGCGGTCAAGCTCGAAAGCAAGCGCACGCTCGAGCTCACCCAGTTCGTCGCCGCCGAGGATATCGATCCGATCTATTTCGACACGCCCTACTACGTCGTCCCCGCCGACGAGCTGGCCGAGGAAGCTTTCGTCGTGCTGCGCGAGGCGCTGCGCGCTGCGAAAAAGATCGGGATCGGCCAATTGGCGATGCGCGGGCGCGAATATGTCGTCAGCCTCAAGCCGTGCGGGCGCGGGATGGTGCTCGAGACGCTGCGCTACGACGAAGAGCTCAACCGCGCCGAATCCTATTTTCGCGGGATCGGCACGGGCAAGCCCGACGCCGACCTGCTCGAACTCGCGAGCACGCTGATCGAGCGCAAGACCGGCAGCTTCGACGCGGGCGACTACAAGAACCGCTATGGCGATGCGCTGCGGGAGCTGATCGCGCGCAAGCTCAAGAGCAAGGGCCGCAAGATCGAGGCCGAGGACGAGCCGCCGCCCAAGAGCAGCGGCAACGTCATCGACCTGATGGCTGCGCTCAAGAAGTCGGTCGGCGGCGGGACCAAGCCCGAAAGCAAACCCAAGGCCAAGTCCAAGGCCAAGGTGCCCGCGCGCAAACGCGCCTGAGCCGTGGCCGCCAAGCCTCCCGCGTTCCGCCCACCGCAACTGGCCACGCTGGCCGACCATGTCCCGGCCGGCAACGGCTGGTTCCATGAGGTCAAATACGACGGTTATCGCTGCCTGATCGCCGCGGCGGGCGAAGATGTGCGGGTCTATACCCGCAGCGGGCTCGACTGGACCGCGCGCTTCGCTGGCATCGCCAGGGCCTTTGCCGCGCTCGACCTTCCAGGCGCGCTGATCGACGGCGAGGTGGTGGCGTTCGACGCCGATGGCCGGCCGAGTTTCTCGCGGCTGCAACAAGCGATCGACCAGAGCGACGGGGCATTGGCGTACTTCGCCTTCGACATGCTGGAATGCACCGGTGAGGACCTGACGGGACTGGGCAACCGCGCGCGCAAGGATCGGCTGCAGGCCTTGCTCGCCGGCGCGAAGCCGCCGATCCACCTCGCCGAAGACATCGCGGATGGCGAGCGGTTGTTCGAAACGCTGTGCGCGGGCGGCTACGAAGGAATCGTCTCGAAAGCCGCCGATGCGCCTTATCGCGGGCGGCGCTCGAAAAGCTGGCTCAAGGTCAAATGCACCCGGCGGCAGGAGTTCGTGGTGGTCGGCTGGAGCGAAAGCGAGCGCGGACGGGGTTTCCGCTCGCTGCTGCTGGCGACGCGGATCGGCGGCGCGCTCCACTATGCCGGCAAGGTCGGCACCGGGTTCTCCCAGCGCACCATCGCCGAGCTGCTGGCCAAGCTCGAACGTCGCGAGCGCAAGACCCCGCCGCTCGCCGTCCCGCGCGAGGCCGCGCGGCGCGCGCATTGGGTCCGCCCCGAGCTGGTCGCCGAGATCGCCTTCACCGAGACCACCGCGCCGCTCGGCGAGGGCGGGGTGCTGCGCCATCCAAGCTTCCTTGGCCTGCGCGAGGACAAGCCCGCGGCCGAAATCGAACTGGAGCAAGCCGTGCAGAACGCCACACCCGCCGAACTCGGGATCGCGATCACCAACCCCAGCCGGGTGATCTATCCCGAGGCGAAGATCGCCAAGGGCCAGCTCGCCGATTACTACGCCGCGATGGCCGAGCCGATCCTCCGCTGCGCCGCCGATCGCCCGATCAGCCTGGTCCGCTGCCCGCAGGGCAGGGCCAAGAAGTGCTTTTTCCAGAAGCACGATTCGGGGAGTTTCGGCGACGCGGTCAAACACGTTCCGGTGCGCGAGAAGGATGGCGGGGTCGAGGACTACCTTTATGTCGATAGCGCCGCGGGGCTACTCGCCTGCGTCCAGATGGGGACGATCGAATTCCATGGCTGGGGCTCGCGCGTCGCCGCGCTCGAGCGCCCCGACCGGATCGTGTTCGACCTCGACCCCGACGAAGGGCTCGATTTCGCCGATGTGCGCCGCGCGGCGGTTGTCATCCGCGACGAGCTGGCGGCGCTCGGGCTCACCTCCGACCCGATGCTCTCGGGCGGCAAAGGCATCCATGTGATCGCGCTGCTCGACGCGCGCCGCGACTGGCCCGAAGTCGCCGACTGGTGCGAGCGCTTCGCCCGCGCGCTCGCCGCGGCGCGGCCCGAGCTGTTCACCGCCAACATCCGCAAGGTCGAGCGCAAGGGGCGGATCTTCCTCGATTACCTGCGCAACCAGCGCGGGGCGACCGCGGTAATGCCGTGGACCGTCCGCGCCCGCGCGGGTGCGCCGGTCGCCGCCCCGCTGAGCTGGACCGAGCTCGAGGCGACCGACCGCGCCGACCGCTTCGCCATGACCGACCTTGCCGCGCTGCTCCGCCGCGCCCGGAGCAAGCAGCTGAGCGCCTGGGGGAGCAAGCGCCAGCGCCTGCCGCGCGCCTAGCGCCGGAACGCCGACGCGCGGACGCGGTTCTAACCAGCGAACCGGGCAAGGAGCGCAGCGGCATGACCACACTCTCGCTGGCCACCGCGATCGGCGCGCTCGCCGCGCTCGCCTCGACCGTCAGCTTCGTCCCGCAGGCCTGGACGGTGATCCGCACCCGCGACGTCCGCGCGATTTCGCCGGCGATGTACGCGCTGACCGTCGCCGCTTTCGCGCTATGGCTGGGCTACGGCGCGCTGCGCGGCGATTGGGCGCTGATCGTGCCCAACGCGCTGTGCCTGGCGCTCGCTGCGTTCATCCTGGCGATGACCCTGCTGCCCCGCGCCCGGCGCGAGCGGGTCGCCGCGGCGATCGAAGCGGTGGCCGATCCGGCCGAGCGCCCCGGTTCAGCCTTCGCCCGCTTTGATCGGGAAGCGTAGCTCGAGCGCGACCCCGCCGCCGGGCTCGGTCTCGAGCTTCATTTCGCCGTGGAGCTGGACAGCATAGGCTTGCATCAGAGCGACACCGGTGGTCATTCCGGCCGTGTCCCGATCGTAGCCGATGCCGTCGTCGCGGACCGAGACGCAGCCGGTATCGCCCTCGCGGCGCAGTTCGACACGGATGCGGCCGCGGCGGTCCTTGGGAAAGCCGTGGCGGTATGCGTTGGTCACCGCCTCGATGATGAACAGAGTGAGCGGCACCGCCTGGTCGATCGGGACCGCGCCCTCGCCCGCTTCGCATTCGAGATCGGCGCGCGCGGCGTCGAAATCGTTGGTGAACTGTTCGCACAATCCGGACATCAGCCGGGACATATCGACCTGCCCGAGTTCGCCGGGCTCCTCGTCGTAGAGCAACTGGTGGATCAGCCCGATCCCGGCGACCCGCGCGCGGGTCTGCTCGAGCGCGAGTTTGGCCGCTTCGTCGCGAATGTTGGCGCGCTGCATCGAAATCAGGCTGACTACGATCTGGAGGTTGTTCTTGACCCGGTGGTTGACCTCGCGCGCGAGCGCGAGATTGCGGTCGGCGGCGGCGGTCAGGCTGTCGTCGCGGCGGCGGATCGCGTCGGCCATGTCGTGGAGATCTTCGCCCAGCTGGGCGAGTTCGCCCGGGGCCTTGGCAAAGCGCTCGCGTTGATCCGAATAGTCGCCGCGGCGCAGCGAATCGGCCACCCCGGTAAGCTCGCGCAGCCAGCGGATCACCAGCCGCCGCACCGCCAGCCACAGCGCCATGCTGCCCAGGATCACCGCCAGCAGCGGCACCGCGAGGCTGACGTAGAGGTGGTTGCGGGTGGTCGCGAAGATCGGCAGCCCCGGTTCGGCATAGACCAGGTAGAGCTGGCCTTCGACCAGCGGCGAGGCGCTATAGAGCCATTCGCCCAGCCCGCTCAGCCGAACCGCCTTGCCGAGCGCCGCGGCGACCGGGAACCGCTCGAACGGAGTCCGTCCGCTGGCGATGACCGGATCGCCCCGGGCGTTGACGATGATCGCGACCGCTTCGCGCGACAGGCGGCTGTCGCGCAGCCCCCGCTCGAGCGAGGTCAGGTCGATCCGCGCGGTGATTGCGCCGGCCGGTTGTCCGCTGGCGGCGCGCAGCGGCTGGATCGCCGCGATCGCGCGCACGTTCTCGGGTTGGGCGAGGAACGGCGGGCTGATCCTGAACTTGCCGTCGCGCTGCGCGTCCCACCATTCGGGCGGAAGATTGGGGGTGACCGATCCCGCGGCATGGCCGTCGGCGCCGCACAGCACCTTGCCCTGCGCGTCCCAACGGTAAAGGCTGACGATCGGGGCCCGCGCGCTGCGATCGTACCATCGGCCGAGCGCCACGCTGCACCCGGCGGTGACGCCGAGCACATCGGGATCGCGCGCATAGGCGGCGACCACGCGCTGCGCTCGGTTGAACACCTCGCGCTCGGCCTGGGCCGAGGCCGCCGCGCTCGCCACCAGCCGTTCGCGGATCAGCTGGTTGGCGTATTCGCGCGCCGACAGCGCCTGGATCAGGCTGAGCACAGCGACGGGGAGGAGCGCGGCGATAACCGCGACGATCAGGCCTCGGCTGAGGCCAGGATTTTCGATGATCCGCTTGGGTCTCACGGCGCCCTTGCCGCGGGAGCGAGGTCGCCGGCGACCTCGGCCGGACCCTCGATCAGCGCCGAGAGCGCGGCGCGCCCGCGCGCCAGCCGGCTCTTGATCGTGCCCACCGCGCAGCCCATGATTTCCGCGGCTTCCTCATAGGACAGGCCGTTGGCGCCGATCAGCAGCAGCACCTCGCGCTGTTCGGGCGTGACCTGCTGCAGCGCCTTGGCCACATCGTTGACCTCGATCCCGGCGTGCTGCGAGGGCGGCGAGACCAGTAGCCGTTCGGCCGCTTCGGGATCCCAGGCGACGATCCGCGAGTTCTTGCGCAGCGTCGTGTAATACTGGTTGCGCAGGATCATGAAGATCCACGCGCGGAAATTGGTTCCGGGGGTGAAACTGCGCCGCGCGCTCCACGCGCGCATCATCGCTTCCTGGACCATGTCGTCGGCGAGGTCGCGCTGCGCGCACAGGCCGCGGGCGAAGGCGCGAAGCGGGCGGATGATATCGACCAGGAGCTGTTTGAAGGCCCCGTCGTCGAAATCGTCCGCCACCGGCGACGGCTCGGCCGTCACTCGCCGTCGCTCCGTTTCTCGTCGATGCGGTCGAGCATTTCGAGGAAGTCGGCGGGCAGGGGTTCGGCCACGACCTCGTCGTGCAAGCGCCGCAGCGCTGCTGCAATGGGATCGGGCCTGCGCATAGCGGTCTCGTCGTCACTCCGTTTGCCCGGCGCACGCCGGCTCGAACCCCCGCCGATGTCCGAATTGTTTTCGTCCGCCGCCATCAGCGGACTTTGCCGGTTCCCGTTTCGCACCGTTACCCCTCAGTCGGAACACGCCTGCTTGCGCGCTTCGGCAAGATAGCCCAAGCCGTCAACCCATCCGGTTCCCTATTGTTCCCCGGACGGGAACCATTTTTTCGTTATCGCGTTATGATGGGCACGGAGGCACTCAATCATGACATTACGCTCGATTCTCGGCCCTGAGCTGCCGTATCTGCGTCGCTATGCGCGCGCCATAACCGGCTCACAGGCGCTCGGCGACGCTGCGGTGCGCGAGGTGCTCGAGGCGCTGCTCCATTCGCCGGGCGAGTTCGACACCGACCGTCCCGCCCGCCTCGAACTATACCGAATCTTCCACAAACTGTGGCAGCCCGCCGGCGACGGACTCGCCTCAGCCCGCCCGACCGCGCGGCTCGACGAGCGCGCGCGCAGCGTCCTGATGCTCAGCGCGGTCGAGCGCTTTAGCGCCGACGAAATCGCCGAAATCGTCGATATGCCGGCGGGCGAGGTCGCCGCCGCGCTGACCACCGCGCGCGAGGCCATCGCGGCGGAACTGGCCTGCGAAGCGCTGATCATCGAGGACGAGCCGATCATCGCGCTGCATATCCGCTCGATCGTCGAAGAACTCGGCCACACCGTCTCGGGCATCGCCACGACCCACGCCGAAGCGGTCGAGCTGGCGCGCGCCAAGCGGCCCGAGCTGGTACTCGCCGACATCAGCCTCGCCGACGGCTCGAACGGGATCGAAGCGGTGCGCGAAATCCTCGAAAGCATCGACGTTCCGGTGATCTTCGTCACCGCCTATCCCGAACGCCTGCTCACCGGCGAGCGGCCCGAGCCGACCTACCTGATCACCAAGCCGTTCGACGCCGAGGTGCTCGCGGCGACGATCGGCCAGGCGCTGCTGTTCCGGCGCGAGGGCGACGGGCTGGCCGTGGCCGCACAGGCAGGCGCCGGCGCTAGCTGAGCGGCAAGCGGAACTTCGCGCCTGCCGCGGGGTTTCCCCGTGCGGGCCTGTCGTGTCCGGTAGTTCCGGAGTGCCCTCCCTCCGCACGACGGCAGGTCCACCCTTTCCCGCCTGCTTCCCAGCCTTGCGCTGCGCCCGGCAAGTGCCGCATAGCTTGCCCCGCGGGCACGGTTCGGCAAGGGATGGGAGATGAGCGAGAAGTACCTGCTGGTGCTCGACGAGGGCACCACTTCGACCCGGGCGATGCTCTATTCCCCGGACGGGACGCTCGGCGCGGTGGCGCAGGCGCCGCTCGAGCAGTTTTACCCGAAGCCGGGCTGGGTCGAGCACGATCCGCATGAAATCCTCGACAAAACGCTGGCCTGCGCGCGCGAGGTTATTGCCAAGGCCGGCGGCGCGGAACGCATCGCCGGGATCGGGATCACCAACCAGCGCGAAACCGTGGTCGCCTGGGACAAGTCCAGCGGCCGCGCCATCGGCCGGGCGATTGTCTGGCAGGACCGCCGCACCGCCGAATTCTGCGAGAGCCTCAAGCAGGCCGGGCACGAGCCGATGGTCCAGGCGCGCACCGGGCTGCTGCTCGACCCCTATTTCAGCGGGAGCAAGCTGCGCCAGCTGCTCGACAACCTGCCCGAAGTGGCGGCGCTGGGCGATCGGCTCGCTTTCGGTACGATCGAGACCTGGCTGGTGTGGCATCTCACCGGCGGGCGTCACGTCAGCGATGCGAGCAACGCCAGCCGCACCGCGCTGATGGCGCTCGACGGGCGCGACTGGGACTCCGAACTGCTCGGCCTGTTCGGGGTGCCGCGCGGCGCGCTTGCGGAGATTGTAGCCTGCGCCGGCGATCTCGGAGTTACCGCGACCGACGTGTTCGGAGCGGCGATCCCGATAACCGGCATGGCGGGCGACCAGCAAGCTGCGACCATCGGCCAGGGTTGCCTCGCCCCGGGCGAAAGCAAGGCCACCTTCGGCACCGGCGCCTTCATCCTCGCCAACATGGGGACCACGATCCCCGCCTCGCAGAACCGCCTGCTCGGCACGGTGCTGACCGAAGTCGCGGGCGAGCGGCTCTACGCGCTCGAAGGCTCGATCTTTGCGGCGGGCAGCGTGATCAAATGGCTACGCGACAACCTGGGACTGGTCGACGCGGCGAGCCAGAGCGAGGCCTTCGCCCGCGCCGTCCCCGACAGCGCCGGGGTGACCTTCATGCCCGCGCTCTCCGGCCTCGGCGCGCCACACTGGCTGCCCGAGGCGCGCGGCAGCATCTCCGGCCTGAGCTTCGCCGCGACCAAGGCTCACGTGGTCCGCGCCGCGCTCGAATCGATGGCGCACCAGTGCCACGATCTCAAGGCCGCCTACGCCGCCGACGGGGCCGACTGGTCGCTGCTCCGCATCGACGGCGGGATGAGCGGCAACGACTGGCTCGCCCAGGACCTCGCCGACGTACTCGGCGTCACCTGCGAGCGCCCCCGCGACATCGAAACCACCGCGCGCGGGGCGGCGATGCTGGCGGCGGTCGGCTGCGGGTTTTACCCCAGCCTTGAAGCGGCCAAGGCGATGCTGCCTGAGGTCGAACGGTTCGAGCCGGCGATGGATGCGGCGACCCGCGATGCGCGGCTCGCGGGATGGCAGGCGGCGCTCGTCAAACTTTAGAGCCCGACCTGTTTGTGCAGAACTGCCCCTCCCCGTCGGGGAGGGGTTGGGGTGGGGGCTCCCCCGCCCGAGAGGGCAGAACCCCCATCCCAACCCTTCCCCAATGGGGAAGGGCTTCCGCCTTCAAACCAAACAGGACCGAGTTAGGCCGGAAGCGTCAGCGCCTCATACCGCTCCAAATGATGGTCGGCCGAGCCGAACTGGCTCTCGATCATCGTCGCGCGCTTGAAGTAGTGGCCAATCGCCAGCTCCTGGGTGATCCCGATCCCGCCGTGGGTCTGGATCGCGTTCTGACCAACGAACCTGAGCCCGCGCCCGGTCTTGGCCTTGGCCAGGCTGACCGCGGCCTTGCGCGCCGCGGCCGGATCGTCGAGCTTGAGCGTCCCCATCAGCGCCATCGACTTGATCTGCTCGGCCTCGCCGAACATGTCGCTCATCCGGTGCTGGAGCACCTGGAACTTGGCGATCGGCACCCCGAACTGCTTGCGCTGCTTGGTGTAGTCGATCGTGCCCTCGACCAGCTTGGCGGCGATCCCGCTGGCCTCGGCGCAGATCGCGACGGTGGCCTCGTCGACCACCCGCTCGATCAGCTCGATCCCGCCGGGAAGCAACGCTTCGCCGGGCACGGCGACGTTTTCGAAATAGACTTCGGAAGCGCGGAAACCGTCGACGGTGGGGTAATCTCTCCGGGTGATCCCGGGGGCATTGGCGTCGACCAGGAACAGCTCGACCCCGGCGCGCTCGCGCCGGCTGCCGCCGGTGCGCGCGGTGACCAGGAGGTGCGTCGCCCAGGGCGCGGCATAGACCACGCCCTTGTGCCCGTTGAGCACATAGCCTCCGCCATCGGCCTTCGCGCTGGTGGCGATGTCGGCGAGGTTGTAGCGCCCCTGCGGTTCGGCATAGGCGAAGGCGATCACCGCCGCGCCGCCGACGATCTGGGGAATGACTTCGTCCGCCAGCGCACCCCCTGCCGCCTTGAGCGCGCCGCCGCCGATCACCACTGTCTGCAGCCATGGCTCGATTGCGATGACCTTGCCCAGCTCCTCCATCATGATCATGTTTTCGATGGCCCCGCCGTCCATCCCGCCATGGGCTTCTGCGAAGGGAGCGCTGGTCAGCCCGAGTTCCTGCGAGAGCGCGCGCCAGATGCCCGGATCGCGCCCTTCGTCGCTGGCGATCATCTTCTGGCGGGCTTCGAAGCCGTAGTTGTCGGCGAGGAACCGCGCGAGCGTCTCGCGCAGCATGTCCTGGGTTTCGGTGAAGCTCAGGTCCATGGCTAGAGCCCCAGCACCATCTTGGCGATGATCCCGCGCTGGATCTCGTTCGAGCCGCCGTAAATCGTGGTCTTGCGCGCGTTGAAATAGGTCGGCGCGGTGCGCTGCGCCCAGTCGGGACCGATCGGGTGCTCGTTGTCGCCCTCACCAAACCCGCGGAAATAGGGCGCGCCGTAGTGCCCCGCCGCCTCGAGCGCGAGCTCGGTGAGGCGCTGCTGGATTTCCGAGCCCTTGATCTTGAGCAGCGAGCTTTCCGCCCCCGGCGGCTTGCCCGCCGCCAGGCTACGCAGCTCGGTGTATTCGAGCGCGGTCAGGTCCATCTCGAGCTCGGCGACTTTGCGGCGGAAGAACGGGTTGGCGAGCAGCGGCTTGTCGCCGTCCATCTCGCTGGTGGCGATCGCCTTGATCCGCTCGACCCCGCGCTTCGATCCGGCGATCCCGGCGATCCCCATGCGCTCGTGCGCGAGCAGAAACTTGGCGCAGGTCCAGCCCTTGTTCTCCTCGAACACGCGGTTCGCCACCGGCACCCGGACAGAGTCGAGGAACACCTCGTTGACCTCGTGCTCGCCGCCCAGCGTGATGATCGGACGGACCTCGATCCCCGGCGATTTCATGTCGATGAGGAGGAAGCTGATCCCTTCCTGCTGCTTGGCCTCGGGATCGGTGCGGACGAGGAAGAAGCCCCAGTCGGCGTGCTGGGCGAGCGTGGTCCAGGTCTTCTGGCCGTCGACAATGTAGTCGTCGCCGTCGCGCGCCGCCTTGGTCCGCACGCTGGCAAGGTCCGACCCGGCGCCCGGCTCGGAATAGCCCTGGCACCACCAGTCCTCGCCCGAGAGGATCCGGGGGAGGAAGTGCGCCTTCTGCTCGGGCGTGCCGAAGGTGTAGATCACCGGGCCGACCATCGCGAGCCCGAAGGGGAGCAGCCGGATGCAATCGGCGCGCGCGGTTTCTTCGGAGAAGATGAAGCGCTGGGTCGAGCTCCACCCGGTGCCGCCGTATTCGACCGGCCAGGCCGGGGCGACCCAGCCCTTCTTCGCCAGCACGCGGTGCCAGCTGAGGAAATCTTCCTTGCCGAGCTCGTCGCCCTCATCCTGCTTGCCGCGCAGCTCCTTGGGATAGTTTTCGGCGATGAAGGCGCGCACTTCCTGCTGGAAGGCGAGGTCTTCCGGGCTGAATTCGACGTTCATCGTGGCTCTCCCGGGCGGCCGCCTGGCGGGCCGTCTCAGCGCGCCAGAGTGGCGCAGCCGCGCGCCCGCGGCAAGGGTTTTGGCGGTTTCGCGACCGCCACCGAACGGTTACGCTACGGCATGGCCTACACCCTGATCACCGCCAACCGGAACTATTCGAGCTGGAGCCTGCGCCCATGGGTGCTGATGAAGGCCTTGAACATCGCATTCGAGGACCGAATCGAGCCTTTCACGCAACCGGTGAACTACGACGTGTTCCGAGCCTTCTCGCCCTCCGGACTGGTTCCCGTCCTGCTCGACGGCGAACGCACTGTGTGGGATTCGCTCGGGATCGCGCTCTATCTCGCCGAGCGCCATCACGGGGTGTGGCCGCAGGACGAAGCTGCGCGCGCATTTGCCCAAAGCGGCGTTTGCGAAATGCACGGCGGATTTTCGGCGCTGCGCGGCGATTGCCCGATGAACGTCGGGGTGCGGGTCCGGCCCCGGCCGATGTCCGCCGCCTTGCGCCGCGACATTGCGCGGGTGCGCGAGCTGTTCGAAGAGGGGCTCGACCGCTTCGGCGGACCCTGGCTGGCGGGACCGGACTTTACCGCGCTCGATGCCTTCTTCGCCCCGGTGGCGTTTCGGGCGCGGACCTATGGGATCGACGTCGGGTGCGGGCTCGAGTGGGTCGGGCTCGCGCTGACGCACTCGGCGATGCGGCAGTGGGAAGCCGAGGCGGTGGCCGAGCCTTGGCGTGAAGCGGGCCATGAGGCCGAACTCGCCGCGGCCGGTGCCATTCTCAGCGACAATCGCACGGGCTGATCCCGACGAGGAATTGACCAAGTTCGTCAGCTTCCTCGGGCGACAGCCGCAGCCCGAGCTTGGTCCGCCGCCACAGCACGTCGTCCGCGCTCACCGCCCACTCGCGCGCGGCGAGGTAGCGTACTTCGCGCTCGGTCAGGCCATGGCCGAAGTGACGCCCGCAGTCGGCAAGCGCCGCGGCTTCGCCCAGCACTTCGCCGAGCAGCGTGCCGTAAGCGTGCGCCAATCGTGCGGTCCAGGCCGGTTCGAGGAACGGATAGCGCGCCTGCCAGCGGGCCTCGAGCGCTGCAAACCCGTCGACCGCGAAATCGCCGCCGGGCAGTGCCGCAGCGCCGGTCCAGCCTGCGCCGCGCACCGCCGCCAGCCGTTCGCCGAGCAGATCGACCGCCTCTTCGGCGAGCCGGCGGTAGGTCGTGATCTTGCCCCCGAACACGCTGAGCAGCGGCGCGCCTTCCGCTTCCGGAGAGAGCTCGAAGCGGTAGCCGCGCGTCGCCGCTTCGGGCCGCCCCGAGCCGTCGTCGATCAGTGGGCGGACCCCGGCAAAGCTCCAGACCACGTCGGCCGGGGCGATCGCACGGCGGAAAAAGCGGCTCGCCCCGTCGCACAGGTAGGCGATCTCCTCCGCGCTCGCGGCGAGATGGTCGAGCCCGCCGGTATGGTCGCGGTCGGTGGTGCCGATCAGGGTGAAATCGCGCTCGTAGGGGATTGCGAAGAAAATCCGCCCGTCGGGAAGCTGGAAGAAATAGGCGAAAGCGTGGTCGAACAGCGCGGGCACGACGATGTGCGAGCCGCGCACCAGGCGGACGCGCTTGGCGGTGTCCTCGCCGGCGAGGTGGAGGAGGTCGAGCACCGCCGGCCCCGCGGCGTTGATCACGGCGCGCGCGGCGAATTCGCCCGCCGGGGTCGCGATGCACCACACTTCGCCATCGCGGCGCAGCGCGGTGACCGGGCAGCGGGTGCGCACTTCGGCGCCGCGATCCGCGGCGTCGCGGGCGTTGAGCACCACCAGCCGGGCATCGTCGGCCCAGCCGTCGGAATAGACGAAGGCGTGGTCGAATTCGGGCCTGAGCGGGGCACCGGCGGGATGCCGCGCGAGCCGGATCGACTGCGTCGCGGGAAGCCGCTTGCGCCCGCCGATATGGTCGTAGAGCAGCAGCCCGAGCCGCAGCAGCCAGCGCGGCCGCAGCCCCTTCACATGGGGCAGGACGAAACGCAGCGGATGGATGATGTGCGGAGCGATCGCCCACAGCCGCTCGCGCTCGGACAGCGATTCGCGCACCAGGCCGAACTCGTAGTGCTCGAGGTAGCGCAAGCCGCCGTGGATCAGCTTGGTCGAGGCCGAGGACGTGCCGCTGGCGAGATCGCGCGCCTCGAGCAGCAGCACTTTTGCACCGCGCCCCGCGGCGTCGCGGGCGATCCCCGCGCCGTTGATCCCGCCGCCGACGATCGCGAGGTCGTAAAGGGGCGCAGGCTCCGCCATGCCGTACGCCTAGAAGACGAGCGGAGCGTGGTCGAGTTTCGGCAGCACGTGGCGGCTGACCAGGTCGGCCTCGGCCGCGTGGGGGTAGCCCGAGAGGATGAAGGCTTCGATCCCCTCGGCCTGGTAGGCGCGCAGCTTGGCGAGGACCTGATCGGGATCGCCGACCACCGCCGCGCCGCAGCCCGAGCGGGCGCGGCCGATCCCGGTCCAAAGGTTATCCTCGACGAAGCCGTCGCCGTCCGCCGCGCCGCGCAGCTCGGCCTGGCGCGCAACCCCGGTCGAGGCCGTGTCGAGCGATTTCGCCCGGATCGCCTCGCCGGTCGCGGCATCGAGCTTGGAGAGCAGCCGGTCGGCATAGGCGCGCGCCTCGTCCTCTGTCTCGCGGACGATCACGTGCACCCGGTAGCCGAACTTGAGCTTGCGCCCGAATTTCGCCGCGCGCGCGGTCATGTCGGCGATCAGCTCGCGCACCTTAGGCAAGGTATCGGGCCACATCAGGTACACATCGCAGCCCTCCGCGGCGCATTGGCGCGCGTCCTCGCTGAGTCCGCCGAAATAAAACGCCGGGGCGGCCCCCTCGAGCGTGGTCATCCGCGGCGGATCGAGCTTCATCTGCCAGAACTCGCCCTGGTGATCGAGCGACTGGCCGTCGAGCAGCGCGCGGACGATCTTGATCGCCTCGGTGGTGCGGCGATAGCGCGGTGCACTCTCCATCTTCTCGCCGGGCATGTCGGAGGAGATGATGTTGACGTTGAGCCGCCCGCGCCCGCGCACGTCGGGGCCGAGAATCCGATCGAGCGTGGCAATCCGGCGGGCGAGCTGGGGGGGCCAGTCCTCGCCGATGCGGGTCGCCCACAGCAGCTTCAGCCGCCGCAGGAACGGGGCGATCGCCGCGGCGAACACGGTGGTGTCCAGCCCGAGTTGATAGCCCGAAGGCAGGAGGATGTTGTCGAACCCGCCCTTTTCGGCGGCGAGCACGATGTTTCGGCAGTGCTCCCAGCTCGACTGGAGCCGCGGATCGGACACGCCAAGGAATTCGTAGTCGTCGTCGCACAGCGCGGAAAACCACGCGACTTCGCATTGTTGGGTCATGGCAGAGGCTCCCCTCGCGCGGCGACGAGCACCGCGTACCAGTCTTCCCGAGTCCACCGCACGCTCAGCGCCTGCGCCGCTTCGGCGATGCGCTCGGCGTTCTGCGAGCCGACGATCGGGACGATCCCCGCGGGGTGCGCGATCAGCCAGCTGTAGGCTGCGACGGTGCGCGAAACGCCCTGCGCGCTTGCCACCGCGTCGAGTGCTGCGGCAACTGCCAGTGGCCGTTCCCCGGCTGGCGCGGCCAGCCTGCCGCCACCCAGCGGCGACCAGGCCAGCGGGGTGAGCCCCAGCATCATCGCCTGATCGAGTTCGCCGTTTTCGAAGCAGTCGATCCGCAAGGGACTGATCTCGGGCTGGGTGGCGACCAGCTTGTGGCCGAGGAACTGGTTGAGCGCGGCGATCTGGTGCAGCGTGAAATTGGACACACCGAGCGCGCGAACCTTGCCCGCGGCCACCGCATTGTCGAGCGCGCGGGCGACTTCTTGCGGGCGTGCAAGGATATCGGGACGGTGGACCTGCCAAAGGTCGATGGTTTCGGTCTGGAGGCGGCGCAGCGAGGCATCGATCGCGGCGGCAAGGTAGGCGGGCGACTGGTCGTAAGGCAGCGGCGGCATGATCCCGCCCTTGGTCGCCAGTACCATCCGCCCGCGCAGCGCCGGCTCGGCCGCCAGCACTTCGCCGAACAGGGCTTCGGCGTCGCCGAACCCGCCCGCGCCGTCGAAGCCGTAGATGTCGGCGGTGTCGAGCAGGGTAATCCCGGCGTCGAGCGCGGCGTGGACGAGCCGCGCCGCCTCGACCGCACCGCGCCCGTTCTCGGCGAAACGCCACATCCCCCAGGCGATCGGGGACACCGCGATCCCGCTCGCGCCAAGCTGGCGGGCGGCGGGGGGCAAAGGCAATTGGCTCATGAAGGCATCCTGCGTGGCGGCGCGACCGAAGCGCGCTCGATCAGTTGGTGGGGGAGCCGGCGATGCGTCAGGTCGCCGCCGGCGATGAGCAGGTCGGTCGCGGTGTGCGCGAGGTCGAACATTGGCTGGTGGATGGTGGTCAGCGGCGGCCACACCGTGCGCGCCAGGGTAGTGTCGTCGAACCCGGCGACCGAAAGCTGGCCGGGCAGGTCGATGTCGCGGTCGTGCGCCACCGCGAGCACACCCGCGGCCATGTCGTCGTTGGCGGCGAAAATCGCGGTCGGCGGGTCGGCGAGGTCGAGCAGCGCGCGCCCGGCGCGGACCCCGCTGTCGAAATCGAACTCGCCCTCGCAGACCAGGCTCGGCTCGTAGGCGATCCCGGCGCGGTCGAGCGCGCGGCGGTAGCCGAACAGCCGCTCGTCGCTCGCCATGTGGTTGGGGTGGCCCTTGATGAAGCCGATCCGGCGGTGGCCGAGGTTGACGATGTGGGTGGTCATGTCGTCGGCGGCCTGGGTGTCGTCCATGAACACCGAGCTGGTCAGAGCGCGGTTGGTCCCGGGCGAAATCCGCACGAACGGCACGTCGAGCGCGTCGAGCGCGCGCAGCACCGGCTCGCAGTCGGTCACCGGCGAGGACAGCACGATCCCGTCGACGTGGGTTTCGGTGACCAGCCCGCGAACCTGATCGCCGACCCGCGGGTCGGCCACGTCGACCGGCTGGGCGAGCAGGCGAATGCCGTCCTTCTGGCAGCGCTCCCAGCACCCGGTCTGGATCTGGAACATGTAGTAGGGGCTGTGATTGTCGTAAATCAGCGCAATCTGGTTCGACTTGGCGCCCGAAAGGATCCGCGCCGCGACGCTGGGGCGGAATTCGAGCTCCTGCATCGCTTGCTCGACGCGCGCCTTGGTATCGGCGCTGACGTAGGGATGGCCGTTGAGCACGCGGCTGACGGTCTTGACCGCCACCCCGGCGCGCGCGGCGACGTCGCGGATGTTCGAACGCTCGGTCATTGGCCGAGCACCCCTGGGAGTTCGGCGAAGAGCGCGGCGAAGGCGCTGCCGGGGCGGTAGAACACCGGCGGCTGGCCGAGCGGCGCGGCGATTTCATGCCGGCCCGGGACGAAATCCTTTCCCGACCATACGTGCCGCCACGGCTGCTCGCCCGGCAGGATCACTTCGCGCATGTCCGCCCCTTCCTCGATCACCGGCGCGACCAGCAGGTCGGCCCCGTAGAGGAACTGGTCCTGCACGCCCCACAGGCCTGCGTCATCCGGATAGTGCAGGAACAGCGGCCGCTGCGCCGCCAGGCCCGTCGCCTGGGCCTCGTCGCAGAGCCGGCGAACATAGGGCGCAAGGTGCGCGTGGACCCGGCTCCACCGGGCGAAATCGGCGAGCAGCGCCGGGGTCGAATCGTATTGCAGGTTGTCGTCGGGGCGGTTGCCCTCATGGCTGCGCATCACAGGCGCAAAAGCGGCGAGCTCGCACCAGCGGTGGAGCAGTTCGGCGCTGCGGACGTTGCCGTGGAGCGAGGTGTAACCGCCGCAGTCCGAGTGGCTGTAGGCGTTGCCGACCAGCCCCGCCGAAAGCGCCCCGGTGATCACCGTACCGATCCCGTCGTGACGGGTGAAATCGACCGACTGATCGCCCGACCAGAGCAGCGGGCAATGCTTCTGCACCCCGGAGAAACCGGCGCGCATGAAGAACAGCGGCTCGCCGGATCGGCCACGCAGTTCGAACGCGCGGGCATTGACCTCGGCCCAGAGCACCGGCCAGCGGTTGTGCGCCTCCATCGGGTCCGAACCGTCGCCGAGGCGCAAGTCGGTCGGCAGGTATTCGCCGAAATCGGCCATCCACCCGGCCACCCCGATGTCGAGCATTTCGCGGCAGAGCACGCGCTCGGCGAACCACTCGCGGGTTTCGGGGCGGGTGAAATCGACCACCCCGCAGTCGAACTCGCCGAAATCGACGAGGTAAGTCTCGTCCGAATCCAGCTTGAGGCAGAAATGACCGCCGGCCCGCGCCTGGTCGAAAAGCGCGCCGTCGTCGGCGAGGTAGGGGTTGGCGTAGGCGAGGAAGCGGATGCCGCGCGCTTCGAGTTCGGCGATCCGGCCGGGAAGATCGGGATAGCGCGCCTCGCTGCGCTGCCAGTCCCAGAACAGCCGCCGCCCGAAGCTGGTTTCGCGCACCCCCGCCCAGTCCTCGCACCACAGCCCGGAGACCGCCGCCCCCGCGGCGATGAACCGCTCGAGCCGCTCGAAGCTGCCGAGCCCGTCCTTAAGCCCGACGATCGCGCCGCCGATCGCCCAGTCGGGCAGCGGCGGCTGGCGCCCGAACCGCTCGGCCAGCGCGCCGACCAGCGCGCAAGGACCGCCGGCGGCGAACAGTTCGAATCCGGCCTCGCCCGCCCAAACTTCGACTTCGTGATGCGCCGGATCGGTGAAATCGAGCACACTGTAGCAGCTCGCGTCGAGGTGCACCGCGAGCCAGCGCGAAGTGAGGAAAGTCGGCTGCGGATAGTTGGTGGTCCAGTAGTCCCCGCCCGCCATCCCGGTCTCGTCCATCACCCGGGTCAGCGCAGTGGTCTTGTCGCGGCCCACCCCGGGCTCGCTGGTCCACATCGGAAAGCGCCGGCCATTGAGCGAAAGGTAGCTCATCTGCTCGCCCCCGCCCCACACCGCTTCGCCCGGCTCGGCGTGGAAACGCAGCCACAGCCGGTCGTGAGCCGGATCGAGCGCGGTCAGCACGAGCCGGCTGGCCACCAGCGAGAGCCGCGCCACTGCCCGCCCCTCGGCATGAAGCTCGACGCTGTCGGCCGCGACGCGGGCTTCGGCGGGGACGGTCCGGGCGCTCGGCGAATCGGCGATTTCGAAGTTGCCGCGGCACATCGTCACCGCCGCGTTGCCGTGCGCCAGCGCGATCGCCGGACTGCCGCGGCGGTGGCGCAGCACCAGCCGCCCCGCAAAGTGCAGGTCGAAGCCGTCTTCGCTCGCCGTAAACCCGGCCTGCACCTGCTTTTGTCCCTCCTCGACGCGCCTAAACCCTACAATGCCGCGTATGACACCGCTTGACATATCGGCGCGGACGACGCAAATCAATCTGCACAGGCGGTCGGGCGGACAAGGCTCGAGCCGCGCCATGCATCCGGTTCGGCGCAGCGACGCCGCCCGGTCCGAGGGAGGGAAACTGGAAATGAAATCGTTGCTTCGCGCTTCGTCTGCGCTGCCGCTGGCGGCGCTTGCGGCATTGGCCATCGCCGCTCCCGCCGCGGCGCAGGACACCCCCGCCGAGGACGAGGACTCCAACGTCATCGTCGTCACCGCGCAGAAGCGCTCGGAAAACGTCCAGGACGTGCCGCTCGCGGTGTCGGTGCTGTCGGGCGACCAGATCGCCCAGACCTCGCGCCCAAGCATCGAAAGTGCCGCGCAGCTGGTGCCCTCGCTCAACTTCCTCAAGTCGGGCACCACGCTCAACCAGACCATCTTCCTTCGCGGGGTCGGCACCGCGACCTTCTCGATCGCCGGCGAACCGTCGGTTTCGACCGTGGTCGATGGCGTCGTCTACGCCCGTTCGGGCGAGGCGTTCAGCGATCTCATCGACATCGCCCAGATGGAAGTGCTGCGCGGACCGCAGGGCACGCTGTTCGGCAAGAACGCATCGGCCGGGGTGATCAACGTCACCACCCAGATGCCCAAGCACGAATTCGGCGGCGCCCTGGAGGCGAGCTATTTCGACCGCAACGAATTCCGCGCCAAGGCTTCGGTCAACCTGCCGCTCGGCACCGATCTTGCCGGCCGGGTGACCGGGTTCTACGGCAGCTACGACGGCAACATCCGCAACGTGACCCGCAGCACCTGGGTCAACGGCTACGAGCACTACGGCGCCCGTGCCCAGCTGCTCTATGATCCATCGGACGACCTGCGCATCTATTTCGCCGCCGACTATCACAGGAACGACGACGATTGCTGCGCCGACATCATCGCCACCGGCCCGCTGACCGGCGCCGGCGCGCCTTCGACCAGCCTCGCCTTCACCGTCCTGCCGACCCCGATGGGCGCGAACACCCGGGCGGTTTCGCAAGACCTGATCACCGCGACCAGGGAGGAAGGTTGGGGCGCCTCGCTGCAGGCCGATATCGGCATCGGCGATCACACCCTGACCAGCATCACCGCCTATCGCGAGTGGGACAACACCGAAATCCGCGACGGCGACTGGCTCGACCGAGCCTATGTCGGGTTCAACCAGCTCCACGACAACGGCCCGCAGACTACCGACACCTTCACCCAGGAACTGCGGATTACCTCGCCGGCCGATCAGACGCTGTCCTACGTGCTCGGCGGGTTCTATTCGAAGGCCAATTCGCGCCGCATCTTCACCCGCAACGACATCGTCTGCACCGCCGTCGTTGGCGCGCCGACGACCGCGCTGATCCCCTGCGGCAGCGCCAACGCCAATCCCTCGACCACGCCCTCGGGCACCGCCGATTTCGGCTCCGCCTTCGAAAACCTGGCGGTGTTCGGCCAGGCGACACTGCGGGTGAGCGAGACCGTTCGGCTGATCGGCGGACTGCGCTGGAGCAACGACGACCTCTCGGTATTCCACAAGCGCGTCTCCACCGGGCTCGCCGTGAGCGGCGGCATTCCGCAGGCCGCGCCGGGCATCCAGCCCAACTTCGACCAGGGCGTCTACAACGCCTACGTCGCCGCGGTGAACAGCGGCGTTTCGCCGACCACCGCGCTGCAAACCTCGCTCGCCGCGACCAACGGGCAATACTTCCGCACCAGCACCTCGAACGACAACCTCTCGGGCAAGCTGGCGCTGCAGGCGGACCTCTCGCCCGACACGATGGGCTACATGAGCTACACCCGCGGCTACAAGGGCCCGGCCTACAACATCTTCTTCAACCTGACTTCCACCGGCACCAACACGATTTCGCCGGAAACGTCGGACGCCTATGAGATCGGGCTCAAGAACACCTTCCTCGATGGGCGGATGACCTTCAACATCGGGATGTTCTTCGCCAAGTATCACAACTTCCAGGCGAACAATCCCGATCTGGTCGCGGGCGTGGTAGTCACCCGCTTCACCAACGCCGGCGAGATTTCGACCCGCGGGATCGAGGCCGACCTCAACTGGCGGCCGTTCGACGATTTCAACATCACGGGCGGTCTTGCCTATACCAAGGCGCGGGTCGATGCGTTCCTGGTCGCGCCCGGCGCGGCGAGCACCGCGGTGATCCCGTCGGGCACTTCGCTCGGCTACGCGCCCGAATGGAAGGGCTCGCTGGCGATGGATTACCGCGTGCGCGGCAGCGGGATCGACTTCTTCATGGGCGCGCAGGGCAACTTCCAGTCGAAGCAGCTTTCGCTGTTCTCGGCCAATGCCGACCAGCGCCGCCTCGGGACGATCCCGGCTTACGGCCTGGTCAACGTCTCGATCGGGATCGGCGACAGCGACGACCGCTGGAAGATTACCGCCCAGGTCCGCAACCTATTCGACCAGGAATACGCCGCGGCGATCATCAACGGCGGCCCGGGGGGCAGCTACCGCTACCAGATCCCGCGCGATGCGGATCGCTACTGGGGTGTCACCGGCAAGTTCAACTTCTGAGCCGACAAGCCCGCGCCTGGCGGGTCGTAGAGGCCCCGGCATCGCAAGATGTCGGGGCCTTTTCCGTGGTTTGAGCTACTCGTCGTCCTCGGCGACGATCCGCGGGACCAGCAGGTGGATCCACGCGAGCGCGAGCAGGTAAGCCACCGCCGCGGCGACGAACAGCGGCTGGTAGCCATAGCCGCCGACCAGAAGCCGCCCGGTGACTTCCTGGATCCCGAACCCGGCGACGTTGCCCGCGATCGCGCCGATCGCCATCACCGTCGCCACCCGGCTCGCCGGGACCGCGTCGGCGGCGAAGCCGAAGATGTTGGTCGAGAAGCCCTGGTGCGCGAACAGCGCCATGCCGATGATCCCCGCGGCAATCCACGGGCTGCCCGCAGTCAGCGCAAGCGGGATCGGCAGGATGACCAGCGCGAATACCAGCATCGCGGTTTTGCGCGCGGCATTGACGCTGCGCCCGCGGGCGAGCAGCGCCGGGAACAGGTAGCCGCCCGACAGCGCGCCGACCGCGGCGAGCGAGAAGGCCAGCGCGGTCGGCCCGATCAGCTCGGACTGGCTGAGGTTGAACACCTTGTGGAACAGGTCGGGCAGCCAGAAAGTAAAGAACCACCAGAACATGTCGGTGATCGCCTTGGCTCCGGCGATCGCCCAGGTCTTGCGGTCGGCCAGCGCCTCGCCCACCGCCGGGCGACCCTGCTCGGCACCCGCTGCGCGCGGCAGCGGCTGGAGCTTGCGCACGCCGACGATCCACGCCGCGAGCCAGATAAAGCCGAGCAGCCCGGTGACGATGAACGCCGCCCGCCAGCCGAATGCGACCGCGAAGGGGATCACGGTCAGCGGGGCTAGGATGTTGCCGATGTTGGGCGCGGTGTTGACGATCCCCATCGCCATCGAGCGCTGCCGCAGCGGCAGGAACTGCGCCGCCGACTTGACCGCCGCGGGGGTGTTGACCGATTCGAACGCGACCAGCGCCGCACGCGCGGCGACGAACTGGCCGACCGTGGCGGCGACCGCATGGGCCATCCCCGCGACGCTCCACAGCGCGACCGCGGTGCCGTAGGCCAGCTTGACCCCGAAACGGTCGATCAGCCAGCCGACGAAAATCAGCGCGAGCGCCGCCGAAAGCTGTGACACTGCAGCGAAATGGGCGAACTCGGCGTCGCCCCAGCCATAAGCCGCCTCGATCGTCGGCTTGAGCAGCGAGAGGACCTGGCGGTCGATGTAGTTGATGATCGTGCCGAAGAACAACAGCCCGATCAGCAGCCGCCGCCCCCGCACCAGCGCCGCATCGGCCCCGCGCTCACCGTCCAACATGCCTGCTCCCCAACAAATCGACCTGCCCAGGCTCAGGCTAACGGGTCGCCGCGAGAAGGAAAGCAATTATGACACCGGGAGACAGGTGGCAATCCAGGCAAATATGCCTCCCGACCCCGTCACCGTGGCCGAAGGGTTCAATCGGCGGTCCAGCCGCCGTCAATTACTATACTTGTACCGGTCATCAGCGCCGACGCATCCGAGGCCAAGAACACTATCGCTCCCATCACATCCTCGACCTGGCCGAGACGGCCAAGCTTGATTTTCGCGAGCACCGATTCCCTGAAGGCTTTGTCTTGCAACATGGGGCCGGTCATCGGCGTTTCGATGAAGGTGGGCGCAAGGGTGTTCGAGCGGATTCCATACGCTGCAAGATCGAGCGCAAACGCTTTCGACATGCCCTCCAGCGCCCATTTGGACGCGCAATAGAGGCTGCGCCGAGGTGCCCCGACATGGCCCATTTGCGAGGTGACGTGAATCAGGCTGCCCGCCCTGCCTTCGCGCAGCAGGGCCCGAACGGCGCCTTGCGCGACGAAGAAGGCGCTCTTCACGTTTAGATCGGCCACCGCGTCGTAATCGGCCTCGGTCACATCTTGCATCGGCATCGGGCGGTTTGTCCCGGCGTTGTTGACGAGAATGTCGAAGGCCGGCTGCTGGTCGAAAAATACCGCGGTTGCAGCAAGGTCCATTACGTCCAGCGCTGCCCACTCACCCCCCATCTCCTCAGCCGCCGCGGCGATCTCGGCTTGGCCGCGCGCCACAAGAGTTACTCGCGCGCCGTGCTCCGCCAGAGCTGCGGCGGCGGCCAGCCCGATGCCGCGCCCTGCGCCGGTAACCAGCGCGCGCTTGCCCTCGAGGCCAAAGCCGGGCGTCGTCGGCAGCGTCACGCCACCGGGACCAGTGGCTCTGCCCGCCCAGCGTAGGGGATGTTCCGCCCGCCATAGCGCCGAACCCTGAGGTTGGCCTGCTCGCCGTGGCCGGCGAAGCCCTCCAGTGCGCACAACCGGCTGCAGTATTCGCCGATCATGGCGCTGGCTTCATCGGTCAGAATCCTCTGGTAAGTGTGGGTCTTGAGGAACTTACCGACCCACAGGCCGCCGGTGTAGCGCCCCGCCTTGCGCGTCGGCAGCGTATGGTTGGTGCCGATCACTTTGTCGCCATAGGCGACGTTGGTGCGCGGGCCGAGAAACAGCGCGCCGTAGTTGACCAGACGGTTGAGGAACCAATCCGGGTCGCGCGTCATGATCTGGACATGCTCATTGGCGATCTCGTCCGAGACCTGCGCCATCTCCTCCTCGTCGGCGCACAGGATCACCTCGCCCCAGTTTTCCCAGGCGACCCGGGCGATCGGCGCGGTCGGCAGGATTTCCAGCAGACGCTCGACCTCGCGCATCGTCTCCTCGGCGAGCTTGCGGCTGGTCGTGATCAGGATCGCCGGGCTGTCGGGACCGTGCTCGGCTTGTCCGAGCAGGTCGGTCGCGCACATTTCACCGTCGACGGTCTCGTCCGCGATGACCATCGTCTCGGTCGGGCCGGCGAACAGGTCGATCCCGACCCGGCCGAACAGCTGCCGCTTGGCTTCGGCGACGAAAGCGTTGCCGGGGCCGACCAGCATGTCGACCGGCCGGATGCTGTCGGTGCCCAGCGCCATTGCCCCGATCGCCTGGATTCCGCCCAGACAATAGATCTCGTCCGCGCCGGCCATGGCCTGGGCCGCTACGATCGCTGATGCGAGTTTGCCCTCGAACGGCGGCGCGCAGGTGATGACCCGCGGCACCTCGGCGACCTTGGCGGTGATCACGCTCATGTGCGCGGAGGCGAGCAGCGGATACTTGCCGCCGGGAACGTAGCACCCGGCGTTCTGCACCGGGATCGTCTTGTGCCCGAGCACCACCCCGGGCAGCGTCTCGACCTCGGTATCGGTGATGGTCGCGCGCTGGACCTTGGCAAAATTTCGCACCTGGGTCTGGGCGAATTCGATGTCATGGATGTCCTGGCGCGAGAGGCTGTCGATGCAGGCCGCGATCTCCACCTCCGTCAACCGGTAGGATTCGCGATCGAGCCCGTCGAATTTGATGCTGAGCTCACGCACCGCCGCGTCGCCGCGAGCCGCGATATCGGTAAGGGTCGTCTCGACCGTTTCGCGAACCTTGGCGTCGATTGCCGCCTTCTGGTCCGCCAGCGCGCCGCGCTTGAGCCATTCCGCCATTGCCTATCTCCTGTCGGTAAGGGCAGCGAACACGTCGATGCCGATCTGGTTGAGCACTTCGGGGATGTCGATCATCACCCAGTTTTCGATGAGCATGCCGGCGTCGGCACGCCAGAAATCCATCACCCGCATCGTCACCGGGCGCTGTGTCGCGGGGACGCCCAGCCAGCCCGCGCCCTTGTGGGTGGCGGTGATGCTGGGCCACCCCGTCGATGCGACGAACTCGCCCTGCCCGAACCGGGCGCGATGATTGCCTCCGACGCGGTCCGGAAAGCCGGTCAGAAACGGCGTGGCGTGCCCGCGCTCGTAATCGGCGAAGCCGCGGAACGTGCCGATCGGCGCGGGGCCGAACCACCAGAAGTCCTCGGCAAAGAAATCGCGCATGTTCATCGTCTTGAGCGAACCGTCGAACCGCTTGAGACCCGCGATCATGGCCTCGACGATGGCGAGGCTCACTGCGCCGTCTCCGCTTGGCCAGATGCCGCCGCCGCCGTGCGGGCCCGGGGCCATGAAATCCGGGCCGAGCGGCTCGGCCAATGGCCAGACGCCGGCTTGAAGCATCAGCGAGGGCAGGTCGAGGATCACCAGCGTCTCGGCCACGCGTTTACCGTCCCAGCGCTGGAAGCAGCCGAACCTTAGCCACACGGTGCGGCGGGTCGCCGGAATGCCGAACAGGTCGTCCGCGAACAGCCCGCAGAGATGGCCGCTCGCTGCGGTCCAGTCGGCACCCTGAAACATTCCGCGCATCGCAATATCGGTACGGACTTCGCAGTCAGGGATGGCGTGGCGAATCGGCGCGAGTAGTCCCTGTTCCACGAACTCTCGCCCGATCCCGTGCTCGATCGGCCGGCATCCCCACAGCCGGTGGTCATCCCGCAGCAATCCGCACGCCGCCGGGGCGAAGATGCCGTCGGCCGGCGTCGTCAAAGAAATCGAATGTTCCACATCTCTATATTGACTGCGGATGCAAAACACTGCAACCGGTAATCGCATGAGCGGAACGATATCCTCCGACCAGACCTGGTCGCCCGCAGCGATGGAAGCTCGGGTGGTCCGCTATGCGGACCTCAAGCCTTGCTTCAACGCCTTCATCGACACCCGTTCGCCCGGGAGCGAGGCCAAGGAAAACTTCACGATCATCGGGCCGGGGGTGTCGGAAAATCCCGACCAGCACGTCCACATCGCCGAACCCCATGGGTTCAACATCGGCGGCGCGCGGCAGCCCCCCGGCTGCATCAACTCGCAGCACAGCCACGACACGGCCGAGGTGTTTCTGGTCCACTCGGGGACTTGGCGGATCAACATCGGCGAGCATGGCGACGATGCCCATCTGGCGATCGGCCCGGGCGATGTGATGTCGGTGCCGACCGGGCTGTTCCGCGGCTTCACCAATGTCGGTGAGGGCAGCGGATTTCTGTGGGTCGTGCTAGGTCAGGACGATCCCGGCCGCGTGCTCTGGGCGCCCTACGTGTTCGATATGGCCCGGGATTATGGGCTTGTCCTGCTCGACGACGGTACCCTGATCGACACCGCCGCCGGGCAGGCCGTGCCGGATGGGGCAAAGCCGATGCCCCGCACCAGCCCCGAGCAGGTCGCCGCGATGCGGGTTCCCTCGTCGGCCGAGCTGGAGTCGCTGGTGGTGCGCGGTTCGCGCAGCGCCGGCCAGGTGATCGGGGCGGGCGCACCGCTGGGCTGGAAGCACGGCTTCACACTGGACCGGCTCGATATCGGCGCGCCGGTTCCGGCGGAGCGGACGTCCTCGC
Organism: Novosphingobium sp.; assembly: GCA_050725835.1. Lineage (GTDB taxonomy): Bacteria > Pseudomonadota > Alphaproteobacteria > Sphingomonadales > Sphingomonadaceae > Novosphingobium. The sequence goes on from JBOHIC010000208.1 coordinate 37,474, forward strand.
AGACCGTGCTATTCGTCCATTCCGGAGGTCTGACCGTGTCCTGGCCCGACGGGGCGCTCACGCTCGGGCGCGGCGATACTATCACCGTCCCCGCGCAGCTCGAACACGGGCTCACGGCCGCAGAGCGAGACACAATAATCTACCGCGTCCGCGCCTCATAGACAGGCAAGTCTCTGCCCCCTCGCCGTTCGCGCGATCATGCTTCCCGGTGCTATAAGCGGGCGCTCGCCAGCGCCGCGCCTTCGACCAATGCGCGCAGCTTGGCATAGACGATGTCCGGATCGACCGCGCCGAAGCCGGCAAATGTCGAAAAGCCGCAATCGGTTCCGGCGATAACCCGTTTAGCTCCGACGATGGCCGCAAACCGTTCGATCCGTTCTTGCACCACGCGGGGATGTTCGACGAAATTGGTTGTGGAATCGATCACCCCCGGGATCAGGATCTTGTCTTCCGGGATTTGCGCAGCGATCTCGGCGAAGTAGTTCCAGTCGTGCTGGTGGCGTGGATTGGATGTCTCGAACAGCAGCCCGGCCGGCTTGGCTGTGAGCAGGGTGGGGAGGATCGCGCCCATTTCGATATCGTGCGTGTGCGGCCCCTCATAGTTACCCCAGCAGACGTGCATGCGCAGCGCTTCGGCGGGGAGGTTGCGCAAGGCATGATTGAGTACCTCGACGTGCTTGCCGATCAGCGTCAGGTATTCGGCGTCGGGCCGGCCCTTGTACATCATGTGCCGACCCAAACCGAGGTCGGGACTGTCCAGCTGCAGGATCAGCCCGGCGCCGACGATCGCCTCGTATTCGGGCCGCATCGCCTCGGCGAGCGCTTCGAGATAGTCGTCTTGCGTCGCATAGTGCTCGTTGGGCTGGAACAGCGCGATCACCCCGGGCGAGGCGGCGTTCATGAATCCCCCGATCGGCCCGTGCCGGGCGAGTGCGGCGACGAAATGGTCGAGGTCGGCGCGGAGCGGCGCCAGCGTCTTGGGCGCAACCGGGCCGATGCATTTGGGGCGGCGGTAGGTCGGAGTGCCGCCGCTGCTGCTCTGGCGGTGGAGGAAATTGGGGAAGTCCTCGAGATCGGCAGGCGGGTTGCGCGGGCTATCGCCGTCGAAGCCGGTGATCCGGTCCTTGATGTAAGTCGCGTAGCTGATCTTCGACATCTCGCCGTCGCTGACCAGGTCGATCCCCGCCTCAACCTGCCGCGCCACCACCTCGTCGACCGCCGCGCCGATGACGCGGTCGAATGCGGCAGGATCGACGTCCTCGCCGCGCTCGGCGGCGAATACCAGATCGGTGACGGCCGCGGACCGGGGCAGTGAGCCTACCTGGGTTGTTAGAATGCGGTCGATCACATCAGGCCCTTCGTTTGGAGGAAATCCGCGATGGCGGCGGCGAGCGCCTGCGGCGCCTCGAGCGGGAGCATGTGCCCCGCTCCGTCGAACTCCACGAAAGACGCGCCCGGGGTCTGCGTTTGCCAGCGGCGATGCCATTGCGGCGGACACAGTGCGTCTTCCGCGCCGCAGCCGTAAAGAACCGGCACCGAGATCTGCGCGAGGTCATCGACCCGGTCATGCCGCTGACGCAGCGCTTCGCTCTGCGCGACGAACACATCCGGTCCCAGAGCCATCCCCATCTCGCGCAGCAATGCGAGGAGCGCGGCATTGCCGCGGTTGGCGGCGGCCAGATAGTTCGGCTTGAGCTCCTCGATCAGGACGCGCTCCAGCCCGCCGCTGCGGACCTCCGCCTGCTGGGTTGGCCGGTGGGCCGCGCGCTCGGGCAGGTCGGCCGTGGCATTGTAGCACAGCAGCACCAACCCGGCGATCCGCGCCGGGGCGCGGCACCACATCTCCACCGCGACGATTGCGCCCATCGAATGACCGACCACCAACAGCGGCCCGTCGGTGTTGCCGAGCGCTCGTTCGGCCATCCCGGCGATACTCGCGTCGCGGGTGGTATCGGCATCGACCGCGCCTGCCAGCACGTCGCGGACCGGATCTGTCCACAGCCGCCGGTCGCACATGTTGCCGGGGATGAGGACCGGTGTCGCGGCCACTAGGCCACCCGTGGCCGCCACGCCGATTGCCGGACCGCGTCCCAACCGGCCTGGTCGAGAAACACCTGCGGATCCTTGCCGACCACGGCAACCGCATGAACAAAGCCGCTGACCCGCGGGGAACCCTCGCAGGTGACAGAAACGGCGAACAGAGCCGCCACCTCGCGGCCGGTCGAGAAGGCGCGCAGGCAGAACGGCCGAGCGCGGAGAACCGGCGATCCGGTTACGGCCGCCCAGGTCTTCGGCGAATCCAGCCCTGCCGCCGCAAGCCGCGAGGCGTCACCGGCGGCAAGGTCGGGATGGTCGGAAGGATCGAGCACGATACCGCCGCCCGCCTGTTTCAGATCGACATCCCAGGGAACCGCGATGGCCGGTTCGCGCTCGAGCGGGGCACCCG
>JBOHIC010000209.1:0-7321 GCA_050725835.1 Novosphingobium sp.
ATGCAGCGCGCGCTCGGCCAGGGCGATGCGACGCCGCCCGAGGTGGAGCCCGAATGACTTCGCTGCTGCCGCACCGCAAGGCGCTGGTGCTTTCGGTCCTGCTCGCGGCCTATGCCGCCTTCATCCTGTTCGCGATGGGACGTCCGGCGATCTGCACCTGCGGCAGCGTCAAGCTGTGGCATGGGGTGGTGCAATCGAGCGAGAACAGCCAGCACCTCGCCGACTGGTACACCTTCAGCCACGTGATCCATGGGCTGATCTTTTACGCGGGCGCGCATCTGCTGTGGCGCAAGTGGCAAGTGTTCGACGGCGCCCCGGCGCGCTGGGCGCTCCCCATCGCGGTTGCGCTCGAGGCGAGCTGGGAGCTGCTCGAGAACTCGCCGATGATTATCGACCGCTACCGCGCGGTGACGGTGAGCTTCGGCTATTCGGGCGATTCGATCGTCAACTCGGTGGCCGACATCGGCTGGATGATCTTCGGCTTCTGGCTGGCCAGCCGGCTGTCGTGGAAGGTCAGCCTGGCGCTCGCCATTGCCTTCGAGCTGCTCACCCTGATCGTGATCCGCGACAACCTCGCGCTCAACGTGCTGATGCTGGTCTGGCCGCTCGACGCGGTCAAGGCCTGGCAGGGGATGGGTTAGCGCCGGTCGGCGCGGAATGGCGGTTGGTCGAAGGCCGTTGCCCGGAGGCATGGTTCGCGGATAGTCGGGCCTTTCCGAATTCGTGCCCAAAGGACTCTGCCGATGCTCCGCCTCGCCCTCCTCGCCGCCGCCGCGCTGCCGCTCGCAGCGGTTCCCGCTTTCGCCGAGACCCCCGCGCCCGCCGTCGCGGCCAAGGCCGATCCCGCGCACGACGCGCTGTTCGCGCTGTTCGCGGCGGCCGACGAGGCCCAGCTCAAGCGCAACCCGCTCTCGGCGCTGTTCCGCGGCGACATGCGCTACGCCGACAAGCTGGGCGATTTCCTCACCGACGAATTCAACGATGGCGTGCGCGCCGACGCGCAGGGCGAACTCGCCGCGCTGGCGAAGATCGACCGGGCCAAGCTTTCGCCGACCGATCGCATCGCTTACGATGTGTTCGAGTTCGACCGGCAGGATACGCTCAAGGGGCTGACCCCCGAAATCCTCGCGCTAACCCAGACCCGCCCGATCAACCACTTCTTCGGGTTCCACACCTTCTACCCGACGCTCGCCAGCGGCAAGACCGGGATCCCGTTCAAGACTCGCGCCGATTACGACAACAACCTCAAGCGCCACGCCGACTATGTGAAGCTGATCGACCGGGCGATTGCGCGGTTTCGCGAAGGCCAGGCGAACGGGGTGTTCGAGACCAAGCTGACCATCCGCAACGTGATCGAGCAGCTCGACACCCAGCTCAAGGCGCCGGTCGATCAATCCCCTTACTGGGAGCCGATCAAGGCCTTTCCCGCCGACTTTGCCGAGGCCGACAAGGCCGCGCTGACCGCGCAGTATCGCGCCGCGATCGCCGAGGGGATCTATCCGGTGCACCGGCGCCTGCGCGACTATCTCGCGAACGAGTATCTCCCGCTGGCGCGCGACAGCTTCGGGCTGAGCCAGATGAAGGGCGCCGCGCCGCTCTATGCCCAGTTGATCGAAAGCACCACCACGCTGCCGCTGACCCCGGACTATCTCCACAACCTCGGGCTGAGCGAAGTCGCGCGGATCAAGGCCGGGATGGAGCAGGTCAAGACCGAGGTCGGGTTCAAGGGAACCCTCCCCGAATTCTTCACCTTCATCCGCACCGACCCGCAATTCAAGCGCCCGACCCGCGAGGCGCTGACCCAGCGCTACTACGAAATCGGCAAGATCGTCGACGCCAAGGTCGGGGACTACTTCAAGGTCCTGCCCAAGAGCCCGCTGCAGATCCGCCCCTACGAGGAGTTCCGCGAGAAGTTCGAGGCCGGCGGCTCGTACCAGAGCGGCACCCCCGACGGCTCGCGCCCCGGCACCTTCTACTTCAACGCCTACGACCTTCCCAGCCGGACCACCCCCGGCGAGGTTACGCTCTACCTCCACGAAGGTGCGCCGGGGCACCACTTCCAGATCAGCCTCGCCCAGGAAAACGCCGCGCTGCCCGCGTTCATGCGCTTCGGCGGCAACACCGCCTATTCGGAGGGCTGGGGGCTCTACGCCGAGACCCTCGGCTACGAGATGGGTCTGTTCAAGGACCCGTGGTCGCGGCAGGGCACGCTTGACGACGAGATGCTCCGCGCGATGCGGCTGGTGGTCGATACCGGGATCCACGCCAAGGGCTGGAGCCGCGACCAGGCAATCGAATACATGCTTGCCAATTCGAGCATGGGCCGCACCGACGCCACCGCCGAGGTCGAGCGCTACATCGCGATTCCCTCGCAGGCGCTCGCCTACAAGGTCGGCGCACTGACCATTCAGCGGCTGCGCAAGAAAGCCGAAGGCGCGCTGGGGGCGAAGTTCGACATCAAGGAATTCCACAACCAGGTGCTCGGCACCGGGGCGCTGCCGATGCCGGTGCTGGAAAAGAAGATCGAAGACTGGATCGCGGCGACCAAGGGGTGAGGGCCGGTCAGACCAGCGTCGACAGCCATAGCGTCACGAAGAACCCGTAGAACAGCGACAGCGCCACCAAGGCGATCCTGCGCCACAGCGGCGGACGCAGTTCGGGCGGGAGCAGGGTGGTGTTGACGATGAGGATGTGGATCCCGGCGATCACCATCACCACCCCGGCGATGTTGGCGCTGACCTGGAGCAGGAAGATCGGCGCGGCCAATCCCATCGCGATCAGGCCCCAGACGACGAACACCGCGAGTACTGCGTAATAGACGAAGCGGACGTCGCCGCGGCTCAGGGTCCGCACCCGGCGGCTGCCCGACCACAGGATGTCGGTCAGCGCGCGGACCGTGCCTTCGAGAATGTCGAGCTGGGCCTTGAACAGCAGCCAGGCGCCGAGGAAAGCGACCGCGATCGCCAGCCCTGTGCCCGCGCCGAAGGCGGCGGCGAGCGCCGCGCCTACCCCGAGACCGCGGATGTCCTGCCCCGGCGCAATCACTTCGGTATAGAGCATCGCCGGCAGCGCCATTCCCAGCAGCGCGCCGATGAAATAGACCCCCCACTGATCGGCGCGGACGATCCGCCACCACCCGCGCCAGCGCGCCATGTTCGCCGGATCGGGCGCGAAGGTGCTGCCGGTGTGCGCCAGCGGCACCACCTTGCCGGCGACCGCCGTGGGGATGAAGCCGACCACCCCGCCCATCCCGAAGCCTTTGTCGCGCGACCAGTTCGACAGCGTCAGGTTGCCGACCCCGCCGACCCCCGAATAGGCGGCGAAGGCGCCGAGCAGGAACCAGTCGGCGTCGCGCGGGAGGAACGAGAAGCCGCCGTCATACCAGTCGTAGCCGGTGAACCCGGCGGCGGTGGCGACCCAGCGATCGGTCGGCGCGACGATCAGGCAGAGGATCAGCAGACCACCGAGGATCGCCGCGACCATCACCCAGTTGAGCAGCTCGAGGGTCCGTTCGATCCGTCGCCCGACCAGCAGGATCGCGACGCAGGCGAGATAGATGCACACCCCGATCCAGTAGACTTCGCCGATTTGCCCGGCCCCGGCGAGCTGACCCGCGATGAGGTAATAGACCGCCCCCGCCGCCAGACCCGCCCAGGCCGGCCAGCCCGCCTGGAGCAGATAGAGCGCGCCGTAGAACACCGCCCAGAACCGCGCATGGGGCTTGGTCCGCATGAACCCGACCACCGCCGGCTCGCCGGTGTAGAGGGTGTAGCGAACCAGCTCGGTGTTGAGCACGGTCTGGAGGAAGATCGCGATCCCCGACACCCACAGCAGGGTAAGTCCGTATTTGACGAAGGCCGCCGGGCCGACAAGCCATTCGCCGCTGCCGATCGCGCTGCCCAGCAGGATCGCGCCGGGGCCGATGACCGCAAGCAGCTGGAACCCTTGCGTCGGCGGCGGCGCGGGCAGCTCGGCGCGGTTCCATGCCGGCAGCCCGGTGCGGTCTTCCTGCGCCATCGCCGTCCTCCCCCGCGCCGGGTATGACTGGAGGGCCGAGCGCTGTCCAGCAGCGGCGCGCGGTCAGGTTCCCGCCGGCTTGAGCCAGTTGTAGATGTAGTCGGGCAGCGCGTCCCGATCGGCCGCGTCGGCGGCGACTCCGGCGCGGCAGGCGATCGACTTAGCGAATTCGGCGTCGGCCCCGGCCGCGCGCGACCCCCTGGCCGAATGCCATCCCTCACAGGCGCAGCCTAAGGCAAACCCGCTGGCACGCCAGCCCGGGGACGCGACGCCCGCCCGCGCCGCTCGCAGCTGGACTGTCCCCGCCCGTTCGCCTAAGGATGCGCCACCCCCGGGGAGCCGCATGGCTGAGAGGTGGGACTTGCACCCCACGACCCGTCGAACCTGAACCCGTTAGCACGGGCGGAGGGAGTGGCCGGTTATCGTAGCCGCCGCGCCTCCGCCGCATTGGAGCGCACATGGCCGACATCCCCGCGAAGTTCGAAATAGGCGTCACCACCGGACCGATCCGGGGCAGCCGCAAGGTCCATGTCGGGTCGCCCAATAATCCTCAAGTGCGCGTGGCGATGCGCGCGATCGACCTGGAGCCGAGCTCGGGCGAAGCGCCCGTGCAGGTTTACGACACCTCCGGCCCCTACACCGACCCTTCCGCGCACATCGACATAGCCGCCGGCCTCGCCGAACTGCGCCGCGACTGGGTCCGGGGCCGCGGCGACGTCGAGGAAGTCGCCCAACGCGAAGTCCGGCCCGAGGACAACGGCCAGCACATTGGCGCTTCTGGCCCGGACCGCTCGGGCGGGGTCCCCGCCTTCCCCAACGTCCGCCGCACGGTTCTGCGCGCCAGGCCGGGGATGAACGTCAGCCAGATGCACTACGCCCGCCGCGGGATCGTCACCCCCGAGATGGAATACGTCGCCGTCCGCGAAAACCTCGGCCGCGAAATGCTCGCGGGCCACGTCCGCGACGGGCAGGACTGGGGCGCGAGCATCCCCGACCACGTCACCCCCGAATTCGTCCGCGACGAGGTCGCCCGCGGCCGCGCGATCATCCCGTCGAACATCAACCACCCCGAGAGCGAGCCGATGGCGATCGGGCGCAATTTCCTCGTCAAGATCAACGCCAACATCGGCAACTCGGCGGTCGCCAGCGACGTCGCCTCCGAGGTCGACAAGATGGTCTGGTCGATCCGCTGGGGGGCGGACACGGTGATGGACCTCTCCACCGGGCGCAACATCCACGACACCCGCGAATGGATCGTGCGCAACAGCCCGGTGCCGATCGGCACCGTGCCGATCTACCAGGCGCTCGAGAAAGTCGGCGGGGTGGCCGAGGACCTGACCTGGGAGGTGTTCCGCGACACCCTGATCGAGCAGGCCGAACAGGGGGTCGATTACTTCACCATCCACGCCGGGGTGCGCCTTCCCTACCTCCCGATGACCGCCAAGCGCGTCACCGGGATCGTCAGCCGCGGCGGCTCGATCATGGCCAAATGGTGCCTCGCGCACCACAAGGAGAGCTTCCTCTACGAGCGCTTCGACGAGATCACCGAGATCATGCAGGCCTACGACATCGCCTACAGCCTCGGCGACGGCCTGCGCCCCGGCTCGATCGCCGACGCCAACGACGAGGCCCAGTTCGCCGAGCTCTACACGCTGGGCGAGCTGACCAAGCGCGCTTGGGCGCAGGACGTCCAGGTGATGATCGAGGGGCCGGGCCACGTGCCCATGCACAAGATCAAGGAGAACATGGACAAACAGCTCGCCGCCTGCGGCGAGGCGCCGTTCTACACCCTCGGCCCGCTGGTGACCGACATCGCCCCGGGCTACGATCACATCACCAGCGGGATCGGCGCGGCGATGATCGGCTGGTTCGGCACCGCGATGCTCTGCTACGTGACGCCGAAAGAACACCTCGGCCTGCCCGACCGCGACGATGTGAAAGTCGGCGTGGTCACCTACAAACTCGCCGCCCACGCCGCCGATCTCGCCAAGGGCCACCCGGCCGCCAAGCTACGCGACGATGCGCTGAGCCGCGCGAGGTTCGACTTCCGCTGGCGCGACCAGTTCAACCTCTCGCTCGATCCGGACACGGCGGAGCAATACCACGACCAGACCCTCCCCGCGGAAGGCGCCAAGACCGCGCACTTCTGCTCGATGTGCGGGCCCAAGTTCTGCTCGATGCAGATTTCGCAGGAAGTGAGGGCATTCGCGGCGAAGCAGAATGCCGGGGCGGAGAGCTTTGTTGCGGCGGAAGGAAGCACGGTCGATGCCGAAGCGGGCATGGCGGAGATGAGCGAGAAGTTCCGCGAGATCGGCAGCGAGCTCTACATGGGCGCGGGCGGGCGCGAGCACGATTGAACCGGCTCGGACCCGCCCAGCGTTGAAACCCTGCCGTGTGCGGACTACGTTACATGTAACGAAAGGCCGAACGATGGGAATGCATCAGAACCTTACGGGAGCGGAGCGCGTGGCCAAGCGGCGCGCGGCACTTCGCGCGCAGGGTCTGCGCCCCAAGCAGTCCTGGGTGCCGGACGTGCGCGATCCCAGGGTGATCGAGGGCATCCGGCGGTCGGTCGCGATCATCCGCGCCGACGCGGAGGAGAACGAGGTCATGGCGATGCTCGAATCGCTGCACGACGAGGTGATGGCGAACGAGCCCGACTACGACTGGGGACCGCAAGGACCACCGGGGGACGACCCGTCCGACCGATGAAGCGCGGCGAAATCTGGACCCTGTCCGGCGGCCCCGGCTTCGCGAGCAAGCCGCGTCCTGCGCTGATCGTTCAGTCCGACCTCGCGGCGGACACGCCCTCGGTCCTGACCTGCGGGTTCACTACCCAGGCCAGCGACGACGTTCCGCTGCGACCGTTGGTGCTGCCGTCTGCGGAGAACGGCCTGGCGCGGCCGTCGAACCTGATGTCCGAAAAAATCACGGCCGTCCCGCGAACACGATTGGGCCGGCGAGTCGGTGCGCTCTCCGGCGAAGAGATGGCGCGTGCCGATGGAGCGCTGCAGCTGGTTATGGGGTTCGCGGAGTGACAGTTGAGTGCAGTGTCACCGGAATCGGGAATCATTGAGGTGGACACTCCAGAATTCAGGGCGGCCAACATGGTCGAGCAACAGTTGATTGCTGCCGCGAATGGGGATGTCCAACAACAAAAGGCGTTCGAAAATTCATACTAGGCGGTGTTGACAAAAGATTTCAGCCAGAGCCGTGACGCGGCGAGATTGAGGAAGCTTTCGAACGACAGGACCGTTTTGTCGTAGCGAGTGGCGATCCGGCGTTGTTGCTTGAGTTTGCCGAA
>JBOHIC010000210.1:0-1151 GCA_050725835.1 Novosphingobium sp.
ATCGCGATCAGCATCAGCACCGAGCCGAGCAGGGTGTAGAGGAAGAACTTGTAGCTCGCGTAGATCCGCTCGGCCCCGCCCCACACCCCGATGATCAAGTACAGCGGGATGAGGCCCGCCTCGAAGAAGATGTAGAACAGAAACAGGTCCTGCGCCGCGAAGACGCCGATCATCAGCGTTTCCATCAGCAGGAAAGCGGCCATGTACTCGCCGACGCGCTTGTCGATCGAGGCGCTGGCAAGAATGCAGATCGGCATCAGGAACACCGACAGCATGATCAGCATCAGCGCGATACCGTCGATCCCCAGCGCCCAGGCGAACCCCGCGAACAGCGGCACGCTTTCCTGGAACTGCCACTGCGCCCCGCCGATGTCGTAGCTCGTCCACAGCACGATGCCGAGCGCGAGATCGGCGAGCGTGGCGGCGAGCGCGATCGCCCGCGCCGGCTTCTCGCCCACGAACAGGCAGGCGACCGCGCCGAGCATCGGCACGAGGAGCATCAGCGAAAGGATGGGAACGCCGTTCACTGCCCCGTCACCCCGGCGCAGGCCGGGGCCCAGCACAGAAAAAGACGCCGCGCAGCGTCGACATTTGTTGGTTGGGACTGGGTCCCGGCCTGCGCCGGGATGACGGCGTTGTGCGTCATCTCAGCGCCCCATCGCCCAGGTCACCGCGCCGACCAGCCCGAGAAGCATCACCAGCGCGTAGGAATAGAGGTATCCCGACTGCACCCGCTTGGCCAAACCCGCGCCCTGGACCACTGCCCAAGCGGCGCCGTTGGGGCCGAAGCGGTCGATGATCCCGATGTCGCCGAGCTTCCAGAAGGCGCGGCCAATGGCGAAGGCCGGGCGCACGAACAGGAAATGATACAGCTCGTCGAAGTACCACTTGTTGTAGACGAAGCGGTGGACCAGGCCGAACTGCTCGACGAATTCGGCGGGGAAGCTCGGGCGGCGGATGTAGGCGTACCAGGCGATAAAAAGCCCAGTCGCCATCACCCCGAACGGCGCCCATTTCACCCACAGCGGCACTTCGTGCATTTCGTGGACCAGGTGCTCGCCGAACGCGATGCTGCCGTTCCAGAAATGCCCGGTCCCGGCGCTGATGAATTCGTGGTGGAACACGAATCCGGCCATCACCGCGCCGAGCGA
>JBOHIC010000211.1:0-1136 GCA_050725835.1 Novosphingobium sp.
GCGCTCGGCGCGGCGGCGTTCGCCGCGGGCGCCGGCTGGCTGGCGCTCAAGCGTAAGCCGGCGCCACCCGCCGGCCTGTCCAACCTGCTCGACAAGGCCGAGGCAGCGCTGGCCTACAACACGCCCGAACAGAACGACGCGGCGGTGGGCATCACACAGGAAGCAGCCCGGCGCTTTCCCGAGCGCGCCGAGGCGTGGGGCAAGCTGGCCATCGCCTATCGCCAGCAGGCCCTCAACAGCCGGCGGTCCGACGCGCTCGACATTATGGGCCGCGCGCAGTCCGCCGCACGCCGCGCGGTGGAGATTGATACCGACAACGCCGATGGGGCGGTGGTGATCGCGGTCGGCAACGGGCTGTGGTTTTCGGGCTATGCCGACTACGACCGGATGACAGGGCGAGCGCTCGCGCGGTTTGCCGATCATCCCGTCGCCCGCCGCTCGCGCGCGAATTTCCTGTTCGAAACCGGCCGGGTGCGCGAATCGGTCGAGGTGGGGGCCGCGCTGGTCGATCCGCAGCTGCCCCTGCCGGGATCGACCGCGCAGGCGATACGGTTATGGGCCGCGGGCCGACCCGACGAGGCGGAAGCATTGCTCGACACGCTGATCGGACGCTGGCCGCGGCACTATTCGGTGTGGTCGACGCGCTACAAGTTCCTGCTGTTCTCGGGCAAGGCCAAGCAGGCCGAGAACATGCTGGGCGATTCCCCGGTCGGACTCGAGGACATCGATTTCGCAATCTGGGCGGCGCAGACCAAGGCGATCCTGTCCGGTAGCCCGGATGACATAACCGCGGCGCTGCGCCGCTTCGATGGGATCGCGGCGTCGGTCATGAGCAAGGCCCAGGAGGCTGTGACCTTCGCCTCGGCGGTTGGAAGGGTCGATGCCGCCTTCGACTATCTCGACCTCTATTATTTCACCGCGCGGGGCGTCGAAAGCTTCCGTAGGAAACTTCCCCCCAGCCAGCTTCAACCCCACAGCGGGGTCTTGACCTACTTCCTGTTCGAACCGCCGATGCGGGCGATCCGCGACGACGCCCGGTTTGCGTCGCTGGTCGAGCGATTGGGCCTGTCGAGCTATTGGCGGACGAATCGACTCAAGCCCGATTTCGCCGAACGCGCCTAGCGGCCGTGGACCGA
>JBOHIC010000212.1:0-10253 GCA_050725835.1 Novosphingobium sp.
TATTCGGGCGCGCCCTGGCTGCGCCAGTAATCGGCCACCCGCTCGACCTCCTCGTCGCTCACGAAGGGCCCGTGGACGCGCTTCACCGGATCGGACGTGTGCTTGTAGAGCATGTCGCCCTTGCCCAGCAGCTGCTCGGCCCCCTGCTCGCCGAGGATCGTGCGGCTGTCGATCCGGCTGGTCACCGCGAAGCTGATTCGCGTCGGCAGGTTGGCCTTGATTACCCCGGTGATGACGTCGACGCTCGGCCGCTGGGTCGCCATGATCAGGTGGATTCCGGCGGCGCGGCTCTTCTGGCTGAGCCGCTGGATCAGCACTTCGACCTCCTTGCCGACCACGACCATGAGGTCGGCGAGCTCGTCGACGATCACCACGATCTGGGGGAGCGGCTGGTAGTCGAGCTGGTGCTCTTCGTAGAGTTCCTCGCCGGTATCAGGATCGAACCCGACCTGGATGCGCCGGCCCAATGGCTTACCTTTGGCGATGGCGGTGCGGATCTTGTCGTTGAACCCGGCGATGTTGCGCACCGACAGCTCGCTCATCTGGCGGTAGCGCCGCTCCATCTCCTCGACCGCCCACTTGAGCGCGCGCACCGCCTTGGCCGGCTCGGTCACCACCGGCGAGAGCAGGTGGGGGATGTCGTCGTAGGACTTGAGTTCGAGCACCTTGGGATCGATCAGCACCAGCCGGCACTGCTGCGGGGTCAGCCGGTAAAGCAGCGAGAGCAGGATGGCGTTGAGCCCGACCGACTTGCCCGAGCCGGTGGTCCCGGCGACGAGCAGGTGCGGCATCGCCGCGAGATCGGCGACGATCGGCTCGCCGGCGATGTCTTTGCCCAGCACGATCGGCAGCGCCGCCTTCGAATTGGCGAATTTCTCGCAGGCGATCAGTTCCTTGAAGCTGACGGTCTGGCGGTCGGTATTGGGCAGTTCGATCCCCATCACGGTGCGCCCGGGGATCGAGGAGACGCGGGCCGAGATCGCGCTCATGTTGCGGGCGATGTCGTCGGCGAGGCCGATCACCCGGCTCGCCTTGATCCCGGGCGCGGGCTCGAGCTCGTACATGGTGACGACCGGACCCATGCGGACCGCGTCGATGGTGCCCTTGACGTTGAAATCGTCGAGTACGGTCTCGAGCAGCCGCGCGTTGCGCTCGAGCGCGAGCTTGTCGATCTTGGCCGCGGAGTGCGGCGCTGGATCGTTGAGCAGGTCGAGGCTGGGCAGCTCGCAAGCCTCGAACAGGTCGCCCTGGCGCTTGCCCGCGGTCGCGGGCTTGGCGGCGCGGCTCGGATCGACGATCTCGGGCGCTTTGCGCGGGTTGGCGAGCGGTTCGGGGGCGGCGGGTTGCCGCAAGGCCCGCGGCTTGAGCGAGATCAGCGGCGATTCCCCGGAAATGCGCGGGCGGCGGCGGAGCAGCAACGGCAGAGTGAACAGGCTGCCCCAGTCGAACGCGAAGACCCGCGCCGCGAGCACCGAACCCGCGCCGAGGAAAGCGAGGCCAGCCCCGAGGATCGCCCAGAACTGCGCAGCCTCGGGCAGCAGGCCGGTGAGGCTGCGCAGCGCCTTGGCGAGCAGCAGTCCGGTGATGCCCCCCATCGACGCCGGGAGCGACCCGCCAGGACCGGTGAAGACCAGCGCCAGCACGGTCGAAAGCAGCGCCATCGCGAACAGCAGCACCCCCAGCGGCCGCCACCAGGCATGGTCGGCGTGGGGCAGGTCGGCGTCGTCTTCCTCGACCAGCGTCCACAGCTTGCGCCCGGAAACGTATAGCAGCGGCAGGAACAGCACCGAGACCGGGCCGAACAGGAACAGCGCACGCTCCGCCACCCAGGCGCCGACGCCGCCCATCCAGTTGCGCACCTCGCCCCCCGCCGCGGTCGACGCCGAAGGATCGGTCTGGTGATAGGAAACCAGCGCCAGCGCGAGGAAGACCATGCCCGCGAACAGCGCGAGCGCGCCGCCGATCTCGGCGCTGCGGCGCAGCGAGCGGCGCAGCACCGCGCGCCAATCGGGCCGCGCCCCGCGCGTGCCTGCACTGATCGCCCGTGTCGCCATGACGCACCCCTTCAACCGGAGCGCATAATGCGCCTTGCGCGGACTCGCCGTCAAGAATCGCTTTTTGTTCTGAACGACAAACCGTCGATCGCCGCCCAGCGCGGCCAGCCGAGGCTACGGGCGCGCCGGGCGGTCATGCCCCCGAGTGCGATCACCGGCATCTGCGCCCACGCCGCCAGCAGCCGAAAGCGCAGCGCGCCTAGCGGCTTCGCGCCAGGGTGCGAGCGGGTGGCGAACACCGGAGAGAGCAGCACCGCCCCCACCCCGAACCGATTGGCGCGGCCGATCTCGCGCAGCGAATGCGCAGGGGTAAGGCGGCGATGCGGCGCGGGCGGGCCGTAGCCCAGTCCCGCGACTTCGAGCCGATGGCCATGGCGCCGGCAAAGTCTCGCGAGCTGTTCAAGCCGGGCGGAGCGTTGCTTGGGCTGAAGATGAAAGTGGCGAAAAACGACCCCCGACCCGCGCGGCAATCGCTTGAGCGCCCGCTCCAGCACCGCATCGTTGCGCGCATCGCTGACCAGCCAGATCGACGGCAAAGGCTGGCGCGGACGCATCGCGCGGCTATAGCACCGCGCCATGGAATCGACAGTCTCCGGGCCGCTCACCCTCGTCCAAGCCCGCATCGCCCACACCGCGAAGATCGCCGGACGCGAAGCCGCGGACATCACGCTGATCGCGGTGAGCAAGACCCACCCGCCCGAAGCGATCGCGCCGCTGCTCGCCGCCGGACACCGCGCGTTCGGCGAGAACCGGGTGCAGGAAGCCGCGGCGAAATGGCCCGAACTGCGCGAACACCATCCCGACGTCGAACTGCACCTGATCGGTCGGCTCCAATCGAACAAGGCCGAGGAAGCCGTCGCGCTGTTCGACTGCATCCATTCGCTCGACCGGCCCTCGCTGGTGACCGCGCTGGCTAAGGCGATGGACCGGGCGGAAAGGCGGGTGCCGTGCTTCGTCCAGGTCAACGTCGGCGGCGAAACGCAGAAGGGCGGCTGCGCGATCGCCGAGCTGTCCGCGCTGCTCGCCCAGGCGCGCGCGGCCGACATCCCGCTCGCCGGGCTGATGTGCCTGCCCCCGGCGGGCATCGAACCAGCCCCGTTCTTCGCGCTCCTCGCCAAACTCGCCTCCGATCACGGCCTCACCGGCCTGAGCATGGGGATGTCGGACGATTTCGAAACCGCGGTGATGCTCGGCGCGACGCACGTGCGCGTGGGCAGCGCCCTATTTGGCGCGCGCGGCTAGGCCGGCACTACGTCCGCGCCCAGCTGCTCCTCGCCCGCCAGCGGCGTGAGCCCTAGCTTGGCGAACAGCGCGGCGATTTCGTCGCGAGTCCAGTCGGTGTGCAATGGGGTCGACTTTGGGTCCAGAAGCGCCGGACGTTGCGCGCGAGGGTCTTGACGCGATCGCCGTCGGGCAGGCGAACGGTGATGGTGACGTGCCCGGTCTTGCTGACCTTGCGATCCTCGACCCGCCCCGACTTACCCTTGTGCTTGCCCGAGGCCACTTCACAGGCGTCGCCATTGGCAATCTCCGCGCCATCGATATCCATCGCCTAGTCCTCACGGCCCTTCAGTTCATCGCCGCTGAGCGTCACGACGTGGAGCAGGTTGGTCGATCCCGGCGTCCCGAACGGCACCCCCGCAAGCGCGATCAGCTTGGCCCCGGCCGCGCCGAAGCCCTGGCGCAGCGCCATCCGCTTGCCCTTGGCGATCATCTCTTCGAAGGAGCCGATGTCCTTGGTGTGGACCGCGTGGGCGCCCCAGTGGAGGCCGATGCGGCGGGCGGCCCTGAGGCTGGGGGTGAGTACCAGCATCGGCACCGCCGGGCGCTCGCGCGCGACCCGCCGCGCGGTGCTGCCCGAACCGGTGAAGACGATGATCC
The DNA here is from genome assembly GCA_050725835.1 of Novosphingobium sp. Lineage (GTDB taxonomy): Bacteria > Pseudomonadota > Alphaproteobacteria > Sphingomonadales > Sphingomonadaceae > Novosphingobium. The sequence continues at coordinate 3,936 of JBOHIC010000212.1, forward strand.
CGGCCACCGCGACGGTCTCGGCGATCGCCGCGCAGGCCTGAGCCAGCGCATCGGCGGTGGTCGGATCGGGGCGCACCTGGGTGAAGTGGATCCGCGCGGCATAGCCCGGATCGGCTTCCACCTGCGCGGCGATGCGGTGCATGATCGTCACCGCCTCGACCGGCCAGGCCCCGCTCGCAGTCTCTGCGCTGAGCATCACCGCGTCGGCCCCGTCGTAGACCGCGTTGGCGACGTCGGAGACCTCGGCGCGGGTCGGCGCGGGGCTCTCGATCATCGACTCCAGCATCTGGGTAGCCACAATCACCGGCTTGCCGCTGCGCCGGGTCATTTCGACGATCCGCTTCTGCAGCGGGGGGACGTCCTCGGGGTTCAATTCGACCCCGAGATCGCCGCGCGCGACCATGATCCCGTCGCTGAGCTCGATGATTTCGGCGAGCCGGTCGATCGCCGCGGGCTTCTCGATCTTGGCGACAAGGCCGGCGCTCGCCGGGCCGAGCAGCTTGCGCGCCTCGGCGACGTCGTCGGGGCGCTGGACGAAGCTCAGCGCGATCCAGTCCGCGCCCTGCTCGACCGCGAAGGCGAGGTCGCGGCGATCCTTGTCGGTCAGCGCCGGGATCGGCACCACCGCGTCGGGGACGTTGACCCCCTTGCGGTCCGAGATCACCCCGCCGACCTCGGCCGAGCAGAGGATCGCGTCCGGCTCGGCCTTGATCACTTTCAGCCGCAGCTTGCCGTCGTCGATCAGCAGCCGCTGGCCCTTGCTCAGCACCCCGAACAGCTCGGGGTGGGGCAGGCACACGCGATTTTCGTCGCCGGGCGCGGGATTGCGGTCGAGCGTGAAGTGGCCGCCGTGACGGATCACTGCCTTGCCGTCCCTGAATTCGCCCACGCGCAGCTTGGGGCCCTGGAGATCGCAAAGGATCGTGATCGGGCGGCCGAAGTCCTTTTCGGCGGCGCGGATCGCGGCGATTGTGGCGGCGTGGGTCGGGTGGTCGCCGTGGCTCATGTTGACGCGGAAGGCGTCGGCCCCGGCGCAGAGCAGCTTGGCGATCATCTCGGGCGCGCGGCTGGCGGGGCCGAGCGTCGCGAGGATCTTCACCTTCCTGCCGCGCGGATCGAGCTTGGCCACGGTATTTCCCTTCCTCTGCCGCCGGGCGCTATGGCAAAGCCGCGGGCAAAGACCAAGGACAACCCCGATGAGCTGTTCGGAAAATACGAATGCGCCGCTGGCCGACCCGCTCGACGCAGTGAGCGAAGCGCACGCCGCGGCGGCCTTCCGCCGGCTGGTGAGGCATTTGCGCCACCGCCACGACGCGCAGAACATCGAGCTGATGGGCCTCGCCGGCTTCTGCCGCAACTGCCTCGCCGACTGGCTGGTCGAAGCGGGAGCGCCGATGGACAAGGCGGGCGCGCGTGAGGCCGTCCACGGTATGCCCGCTGCGGAGTGGAAGGCGCGGTTTCAGTCTGAGGCGACTCCGGAGCAGCTCGCGCGGATGGCGCGGAGCGTGGCGAAGAACGCCAGCTAAATCCTCCCCGGAACGGGGAGGTGCCCGCAGGGCGGAGGGGCTGATTGCGGGCCTTCAGCGCCGCGCTTTGTCGAGGGCAGCCGACCCCTCCGTCACGCCTTCGGCGCGCCACCTCCCCGTTTCGGGGAGGATTTCCACAGCTCTCGCTTTGCCCGAATCGGATCGCCGTCGCTAAGGCCCGGCCAAGCCGATTCACCCCATCCCCGGAGCATCCCTTCATGGCCGAGACCACCGACGACCGCCTGCGCCTGCTGATCGAACGCGTCGAGCGGCTCGAGGAGGAAAAGAAGGGCATCGCCGACGACATCCGCGACGTCTACGCCGAGGCCAAGGCGGTGGGTTACGACGCCAAGATCATGCGCCAGATCGTCCGCCTGCGGAAAATGAGGCCCGACGACCGCAGCGAGATGGAAGCGCTGCTCGATACCTACAAGGCCGCGCTCGGGCTGGGCTGACCCGGCGGAACCGCAGCGCGCGCGGCGGGTTGGTGCGAAACGAAGGAGTTTCGCCGCCATGGCCGACCAACAGCAGCAATTCGCCGAGCCGACCCACGAGGAGCCCAAGCTCCCCGGCCACGAGAGCAGGCTCAACCCGCCGCCCGAATGGCAGCCGCGCTATCCCGGCTCCGGACGTCTCGCGGGCAAGGTCGCGCTGGTCACCGGGGCGGACAGCGGGATCGGGCGCGCGGTCGCGGTGCTGTTCGCGCGCGAGGGGGCCAAGGTCGCGATCGCCTATCTGTGCGAGCACGACGATGCTCGGAGAACCGCCGAACTGGTCGAGGCCGAGGGCGGCGAGGCGCTGCTCTCGGCGGGCGATCTGGGCGATCCGCGGCATTGTGACGGGCTGGTCGCGGCGGTGATCGACAAGTGGGGGCGGCTCGACGTGCTGGTCAACAACGCCGGCGAGCAACACCCCGACGAGGACATTCGCGACATTACGCCGGAACAGCTCCAGCGCACCTTCCAGACCAACATCTATTCGATGTTCTACCTCACCCAAGCCGCGCGGCCGCACTTGAAGCGTGGTGCCGCGATCATCAATTGCACCTCGATCACCGGTTACCAGGGGAGCAAGAAGCTGCTCGACTATTCGAGCACCAAGGGCGCCATCACCGCCTTCACCCGCTCGCTCTCGGATAGCCTGATCGAGGACGGAATCCGGGTCAATGCGGTCGCCCCCGGGCCGATCTGGACCCCGCTCAATCCCTGCGGCGGGGCGGACGCGGAGAAGCTGAAGACCTTCGGCGAGCACACCCCGATGAAGCGCCCCGGTCAGCCCAACGAAGTCGCCCCGGCCTTCCTGTTCCTCGCCTGCGAGGACGCCAGCTACATGTCGGGTCAGGTGCTTCATCCCAATGGCGGGACGGTGGTCAACGGCTGACTTGCCCGCCGGATAAGCCGTGCTAGACCTCCCGCATCCAACGGGAGGAAGCGCATGAAAATCCGGACCTTGACCGCCGCCGCGGTGCTTGCCCTCGCGAGCCAGGCTCAGGCCCAGACCGCGCCTGCCACCGTGACCTATGTCCACGCCGGGCGCCTGCTGGCCGAGCCGGGCCAGCCGCCGCGCGGGCCTTCGACCGTGATCGTCCGCAATGGCAAGGTCGCCGAAGTCCGCGACGGGCTGGTGCAGCCCGAGGCCGGGGCCAAGCTTGTCGATCTGTCCAACCGCTTCGTCCTCCCCGGGTTGATCGACATGCACGTCCACCTCCTCGGGATCGGCGGCGATCCGCTGCGCGCGCGATTGACCCGGATCAACACCGAGCCGGAGGATGCGCTGCTTTACGGTGCGGGCAACGCGCGGGTGACGCTGATGGCCGGGTTCACCACGGTGCGCGATCTCGGCGGCGACGCCCGCGCGATCCGTGCGCTGCGCGACGGGATCGAGCGCGGCGACGTGTCGGGGCCGACCATCGTCAACGCCGGTGCGCCGATCTCGGTCACCGGGGGCCACGGCGATCCGCTCAACGGCCTCGCCGAGCCTTACGCCCATGCCGTCGCCGATACGATCGAGAACACCTGCGACGGGCCGGAGGACTGCACCCGCGCGGTGCGCCGCCAGGTCGGCTTGGGCGCGCAGGTGATCAAGTTCATGGCCACCGGCGGCGTGCTCTCGAACGTCTCGGGCGGGCTCGGCCGCGCGATGAGCCCGGTCGAGATGAAGGCGGTGATCGACACCGCGCACGGCCTGGGGCGCAAGGTCGCGGCGCACAGCCACGCCAAGGAAGGCACCGCCGCTGCGGTCGAGGCCGGGGTCGACACGATCGACCACGGCACCTTCCTCGATGATGAGACCATCCGGTTGATGAAGGCCAAGGGCACCTGGCTGGTCCCGACCATGCTGGCCCCAGCCACCGCGCTGCAGCAGTCGCGCGCCGGGCTGCTCCCGCCCGCGACCGTGCCCAAGGCCGAGGCGGCCGCGGCCGCCGCGATCGAAAGCCACCGCAAGGCGATCGCCGCGGGGGTCAAGATCGCCTTCGGCACCGACACCGGGGTGTCCAAGCACGGCGACAACGCCCGCGAGTTCGCGCTGATGGTCGGCGCGGGGATGACCCCGGCGCAGGCAATCAAGGCGGCGACGGTCGATGCCGCCAGCGCGCTCGACCGCTCCGGCCAGTTCGGCCGCATCGCCCCCGGCTACGCCGCCGACCTCATCGCGGTCGACGGCGATCCGCTGGCGGACGTGCGCCAGCTCGAAGACGTCGACTTCGTGATGAAGGGCGGGGCGGTGGTCAAGAACGAGGACTGATTGCCCGGATGGCCGGTCCCGGCTAAGGGCGGCGCGATTTCAACTAGCCAAGACACGGACAATGGCCGGCCATTCCAAATTCAAGAACATCATGCACCGCAAGGGCGCGCAGGACAAAAAGCGCGCCGCGCAGTTCTCCAAGCTCTCCCGCGAAATCACCGTCGCGGCCAAGCTGGGCATGGCCGATCCGGACTTTAACCCGCGGCTGCGCGCCGCGGTCAATGCTGCCAAGGCGCAGTCGGTGCCCAAGGACAACATCCAGCGCGCGATCGACAAGGCGAGCAAGGGCGACGGCGAGAACTACGAGGAAGTGCGCTACGAGGGCTACGGCCCCGGCGGGGTCGCGCTGATCGTCGAGGCGCTCACCGACAACCGCAACCGCACCGCCACCAACGTCCGCACCGCCTTCGCCAAGAACGGCGGCAACCTCGGCGCGAGCGGCGCGGTCAGCCACGGGTTCGAGCGGCTCGGGCTGATCGAATATCCGGGTAAGGCCGGCGACGCCGACACGGTGTTCGAGGCGGCGCTCGAGGCGGGCGCCGACGATGTCGAGAGCGACGAGGACGGCCACGCGATCTGGGTCGCGGTCGAAAACCTCCATCCGGTCGCACGCGAGCTGGAGAAGGCGCTCGGCGAAGCCGAGGGGGTCAAACTGGCGTGGAAGCCGAGCCTCAAGACCGAAGTCGGCGCGGACGATGCGGGCACGCTGATGAAGCTGATCGACGTGCTCGACGACGACGACGACGTCCAGGCGGTGTGGGGCAACTACGACATCCCCGACGCGGTGATGGAGCAGCTGGGGTGACTTGGGGCGGCGGACCAGTGCCACGCCACCTCGGCGCTGTCCGCAGGCGATTCAGGATTTCACACGAAGACACGAAGACACGAAGACGCTGCGTAAAGCGCCGCAGGCACTTATCGTTCAAGCGGTGCGCCCCTGCGCGACGCAGGAATGATCGGGGGCTTCGCCCGAAGCCCGAAATCTTCGTGCCTTCGTGTCTTCGTGTGATCCATCCCTTCCTTTTCCCATGCTGATCATCGGCCTCGACCCCGGGCTCGGCTGCACCGGCTGGGGCGTGGTCGGCAAGAGCGGCAACCGGCTCAGCCACGTGGCCAACGGGCAGGTGAAGACCGATCCCAAGGCCGCGCTGGCCGACCGCCTCGTCACACTCGATCGCGAACTCACCGATGTGATCCGCGCCCACCGCCCCGATGCCGGCGCGGTCGAGGAGGTGTTCGTCAATTCCAACCCGCAATCGACGCTCAAGCTCGGCCAGGCGCGCGGGGTGTGCCTGCTCGCGCTCGCCCGCGCCGGGCTGCCCGTGGCCGAATATGCGACGCGGCTGGTCAAGAAGGCGATCGTCGGCACCGGCGGCGCGGACAAGGCGCAGGTTCAGGCAATGCTCGGGGTGCTGCTGCCGGGCGTCAAGCTGGCCGGGGCGGACGCTGCCGACGCGCTCGCGGTGGCGATCTGCCACGCGCATATGCACCGTTGAACCCCCATCCCGCTGCGACTAGCTCGCTTCGCTCGCAAGTCTCGCTCCCCTCCCCACCGGGGAGGGGCTGGGGGTGGGGGCTCGGCGGTGGGGACGGCAGCGGGGGTGGGCCTTGCGCCGTCGCCGCGCCCGGCGCATAGGAACAAACCATGATTGCCCGCCTCACCGGCAGCCTCGAGGACTTCGGCCCCGATTGGGCGGTGATCGACGTCGGCGGCGTCGGCTACCTCGTCCATTGCAGCGCCAAGACCTTGGATGCGCTGGGGGTGCGCGGCGAGGTGGTGACGGTCCACACCGAGCTTCAGGTCAGCGAGAACGACATGCGCCTGATCGGGTTTGCTTCCGCAGCCGAGCGCAAATGGTTCCGCCTGCTCACCGCGGTCCAGGGGGTGGGAAGCAAGATGGCGCTGGCGGTGCTTTCGGCGCTCTCGATCGACGAACTCCAACGCGCCTGCGGGGCGGGCGATGCGGCGATGGTATCGCGCGCGCAGGGGGTCGGACCCAAGCTGGCGGGGCGAATCGTCAACGAACTCAAGGACAAGGCCGGCGGG
>JBOHIC010000213.1:0-2747 GCA_050725835.1 Novosphingobium sp.
GCGCTCACCGTCACCCGCAGCCGTTTCGAGGCCGGGCGCGGCGGGCACTACGTCAAGAGCCGCGCCGGCCAGATCGCGGTGCTCAATTCGAGCTTCGACGATTCGGGCGGCAAGGCGACCAACTACATGATCGACCTCCCCGCCGGCGCCTCCGGGCGGATCGCGGGCAACTGGTTCGTCCAGGGCCGCGACAAGGAGAACTATTCGGCATTCATCGCCGTCGCCGCCGAGGGCAAGGTCAACTCCTCCGCCGGGCTCCAGATCGAAGCCAACGACGCCCGCTTCGCGCCGGGGGTCACCCGGGCAAGCGTCTTCGTTGCCGACTGGTCGGGCGACCGCCTGGCGATCGGCGCCAATGCGCTGGGCAGCGGGCTGACGCGCTTCGAGAAGCGCTGATATTCGTCGCTCGGCAATTGCTTGTGCGCTGATCCGGGATAGACTGAGTGGGACTCAGGCGGGCACGACCGATGCGCACTCTCAGACTTGTTTCATTCTTCGCGCTGATTGCAGGCGCAACTCTAGGGCCCGTCCCGCTCACAACCCCACCCGCAAGCGCGGACAGCTGGGCAATGCCGAACGTCGAAACCTACCAATCCGCCAACGGGATCTATCGGCTCACGGTCACCCCGCGACCGATCCGAAGCCAACTCGCGTATTTCGAGTCAAAGGTTGCGGAAAGCGAAGGAAAGGCCCCGCCCCCAGCCGGTTCGGCGATGGGGCTGCTCGAACGCAAGGGAGGGGACGGCAATTGGGAAACTGTCTGGATCGCGGCGCTGCGCAACGAGGTGGCGCCGGTGCGCGTTCTGGTCAGTGACGACGGTACGCGGGTTGCTACTTTCGATAATTGGCACGGGACGGGATACGGGCCAAATGTCGTTGTCATCTATGGTGAAGCCGGGAAGCTGGTAAGGGCCATTGCTCTGAACGAGCTGGTGCCCGACCATTACATCGAGGCCTTGCCACATTCCGTGAGTTCAATCTGGTGGGCGGGCGAGCATCGACTTACTGCAACGACTCTTGTTGTGGCGGTGGGTGTCCCGTCGCCCGGACTCGAGATCAATCAGACCATCCCTGTCGAGATCGCTCTCAAAGACGGTGTGGTGAAGCCCCCAGCCGGCGCTGAATGGCAAGCCGCACTCGCCGCCGCCGAGCAGGTGAATGCAACCGCGAGGGCCGCCGAGTTGGCTCGGCGCAAATATCTGACCGAGCCTATCGTCGGGCCACAAACGCTCGACCAGCGTGGATGGCACGATTTTCTCCGCGAGGCGCATGCGCGCTTGGTTCCCAATTGGCTTGATAGCCCCAGCGTTTCAACAACCGTTCTCCGCGATCCGGCCGCTAAGGACTATGCCGTATCTGAAACCTGGGTGATCGAGGCCATTTCGAATGAAGCCGGGTTCCCAAGTGATGGTGCAGCTTTCGCGACCATAGGCCCGCCGGAAAACCTCGTAGCCGTGCTGGGCAAGGCGGTTCGCAAAATCCCTCGCGGCGCGCTTTCTGGCACACCCATTTATGTAGCTATCGATGCTGCGCACCTGAAGGGCGTCAAACAAGCGCTGGCCCCGTCGGGGGCTCGTCTGGTGTGGTTCGACCCGAATAGCCCAATTCCGCAGCGGGCCGAGCGCATCCCCGGTTCGCCGGAGGAAGCGGCGGCCAATGAGGCCCGCAACGATAGAATTATGAATGACATGATGGGTGCCGCAAAGGAGGCGACTGGCGCAACGCGAGGAATGTAGTCGCTAGACCTTAAAGCAGATGCCCCGAACGGTCGCGCTTGGTTGCGAGGTAGCGGGCGTTGTGCGGGTTGGTCGCGAGTTGGTGCGGGACGCGCTCGAGAATCTCCACCCCCTCGGCTTCGAGCGCCGCCACTTTGGCCGGATTGTTGGTCATCAGCCGGATGGCGCCGACCCCGAGCAGCCCCAGCATCCGCGCCGCCACGGGAAAATCGCGCGCTTCGCTCGGCAGGCCGAGGCGGGTGTTGGCATCGACCGTGTCGAAGCCCTGGTCCTGAAGGCGATAGGCGCGCAGTTTGTTGATCAACCCGATTCCGCGGCCCTCCTGGCGCAGATAGAGCAGCAGGCCCCAGCCGCCGACGCGGGCTTCCTCCGCCATCGCGGCAAGCGCGGCATCGAGTTGCGGCCCGCAATCGCACTTGAGGCTGCCGAGCACGTCGCCGGTGAGGCATTCGGAGTGGAGCCGGACCAGCGGGGCGCGGTCGGCGCTCTGTTCGCCGAGCACCAGCGCGACGTGCTCGCGCAGGTCGTCGGCCGAGCGGAACGCCACGATTTCGGCCTCCTCGCCCGCCGCAATCGGCAGGTGGGCGCGGCTGGCCACCGCGAGGTGGCGCGGGTCCTTCCATTCGGTCAGGTCGCCGCTAGAGACCGATTGCGCCTCGCCGCCGGTGGAGGGATCGACCAGGAACGCAGGGAGGATGCCCGCGAGCCGCGCCAGCTCGAGCGCGGTTGCCGCCGCCTGCGGGTGATCGAGATGCTCGGCGAGGAACGGGCCTTTCAAGGGCAAGCGCAGGTCGAGCGCGGGGTCCGCGAGCACGGCGGCGTCGACCAACCCGAACGCCTCTGCCCCGCGGATCAGCACCGGGGCGTGCGGTTCGGCTGCTTCGCGCTGGTTGGCGAGCTTGAGCGTCGCCGCGCGCGCCGCCGAGATCAGCATCCGCGGGGCGACGGCGTCCGGCGCGAAGCCGGTTTCGGCGGGGAGCAGGCGAAGCACGCCGTCGATCTCGATCGGCC
>JBOHIC010000214.1:0-1149 GCA_050725835.1 Novosphingobium sp.
GATGTTCTGCGCCGAATGTCGCGCGGTGCTGGCGATCACCAGCGCCGCGGCGGTGCGCTCGGGGAAGTTGGCGGCGAGGCTGAGCGCCTGCATCCCGCCCATCGAGCCGCCGACCACTGCGTGGAGCCTCTCGATCCCCAGCGCATCGAGCAAAGCAATCTGGGCGCGGACCATGTCGCGGATGGTGATCACCGGAAAGCGCATCGCGAACGGCGCGCCGTCGGGCGCAAGGCTCGCCGGGCCGGTCGATCCCATGCATCCGCCAAGCACGTTGGCACAAATCACGAAGAAGCGGTCGGTATCGACCACGTTGCCCGGCCCGACCGCCTTGGCCCACCACCCGGGCTTGCCGGTCTTGGGGTGCAAGCTGGCGAAGTGCTGGTCCATCGTCAGCGCGTGACAGACGAGGATCGCGTTGGTTTTGTCGGCGTTGAGCGTGCCGATCGTTTCGTAAGCGATCTCGGCCCCCGCCAGCGCCTGCCCGCCGTCGAGCGGCAGAGGCTCGGCGAGGGTGAGCTTGCGGCTTGCGGCGAGGAGCGGGGCGGTGGCCATGACGGCGCGGCGATGCGGGAGGGCGCGCGGGCTGTCAATCGGCGCGAAGGCTGCTATGCGCGGCCCCGCCATGCCCGCTGCCCCAAGCCCCAAGCCGTGGATCGAGGCGATCCACGCCTACGTTCCCGGCAAGAGCGCGGGCGCCGACGGGCGCCCGCTGGTCAAGCTTTCGGCCAACGAGAACCCGCTCGGAACCAGCCCGGCCGCGCTCGCCGCGCGCGCGAACGCGACCGGGTCGAATTGCTACCCCGATCCCGACAGCACCGCACTGCGGCAAGCCATCGGTGCGCTCCATGCGATCGATCCCGCGCACATCGTCTGCGGGACCGGCTCGGACGAGCTGCTCAACCTCGCCGCCCAAGGCTATGCCGGTGCGGGCGACGAAGTGTTGTTTTCACGCTTCGCCTTCGTGGTTTACGAGATCGCCGCGCGGCGCTGCGGAGCGAGCCCGGTCGAGGCGCCCGACGCCGATTATGCCACCGATGTCGATGCGCTGCTGGCCGCGGTAAGCGCGCGCACGCGGGTGGTCTTCGTCGCCAATCCCAACAACCCCACCGGGACTTACCTGCCGCCCACCGAAATCGCGCGGCTGCACGC
>JBOHIC010000215.1:0-1282 GCA_050725835.1 Novosphingobium sp.
GCTGTTCGAAGCGCTCGCCGAAGAAATGCTGATCCGCGCGGGAGTGAGTTACGAGCGCATCGCGGGGAGCTGGGAGGAGCGCGAGGCGGCGGTGCGCGCGATCATCGCGCCGCTGTTGCCGTGACGACATAGTTGAGCGCGAGATCGTTGCTGAGATGCAGCCCGCTCAGCGGCGACCAGCCAATCCCGCGCGGTTCGCCCATCGTCAAGCCCACCGCATCGAGCAGCTCGCGCAGCTCGTCGGGGCGCACGAAATCGTCCCAGTGATGCGTGCCCTTGGGGATCATCCCGACCGCTTCCGCGCCCTCGACCAGCAGCAGGCGTGAGCGCGCGGAGCGGTTGGGGGTCGAGAGCACCATCAGGCCGCCTGGCGCCAGCGCCTGCGCTAGCGCGGCGAGGAAGGCGGGTTTGTCGGCGACGTGCTCGAGCACTTCCATCGAGGTGACGAGATCGAAGCCGGTCAGGCCGAGCGCGGCGACGTCGCCGGCTCGGTAATCGATCGAAAGGCCGCTTGCTGCGGCGTGAGCCTCAGCCGCAGCAATGTTCTCCGCCGCTGCGTCCACCCCGGTTACCGCCGCGCCGAGCCGGGCGAGCGGCTCGCACAGCAGCCCCGCGCCGCAGCCGACGTCGAGCGCCCTCAGCCCCGCGAGCGGGTGCAGCTCGTGCGAATCGCGGCGCCAGTGGCGGTCGACCGCATTGCGCAGGAAGCGCAGCCGCACCGGGTTCAGCCGGTGGAGCATGGCGGAGGAACCCTTGGGGTCCCACCACTCGGCGGCGAGCTTGCCGAAATGCGCGGCTTCCTCGGCCCGGATCGTGGCTGGAGCGGTTGCATTGCTCATGACCCGACCCTAACAGGGCGCCCGCCGCGCGGCGAGGGGTCACGCGGGAAAGATTCTTGCGCCGGAGCAGCAGCGACGTGGCCCGCATCGTGATGAAATTCGGCGGCACCTCGATGGCCGGCTCGGAGCGCATCCGCCGCGTGGCGAACATCGTCCGCCGCCAGCAGGCCGGCCAGAACGGGGAACGCCACGAGGTCGCGGTGGTGGTCTCGGCGATGGCTGGCGAGACCGACCGGCTGGTCAATTTCTGCCGCGAGGCCAATCCGCTTTACGATCCCGCCGAATACGACGTGGTGGTGGCGAGCGGCGAACAGGTCACCGCCGGGCTGCTCGCGCTGACGCTGCAGGCGCTGGGCTGCAAGGCGCGCTCGTGGCTCGGCTGGCAGCTGCCGATCCACACCGACGAGGCTCACGCCAAGGCGCGGATCGGCGAGATCGACGCC
>JBOHIC010000216.1:0-1145 GCA_050725835.1 Novosphingobium sp.
GTCCTGAGGAGGCATCGAAGCCGAAGGCTGAGAGGCCGTCTCGAAGGACCGGACCGCGCGTGACGGTGCTTCGAGACGGGCCTTCGCGAAGCTCAGTCCCTCCTCGGCACGAACGGTGTTGGGTTAGGTTGCCCCCGCGCGCTCCGCCAGCCTCCGCCGGTAGGCCTCGATCCGCGCATCGATCGAGCGCACCGCGAGCCAGGCCAGCCCCATCGAGAGCGCCGCCGTCGCCAGCGTCCGCAGCACCGAGCTTCCGGCGATCCCGGGCAGCCCCGCGATCAGCCCGAGCACCAGCAGCTGGTCGAGGTAGAGCGGGTAGGATAGCTCGCCCACCTCGCGGTCGAGCCTCGAGCGTTCGCTCCAGCCGTGGATCGCTGGCAGCGCGGCGGCGACCAGCAGCAGGTAGCCGATCCGCTGGGGGACGAAGAACAGGTTGTCGGGGGCGCTGCCGAGCAGCCACGGATAGGCCAGCGTCGCCGCCGGCACCGCCAGCGCGAGCGCTTTGGCCCCGGGCCGGCGCCACAAGTCGCGGTTGGCGGCCCAGGCCTTGTAGGCGAGCACCCCGGCAAGGAACTGCGCCAGCTCGAACGGGAAGAAGCGGTAGCTGAACGGGTCCGCCACCAGCCCGAAGGCGGCACAGACCACCCTCAGCGCGACCGATGCGGCGAAGATCAGCGCGATCTGCTGCCAGCTCCGCCGGGCGATGAACGGGGCCATCGCATAGAAGCACAGCTCGAGGCTCAGCGACCAGGCGACCGGGATCGCCATGAAGTGGAACACGTCGAGCGGCCCGGCGCCGAAATCCCCCGCCATCCAGGCGAGGTGGCCGTCCTCGATCTTGAGCCACAGCGGCAGGTCCTGCCCGATCACGGTGAGGTTGAGCAGGCCCAGCCCGACCTTCTCGGGCAGGCCGACCAGGTCCGAAAAGTAGGGATCGAGCGGCGAGCTGCCGGCGCGCCAGTGCACCGCCGCGAAGACCGCGAGATAGAAGGCGAGGAACACGAAGTAGAGCGCGTAAATCCGGATCGCGCGGTTGGCGTAGAACGCGCGGTTGAGCGCGGGCCGGTCGTAGCGCTCGTTGAGCACCAGCCCCATGTAGAACCCCGAAATGATGAAAAAGGCCTGCACCGCCAGCGGCCCGCCGA
>JBOHIC010000217.1:0-3564 GCA_050725835.1 Novosphingobium sp.
GGGCGGGGTGTACCGGAATGCAGCGTGGACCGTGCTTCGGCGCGTGCCTCTCGCCATGAACGGCAGTTCGTTCATGTTGGGAGGTATTATGTCCAGGTTTCTGTTTTTGCTCGGTTCTATTGCCATCTCTGACCCTGCATTGGGGCAAGATTCGCCCGCCTCCGAGGTCGAGGAGGACTGCTGCCACCCCCTCTTTGTCCCGACGATCCCAGAGGTCGGGATCGTAGTCGTCGCCACCGGCGCGCGGCAGCCGCTGGCGCAGACCGGGCAGTCGATCAGCGTCGCCGACGATCGCGAGATCGCTTCGGTGCAGGGGCCGGACCTGACCCGGACGCTGGCGCGACTGCCCGGAGTCACCCTCAGCCGCAATGGCGGGGTCGGAAGTTTCACCGGGCTTCGGATACGTGGAGCCGACGCCGAGCAACTGCTGGTGCTGGTCGACGGGGTCCGCGTCGCCGATCCGGCCGCGCCGGGCGGCGGGTTCGATTTCGGCAACCTCCTCGCGGGCAATATCGACAAGCTCGAGCTGCTGCGCGGATCGAACAGCGTCGCCTGGGGCAGCCAGGCGATCGGCGGAGTGCTTGCGGTGACCACCGCCGCGCTCGATGGCGTCAAGGCGTCGGCGGAATACGGCGGGAACGAAACTCTCTTTGCGACCGCCGCAGCAGGAATAGTGGGTCAGCGCACCAGCGCCAGTCTGTCGGCAGGGTTCCACCGCAGCGACGGGTTTTCCGCCGCCGCGGCCGGCGTCGAGCCCGACGGTTTCCGCCATTGGCAGCTCGGCGGCAAGGCGCGCACCCGGCTCGGCGCGGTCACCCTGAGCGCAGCCGCGCGTTTCGCCGAGGGAAGGCTCGAGATCGACGGCTTCCCCCCGCCGACCTACGCCTTCGCCGACACCGCCGAATACCAGGATACCCGGCAGTGGTCGGGCCGGATCGGCGCGGACTATGCGGGCGAGAATCTCGATCTCGCCGCCGGCTTCGCGCTCGCCGACACCCGGCGCGAGTTGTTCGATCCGGCGTTCGGCAGCGCCAGCTCTTATACCACTTACGGCCGCAGCGAGCGCGCCGATCTGAGCGGGGAGTGGTGGCTGCCCAAGGACTTGCGCCTGACCTTCGGCGTCGATCGCGAGTGGAGCCGCTTCTCGACCAGCTTCGATGCCGAGAAGCGCGCCGTGCAGACCAGCGGGCATGCCTTGCTCGGACTCCATCGCGACGACTTCAGCCTGTCGGGCGGGGTCCGCTACGACCACCACGACCGTTTCGGCGACGCCTGGACCCTCGGCGCAAACGGCAGCGCCGGCCTGTTCGGCGACTGGCGACTGCGCGCCTCCTACGGCGAGGGGTTCAAGACGCCGACGCTGTTTCAGCTGCTCTCGGACTACGGCAACGCTGGCCTGATCCCCGAGCGCAGCCGCAGCTTCGATGTCGGGATCGAGCAGGGCGACCGCAACGATGCGGCGCATTTCGCGCTGACTCTGTTCCGCCGCGATAGCCGTGACCTGATCGACTTCGTCTCTTGCTTTGCTTCCACCTCTGCAATCTGCGCCGAGCGTCCTTTCGGCACGTATGACAATGTCGGCCGCGCCCGCGCCGAGGGGTTCGAGGTTGAAGGCGATATGCGCCCGGCCGACGGCCTGCAATTCCGCGCCGCCTACAGCTATGTGAAGGCGGTCAACCGGGCCAACGGCAAGGATCTCGCCCGCCGCCCGCGCCACGCGCTGTCGCTCTCTGGCGACTGGAACCTCGATCCCGGCCGGGTCTTCGCCACCACGCTTGGCGCAGACGTAAGGCTGGTCGGCGACAGCTTCGACAACGGTGCCAACACCGTGCGGCTCGACGGGCACGCAGTGGTCACGCTGCGCGCCAGCCGCCCGTTGCTGCTGCTCGACGTGAGCGCCCAGCGCACGCTCGACCTGTTCGCGCGGATCGAGAATGTCGGCGACGGCCACACCCCCAGCGCTGCCGGCTACGGCGTGTCGGGGCGTGCGGCCTACGCAGGGCTGCGGGCGCGGTTCTGATGCGTCGCGCCGCGCTCCTCGTCGTGCTGATGCTGGCGGCCTGTTCGCCCGCGCCGGCGCGCGAGGGGCGCTCGCACCCTACCATCGTCAGTCTCAATCCGTGCAGCGATGCGATCCTCGCCGAGGTTGCCGATCCGGAACAGGTGCTCGCGATCTCGCACTACAGCCACGATCCGGCGGCGACTTCGATGGACCTCGCGGTCGCGCGCCGCTTCCGCGCGGTGAGCGGTTCGGCCGAGGAGGTGCTGGCGCTGCGGCCCGACTTGGTCATTGCCAGCGAATATCTCGCGCCGGCGACGGCCGCCGCGTTCGATAGGCTCGGCCTGCGGCTCGAACGCTTGCCGATCGTCTCGGGGGTCGCGCAGGGACAGGTTCAGGTGCGGCGGCTGGCGGCGCTGGCGGGGCATCCCGCGCGCGGCGAGGCTCTGGTCGCGCGGATCGAGGCGGCGCTCGCGGCGGCTGCACCGCCACCCGGGTCCGCGATCCCGGCAATCGTCTGGCAATCGGGCGGCTCGGTGCCCGGGCAGGGGACGCTGATCGCCGAGTTGCTGGCGCGAACCGGGTTCGCCAACGCCGCGGCGGCGCGCGGGCTGGGGCAGGCCGACCTGTTGCCGCTCGAGGACATGCTGACTACGCCGCCGCGGGTGATCTTCGCTGCGGGCAATCTCCGCGGCAACGAGGACCGCTTGCTGCGGCATCCCGCGCTCGGGCGCATGCTCGGGGTTACCCGGGTTCGGCTGGATCCCGCGCTGCTGTGGTGCGGCGGGCCGACGATCCCCAAGGTCGCGGCACGGCTGGCCGCAGTGCGGCGCTCGCTTGACCAAAGAAAGCCCCTCCCCGTTGGGGAGGGGTTGGGGTGGGAGTTCTCCGCCGGCGTTGACGCTCGGCCGGCGCCTCGCTCCCCCACCCCCGACCCCTCCCCGCCGGGGGGGGGAGGATGACCCGGCCGATCCCGATCCTGCTCATTGCGCTGGCCATCGCGCTGCCACTGTCGCTGCTGGCGGGACGCGTATGGATCGATGCGTTCGATCCGCTTACCCCGGGCGCCGTGCTGATCCTCGGCGAACTGCGGCTGCCGCGTGCGCTGCTGGCGGTGACGCTTGGCGCGGGGCTGGGCGGGGCGGGGGCGGCGATGCAGGGCTACCTGCGCAATCCGCTGGCCGATCCGGGCCTGTTCGGGATCGCGCCCGGTGCGGCGCTCGGCGCGGTGCTGAGCTTCTGGACCGGCTATGCCGCGCAGCCGTGGACCTTGCCCGCTTTCGCGCTGACGGGGGCGGCGGGAGCGATGGCGCTGCTCGGGCTGATCGCCGGGCGCAGCGGCGGGATGACGCTGTTCACACTGGCGGGCATGATGATCGCCAGCCTCGCCGGTGCGCTGATGAGCCTCGCGATCAGCCTATCCCCGACGCCGTTTGCGCTGAGCGAGATCGTCACCTGGCTGATGGGCTCGGTCGCCGACCGCTCCTGGCGCGAGGTGTGGATCGCCGCACCGCTGACGCTGGCCGGGCTGGCGCTGCTGCGGCTCGCCGGGCGCGGGCTCGACG
>JBOHIC010000218.1:0-6025 GCA_050725835.1 Novosphingobium sp.
CCTGATGACCGATAACCCCCTCCTCGCCTCATGCCGCCAGCTCGAAGACGCCGACGCGCCCTGCGGCCCGAGACGCTCGCCGAGTTCGTCGGACAGGCGGCGAACTACACCCCGTCTTGGCGAAACCGACCCACGGGGGTATGATTCGCACATGACCGACCTCAGCTTCTCAATTCCCGACGATTTGGCCAGCCGCTTGAAATCGCGGCTCGCCGAGGGCCGTTATGCCGATGCCGGAGAGTACTTGAACGACCTTGTCCGCCGCGATCTCGACGAAGCAGCCGACACAGCCTGGGTCCGGGAGAAGATCGCGGAAGGTCTGGCCTCCGGAATCGTCGACAGGGACCCGACCGAAATCATCGAGGACATCATCGCCGAACGTCGCGCGCGGCGTGGCTGAAGTCAGGCTGACTGCGGCCGCGATCGCCGATCTGGCGGAAATCGGCGAATACGGAGCCCACACGTTTGGCGACGAGACAGCGGACTCCTATCAACGCACACTAGACCGCGTGTTCACCCGGCTTGAGACCTTTCCCAACAGCGGTGAGGCGCGTCCGGAGTATGGGGAGGGCATTCGCTGCGTGGTTCATCGCAGCCACCGTATCCTCTACCTGGTGCAAGGCGAATCGGTGGTCGTTGCGCGTATCCTCCACCATTCGCGTGACGTTCCTCGGCACCTCGAGTCTTGACCGACAACCCCCTCCTCGCCTCTGCGCGCCAGCCCGAGGACGCCGATGCCGCGCTCCGCCCGAAGACGCTCGCCGAGTTCGTCGGGCAGGCGGGGGCAAAGGACAACCTGCGGATCTTCATCGAATCCGCCCGCTCGCGCCGCGAGGCGATGGATCATGTGTTGTTCTTCGGGCCGCCCGGGCTGGGCAAGACCACGCTGGCGCAGATCGTCGCGCGCGAGTTGGGGGTGGGGTTCCGGGCGACCAGCGGCCCGGTGATCGCCAAGGCGGGCGACCTCGCCGCGCTGCTGACCAACCTCGAAGAGCACGACGTCCTGTTCATCGACGAGATCCACCGGCTCAATCCGGTGGTCGAGGAAGTGCTCTACCCGGCGATGGAAGACCGCGCGCTCGATCTGATCATCGGCGAGGGGCCCTCGGCGCGCTCGGTGCGGATCGACCTGCCCGCCTTCACCCTGATCGGCGCGACGACGCGGCAAGGGCTGCTGACCACGCCGCTGCGCGACCGTTTCGGCATTCCGGTGCGCCTCAATTTCTATACCGTGCCCGAGCTCGAGCGCGTGGTCACCCGCGCGGCCGGGCTGCTCGGGCTGAACCTCGATCCCGAAGGCGCGCGCGAGATTGCGCGGCGCGCGCGCGGCACGCCGCGGGTCGCCGGGCGGCTGCTGCGGCGGGTGCGCGATTTCGCCCATGTCGCGGGCGACGGGGTGGTGACGCAAGCCATCGCCGACGCCGCGCTGACCCGGCTCGAGGTGGATGCGCTGGGGCTCGACGCGATGGACCGGCGTTATCTCCACATGATCGCCGACATCTACAAGGGCGGCCCGGTCGGGGTCGAAACCCTCGCCGCCGGGCTCGCCGAGCCGCGCGACACGATCGAGGAAGTGGTCGAGCCGTTCCTGATCCAGCTCGGCCTCGTCGCCCGCACCGCCCGCGGCCGCTGCCTCAACGATCGCGGTTGGCAGCATCTCGGCCTGGCCCCGCCGAGCGGCTCGCAGACCGGGCTGTTCGACGAGGGTAAGTAAGAGGGTTCGCGCGAAGCCCGCAAAGCCGCAAAGATCGCGGAGACAGCACTTATGCGGCGGAGCCGCACTTCAGTCCAATACCTCGGTCGCACCGAAACCACGTGCTGTTAGTGCCTGAGGCGCCTAGCGAAAACTCTTTGCGCCTTTGCGATCTTTGCGCGAACCCATTTCCTGTTGGGCTACCCCGGTTGCGCGCATCCGGTTTCACTTGTAACTGCCGCTCCGCCCCCTTCAGGAGACCCAGGCCATGCGCGTCGGCACCGTTCGCGAGATCAAGAACCACGAATACCGCGTCGGGCTGACTCCCGAGAGCGTGCGCGAGCTGGCGGTGCACGGGCATGAGGTGTGGGTCGAGACCGGCGCGGGGCTGGGGATCGGCGCAAGCGACCGCGACTACGTCGAAGCCGGCGCGGCGATCCAGCCCGATGCCAAAGCGGTGTTCGACGGCTGCGAAATGGTGGTCAAGGTCAAGGAGCCGCAGGCGGGCGAGCGCGCGATGCTGCGCGAGGGCCAGGTGCTCTACACTTACCTCCACCTTGCCCCCGACCCGGAGCAGACCGCCGACCTGGTCAAATCGGGCGTCACCGCGATTGCCTATGAGACCGTCACCGGCCCGGGCGGGTCGCTGCCGCTCCTGAAGCCGATGAGCCAGGTTGCCGGGCGGATGTCCATCCAGGCCGGGGCGACCGCGCTCGAGAAGGCGCACGGCGGACGCGGAGTGCTCTTGGGCGGCGTCCCGGGTGTGCTTCCGGGCCGGGTGATGGTGATCGGCGGCGGCGTCGTGGGCTTCAACGCAGCGCAGATGGCGGTCGGGCTGGGGGCGGACACCACGATCCTCGACCGCGATCCCGAAGTGCTCGAAAAGCTCGGGATTCACTTCGAAAGCCGCGCCAAGACGCGCTTTTCCAACCGCGCCAACATCCAGCAGATGCTGTGCGAGGCCGACCTGGTGATCGGCGCGGTGCTCGTCCCCGGCGCGGCCGCGCCCAAGCTGGTCACCCGCGAGATGCTGGGCTGCATGAAGCCCGGCGCGGTGCTGGTCGACGTGGCGATCGACCAGGGCGGGTGTTTCGAGACCAGCCACGCGACCACGCACGAAGATCCGACCTATGTGGTCGACGGCGTGGTCCACTATTGCGTCGCCAACATGCCCGGCGCGGTGGCGCGGACCAGCACCTATGCGCTCAACAACGTCACCTTGCCGCACGCGCTCAAGATCGCAGATATGGGGTGGAAAGCGGCGCTGGGGGCCAACCCGCACCTCGCCGAAGGGCTCAACGTTTCCGGCGGCAATGTGACCTACGAAGCGGTCGCGCGCGAACTTGGTTACGATCACGTTCCAACCGCCGAAGTGCTTATTTAACCTAGCAAACTAATCCTCGGGCAAGGACATTTCCCTAGGGACCGGGCATGCGCTCCGGGCCCGTGTTCAAACTGCTGCTGGCGCTGCTGGCGGCGACGCTTGCCGCAGGCGCGCGGCCGGCACTCGCGCGCGACGGCCCTCCGTGCCACGCCGCGGCGCAGCTGGGTGAGAGCTATGCCGCGGTTGCCGCTTCGCCGGCGCGGTGGAGCTGCCGCACCGGCGAGGTCGACCACCGCCCCGAGACCACCTTCGTCCGCTTCGGGCTGAGCGGAAGCGGCGCGCTCCCGGCGAGTTTCGTCAGCCGGATCGGGCGCTTCTCGGCGCTCGAACTCACCGCGATCGACCGCGACGGCGCGCAGCGCAGCCGGCGCTTCGCCATGGCCGACGCGCGGATGCTGACCAACGGACCCTATTTCGCGCTGCCGCTCCCCGCGGTGAGCGAGCGCACCGCTGCGGTGGTCGTTCGGATCGACCGACCGTGGGCGCGCAACATCCTCGCCGAAGCGCACCTCAGCGCGCGGCCCGGGGGCGACGGCTGGGGCGCCGGATCGGTCGCCGCGCTCGCCGCGATCTGCGGGCTGCTGGCGGCGCCGCTGCTGTTCAACCTCGCCTTCTACCGCGTCCTGCGCGAGCGTTTCGTGCTGTGGCACTTCGGGGTGGTCGCCGGAATGCTTGGGCAGGCGGCGATCGGCTCGGGGCTGATCCACCTGGTGGTCGCGCTGCCGATGGCGCTGGTGGTCCCGCTGATGTCGGCGTGCTTTTCGTTCGCGGTGGCCGGCGCGGCTCTGTTCACCGCCGATTTCATCGAGCCCGGCAAGCTCTCGCCGCGGACCCAGCGGGTGCTGCGCACGGTCGCGCTGCCGAGCTTCGCGATCGGCTTCATCTGCTCGCTGACCCTGGCCCCGCTGCGGCTGGTGGCGATGGACCTCTACTACCTCACGCTGCTGCCGATGAGCCTGCTGCTGATCTGGGCGATGGGACAGGCGCTGAGCCGCGGCAGCCGGATGGTGTGGTTCCAGGTGATCGGCTGGGCGCCGTCGATCGGTATCGGCCTGTGGCGGATTTTCACCAACGTGAGCCACGGCATCGAGCCCGCCGACGCGGTGCTCGCCTACAACGCCGCGCTCGCGTTCGAGGTGGTGGTTACCGCGCTGGGGGTGGCGACGCGATTCCTCTCGCTGCGCCGCGAGCGCGACCTCGCCCGGCTGACCGCGCGCCAGATGCAGGGCGAGGCCGAGCGCGATCCACTCACCGGGCTCTACAACCGTCGCGGGATCGAGCCGCGCTACGCCGCGCTGCGCGCCGCCGGGTTCAGCGCGGTCGCGGTGATCGATCTCGACCGCTTCAAGCGGGTCAACGACACCTGCGGGCACCACGTCGGCGACCAGGTGCTCGCGGCGACCGCGGTCGCGCTCCAGCCCGACGCCGACACCATCGCGATCCGTCTGGGCGGCGAGGAGTTCGTGCTGCTGCTGCGCGGGCGCGACGCCGCCGCGCGGGCCGAGGCGCGACGCCGCGCGGTGACCCAGCGGGTCGCGGCGCTGGTCGCCGAGCTGCCGCTGCCGGTCACCGCGAGCATGGGACTGATCGAGTTCCCCCTCGGCGGCCAGCGCGAAATCTCGTTCCACGAGGCGTACACCCGCGCAGACCGCCTGCTCTACGAAGCCAAACGCTCGGGCCGCAACCGCGCGGTGAGCGAGCGGATGATCCTGTTCGACCGCCGCCCGAACCCGCGCGAGGCGGCGGCTTAGGCCTCCGAAGCGAAGGGGCGGAACGGCGCAGTGAGCTCGTCGCGCACCCGCAGCAGCTTGCCGCTGGCCTTGTCGAGCAGCGCCCAGGTGCTGCGTGCGACAACGATCTCGCGCCCCGCCGCGTCGCGGAACACCACGCAGCGATCGAACCGCGCGCCGCGCGGCGGTTCGGGGATGAAGGTTTCGGCGATGACGCTGTCGCCCGCGGCGATGTTGCCGCGGTAGTCTATCTCGTGGCGGGTCACGACCCAGACGTATGCAGCCTGGTGCTCGGCCGGCGCGACCGCGCTCCAGTGCGCGGTGGCGATGTCCTGGATCCACTGCACCCACACCGCGTTGTTGACGTGGCCGAGCTCGTCGATGTGGTCGGGGAGCGCGGTGAAGGCGAGGGTGAAGCGATTGCTCACCCTTCGACCCCGAGCTGCCACAGGATGAAGGCGAACTCCTCCGCCGTTTCCCTGAGGCTCTCGAACCGCCCCGACTTGCCGCCGTGGCCCGCGCCCATGTTGGTTTTGAGCACCAACTCATTGGAATCCGTTTTCAGCTCGCGCAGCTTGGCGACCCATTTGGCGGGTTCCCAATAGGTTACGCGCGGATCATTGAGGCCTGCCGTGACCAGCAGCGGCGGGTAAGGCTGGGGCTTGACCTGATCGTAGGGCGAGTACGAACGGATCAGATCGAACGCCGCCTGGTCCTCGATCGGATTGCCCCATTCGGGCCATTCGCCCGGGGTCAGCGGCAGGCTGGCGTCGAGCATCGTCGCGAGGACATCGACGAAGGGCACGTGCGCGGCGACCGCGCCCCACAGCTCGGGATCGGAATTGACCGCTGCGCCCATCAGCTCGCCCCCCGCCGAGCCGCCCGAGATGCTGATCTTGCCCGCCGCGGTAAAGCCGCGCTCGATCAGGCCCCTCGCAACATCGACGAAGTCGGTGAAGGTGTTGGTGCGGCGCTCGAGCTTGCCCGCCTTGTACCACGCGCGCCCCAAATCGTCGCCGCCACGGATGTGGGCGATGGCATAGGCGAAGCCGCGATCGACCAGGCTCAGCCGGGTGGTCGAGAAGCCCGGGGGGATGGCGATGCCGTAAGCGCCGTAAGCGTAGAGGTGGAGCGGGCCGCCGGGCTGCCGGTCGTTGCGCTGGACCAGGCTCACCGGAATGAGCGTGCCGTCGCGTGCCGCGATCTCGAGCCGCTGGG
>JBOHIC010000219.1:0-1194 GCA_050725835.1 Novosphingobium sp.
GCGGGGCGCCGATTTCCGGTCTCTCCGAATTTCGATGCTGATGTCCGGATTCCCGGTCTGGCCCCGCGTCCGGGCCCTGGCCGCGTTGCTGGGGACGTCCCAGTAACGCAACGTCGCTCACCAGGGCCGTTGCTCAGGGCGGGCCGCGCATGGGGAATACGTGGGGGAGTCTCGCCCGGCGGGCGCGCGGGCCGTCCTGGGCGGCCGTCGTTGGGCCGCGGGGCCGCCCGGGGTTGCAACGCCAGCCGCCTACCGCGAAAGGTTCCGCTAACGGCCGCTAGTCAATCAAGCGACCGACGTCGACTAGACCGTTCTGTCTAGTCGACAATCACCCGCGGCCAGGGCGATTTGGGGGCCTTGTCCGCCCGTTGCCACTGGCCCGTTCGCCCAGGATGGACCGTAGGACGGCCGAGGATCGCTCATGACGGCCGAACGGGCACGGCCCGCCACTCAGGTATGCCCCCCTTGCTGAGGTCCGCAGGGTGGCGTAGGAGGTGCGTTCAATCATTGGACCTACCCGGCCGCGAGCGTGGCCCGCGGGTACCGAGGTCATACCTGAGCGGGCCCGCCCAGCATTGCCGACAGGGGCGGCCGAGGATCGCTCATGACGGCCGAACCTAGTGCCCCGTGTGTGATTCCCTAGGGGAAGATCATCTTGCCCATAGAGGCCCGTCTTGGGTTACTTGCCAGTAGGTTGCCGACAAACGAAAGGGCCCTAGGTCTGCCAGGATCGGCAGGCCTAGGGCCCAGGGTGTTGTCTCAGGCCCAGGTGCGGCCTAGTTGGGTCATGAGTAGTCCGGGGAGCAAGGGCAACGCGGGCCGACGGCCGACAAACAGCAGGCATTCGGCATTGCCGAGAATGGCACCATGTCGTTTCGGTAGGCGCGAATGAAGCGCCCCGTAGGCACATTGACACCATGCAGAAGGATCGTCGTGCATCCTCCGGCTGTATCGAATCCGAAACGGTCCAAGGGGAACGTGATCCCGCATCGGCGTGAGATGTGAGCTTGGGCGCCAACCTTGCATTCCGCAATGAACGCGGCGCGCGATTTCATGGGTTCCTCTTTCTGGGGGTGTAGATCGGGATGGGACAGAGAGACATGAGGGTGAGCGTTGCCAGGATCATTCGGCTGTCCCGCGAATGACTGTCCAGACGATCGCTTGCATCTGGCAGGGGGTGACGTTGCGCGAACG
>JBOHIC010000220.1:0-6483 GCA_050725835.1 Novosphingobium sp.
TACAAATTCCTGGCCAATCGCGACTGTCGCTAGCTCGCCGGGCGTCTTCCAACGATCCGGATTGCCGTGTCTCGACAGGTCGGTTGTCGGCAACCAATCAGGTATGGACCAGCGGCTGGTGGGGCCACGAGGCCTGGTCAGTCTCAATCTGTCGGATGCGCGGCGGGCAACGGCCGCTTCGCCGAAGTACATCGTATTCTGTCGTCGCGGCTTGCTCGACAGGTGCGGGTGGGGTCGCGGCGGTTCGCGCCAGCCAGACGTCGATCGGACCAGTTCTGCAGGCGCAACACCGGCCACGTCCATCAACGCATAGATGCGGTGGTGGCGTTCGCCGCCAATTTCGTCGGCGAACAGGCCAAAGAAGAGAAAGACATCGCCAATCCCCACGCCTTGGTTTCGCAGATGGCCTTGCGCCGCTCCGCTTTGGCCGAACCAACAAAATCCCTGCGCAAACATCGGATCATCATGGCAGCCATCATCGGCGGACAGTTTGGACCGCGTCACCTGCTCGACGAGCTGGCCTAAGCCGAGTTCGCCATAGGTGGAACTCGCCTCCAATCGTTCGGGAATGGGCAACGAGACCGGGCAGCCGCCGACAATCGGTGACGGACGCCCCCCGTTCGCGCTGTCGAACCCCTTACGACTGAATATCAGTTTCATTGCTAAGTAGCATATGCGCTCAGGATTGCCTGTCTGTTACCGACCAACAATCGCCAATATAGATCCCCGTATCGTCAGCACTCAAACCTTCTTGAGCACCGCGTCGATCGGCAGCGCCACGCCGTTGCTCGCCGCAATCGCGGCGCCTTCCAGCTTTGCCGTGCTGCCGTCGGACGCGGTCACGGTAATCGCCTCGCCGTCCTTGGCGAAGCTGACCGTGCCCTCGCCGACGGTGCGCATCTTGACCGGCTTGCCTCCGCTCGCTTTGATCGCCTTGGCGATGTCTTCGGGGGTCAGCGTGCCCGGGACGATGTGATCGCGCAGCACCGCGGCGAGCGCGGGCTTCTGCTCGGGATCGCTCAGCGCCTTGCCCTTGTCCCCCAGCGCGGCGAAAGCGCCGTCGGTCGGGGCGAGCACGGTGTAGCTGGCCTTGCCGTCGAACACCGCGGAAAGCCCGGTCGAGGCAAGCGCGTCCGACAGCGTCTTGAGTTCGCTATTGTCGGCGATAGCGGCGGCGAGCGCCTTGCCGCCGGGCTTCGCGGCAGCGGCCTGATCGGGAGCTGCGGCGTCCTGGCCGCAGGCGGGGAGCGCGAGCAGCAGGGAGAGGGCGGGGATGTAACGCATGGGTTGGTTCCTTTGCGGGATCAGATGAGCAGGTCGATCGCCGCGGCGACCAGCTGGGTTTCGGGATCGACCCGGTAAACGTAGCCGTCGCTGTAGCGATACCAGGCGTCGGGACCGTCGACGTAGCGGTCGCGGTAGCCGTAGGGCACGTTGTAGACCGAGTAGCCCAGCGGCAGCGGCCGGCCGACGGCGAAATCGTCGCCGGTGAGCAACGCGGCGATCGACCGGATCGCCTGGGTTTCGGGGTCGAGCCGGTAGATCGCGCCGTCGAGATAGCGATAATCGCGGCCCAGCCCGTAGTAGTTCACATAGTACGGATCGAGCGGCGCGGGGGCGTAGTAGCTCGGCCATGGATTGCCGATCGACAGCGCCCCGCCAAGCAACGGATAGTAGCCGATCACCGCGCCGTTCGGCCCGAGCCGGACGAGGTTGCCGTCGAGATAGCGGTAGCCCGCCATGTCGCGCAGCCCGCGCAGACCCCACCAGTCGGCGCCGTAGCCCGACCAGTTGTCCTGCTGCCGCGCCAGCCCCGGGGGCATGCAGCCGTTGTTCTTCTTGGCGAGCCCCGGCGGGCACCCGCCGATCAGGCCGCGGGCGCCGATCCCGCGGTCGAGCTCGCGCCAAGCCGCGCGTGGCATAGCGCCGTCGCGGCGGTCGATCCGGTCATTGCCGTTGGCCATGCCGCCGGGGACGACGCGGTTTTCCGGTCCGCGACCCTTGCTGCCAGGGACCACGCGCTCGATCCGGTCATGCCCACGCGCCTCACGCGGTTCGGGGCGGGCATCGCGCATGGCTGCGCCGCGCCCGGGGGCTTCGGGCGCGCCGCGAGCAGCCTTGGGCGCGCGGTCCATCCCGCCGCCCTGGCCCTTGGTCGCTCCGTCGCCGGCTTGCGCCGCAGCCTGGCCTTTGCCGCCGCCTTTACCCTGGCCGCCGGGGTCGGCCGAGGCGCTGGAGAGGGCGAGCGCGGCGATGGCAATTCCGCTGAGCAGTGTACGCATGGGATGACTCCTTCAGCCCGGCATAACCAGCGGAGGCAGTCTGCGGTTCCCGCCGAGCGCCTCCGTCTCGCGCCCGCTTCGCACTGTGTAGCGCTAGACAATAACGCTCGGCATGCACGCAATTCGGTTCGGCGCAGGACTAACCCGGAATTAACCTTGCGCCCATAAGCCCCCAAATAATGGGGCTTTTCCAAAGAAACGATCGAGGTTTGCTGGGATTCGGCCGGAGCGAGGTCGGGATCGGCGTGGTGATTTTGGCGACGTTCCTTTCGCTCCTGGCGTTCACTGCGGTGGTCGCCTTCAGCTTCTACCGCGCGGGGCGCGTGGTCGATCAGCTCGATCGGACGCGCGAGAGCCAGCTCGCCGCGAACTACCTCGAACGCAGCGGCGCGAGCTCGGTTGCGCAGCAGAAGGTCCAGCTGACCTGGGACGACGCCTTCAAGGCGATCGCCTACGAACCCGATTTCGTCTGGGCCGACACCTACATCGGCGAATTCCTGTGGGCCAACTTTCGATACGACGGGATGTTTCTGGTCTCGGCTTCGGGTGAGCCGATCCGCGCCTGGGGACGCGGCGAGCCGATGGCGCTGGGGCGCTATGCCGAGCTTTCGGGCGAGGTTCGCCGCCAGCTCGCGGCGATGCCCCGCAAAGGCAAAATCTACGGTGCGCCCGCCGAATACCGGCAGCTTGCCGATACCCGCTGGCCCTTCGACGCCAAGGGCCGTCCGCTGACCCGCTGGTCGACCGCGATGGTCCGCTACCAGGGCAAGCCGGCGATCCTTACCGTCGCCGCGGTCCTGCCCGATACCGACTATGCGATGCTGGTGCGCAGCCCCAACCACCTCGTCGCGGTGCGCTCGCTCGATCCGGTCTTTCTCGGCGAAATGAGCGACGCCTTGCTGATCGACCGGATCGAGGCGCTTGCGCACCGCGCGCAGGGCGCCGACGCCAACTCGCTCGCACTGACGGGCGCGCAAGGCGAGCCGCTCGGCTGGCTGGGCTGGACCACCGTGCCCGACAGCACCTTGCTGCGCGACAAGGTAAAGCCGCTGTTCCTCGGCTATCTGGTGTTTCTGCTCGTCGTTGTCGGCGGCGGCACGGTGATCGTCCGGCGGCTGCTAGCGACGATGCGCCAACTGCGGGTGCGCGAGGCGCTCGCGCATCACAGCGCGATGCACGATGCGATGACCGGCTTGCCCAACCGGGCGCACTTTCTCGAGCGGCTGACCCAGCTGCTCGCCGCGCGCGACCCCGATCCCGACGACCTCATCCTCGTCGCTTATTTCGATATCGATCACTTCAAAAACATCAACGACACCCAGGGCCACCACATCGGCGACGAGCTGATCGCGCAGGTCGCGTTGCGCTGGCGGAAAACCCTCGGTCCGGAAGATGTGCTGGCGCGGATGGGCGGCGACGAATTCGTGCTGATGCGCCGCGCCCGGCGCAGTTCCACCGCCGCGCTGGGCATCGGCAAGGAGGTGATGGCGAATTTCGCCGAGCCATTCGTCATCGCCGGGCAGTCGCTCGACGTTTCGGCCTCGTGCGGGATCAGCTGGAGTCCCGACGTCGGGATCGAAGCCGGCGAACTGCTGCGCAACGCCGATATCGCGCTGTATCGGGCCAAGCAGCGTGGGCGTGCGCGGTTCCGCTTCTTCACCGCCGACATGGAGAGCGCCGTCCGTGAACGCCACGCCCTCGAGGTCGACTTGCGCCGCGCCATCGCCGCCGGCGCGCTGAGCGCAGAGTATCAGCCGATCGTCCGGGCCCGCGACGGACGGATCGAATCGCTCGAAGCGCTGCTGCGCTGGCGCCACCCGGTTCATGGCGATATCAGCCCGTCGATCTTCGTGCCGATCGCCGAGCAGAGCGGGCTGATGGGCGCGCTGGGCTGGTGGATGCTGCGGCGGGTCTTCGCCGAACACAAGGCCTGGCCCGAGGTCGACATCTCGATCAACCTCTCGCCGCTCCAGCTCATGGCCCACGAATTCGTCGACAACCTCGAGGCGCTGATCGCCGAACTGGACGTGGACAGCCGGCGCTTCACGCTCGAGGTGACCGAAGGCGTGCTGCTCGAAAGCAGGGTCCACACTTTCGCTGTGCTCGAGCGGCTCAAGGCGCTCGGCTTCACCATCGCGCTCGACGATTTCGGGACCGGCTATTCGAGCCTGAGCTATCTGCGCAATTTCCACTTCGACCGGATCAAGATCGACCGCAGCTTCGTCCAGAATATCGAAAACGACCTCGACGCGATGTCGATCCTCAAGGCGATCGTCGCGCTCGGGCGCTCGCTGAGGATGAAGATCGTCGCCGAAGGGGTCGAATCGCCGCTGCAGCGCCAGCTGGTGATGGCCGCCGGGTGCGAATACATCCAGGGCCACCTCTACTGGCGCGCGATGAGCCCCGACGAGATCGACGCGCTGCTCCGCTCGGGCGAGGCGCCACGCGAACTGCGCCGGGCGGGCTGACCTGCATACGAAAGGGCGCCCCGGTTTCCCGGAGCGCCCTTCGGTTCGCAGGATGCGCGCTCAGGCGCTGTAATACATGTCGAATTCGACCGCACTAGGGGTGGTTTCCCAGCGCAGCACTTCGGGCCACTTGAGTTCGATGTAGGCGTCGATCTGGTCCTTGGTGAAGACCCCGCCCTGGAGCAGGAAGTCGTGATCGGCCTCGAGGCTTTCGAGCGCCTCGCGCAAGGACCCGCACACGGTCGGCACTTCGGCCAGCTCGGCCGGGGGCAGGTCGTAGAGGTTCTTGTCCATCGC
Source organism: Novosphingobium sp. (assembly GCA_050725835.1). Classification (GTDB taxonomy): domain Bacteria; phylum Pseudomonadota; class Alphaproteobacteria; order Sphingomonadales; family Sphingomonadaceae; genus Novosphingobium. The sequence continues at coordinate 5,048 of JBOHIC010000220.1, forward strand.
CTCGCCCGGGTGGAGCTTGTTCTTGATCCCGTCGAGCCCGGCCATGAACAGCGCGGCATAGGCGAGGTAGGGGTTGGCCATGGCGTCGGGGAAGCGGATCTCGACCCGCTTGGCCTTGTCGCCCGCGCCATAGGGGATGCGGCACGAGGCCGAACGGTTGCGCGCCGAATAGGCCAGCAGCACCGGCGCCTCATAGCCCGGGACCAGCCGCTTGTAGCTGTTGGTGGTCGGGTTGGTGAAGGCGTTGATCGCTTTGGCGTGCTTGATGATCCCGCCGATGAAGTAGAGGCACATGTCGCTGAGCCCGGCGTAGCCGTTGCCCGCGAACAGCGGCTTGCCGCCGTCCCAGATCGACATGTGGGTGTGCATGCCCGATCCGTTGTCGGTCATGATCGGCTTGGGCATGAAGGTCGCGGTCTTGCCATAGGCCTGGGCGACCTGGTGGACGACGTACTTGTACACCTGCATCCGGTCGGCGGTCTCGACCAGGGTGCCGAAGGTCAGCCCCAGCTCGTGCTGCGCGGCGGCGACCTCGTGGTGGTGCTTGTCGCAGGGCAGCCCCATCTCGAGCATGGTCGCGACCATCTCGCCGCGGATGTCCATGCAGCTGTCGACCGGGGCGACCGGGAAGTAGCCGCCTTTGGCGCGCGGGCGGTGGCCGAGGTTGCCCGCCTCGTACTCGCGGCCGGTGTTGGTCGGCAGCTCGATGTCGTCGATCTTGAAGCCGTTGCCGTCGTAGCCGTCGTAGAAGCGGACGTCGTCGAACATGAAGAATTCGGCCTCGGGGCCGACATAGATGGTGTCGCCGATCCCGCTGCTCTTGAGATAGGCCTCGGCGCGCTTGGCGGTCGAGCGCGGATCGCGGCCGTAGAGGTCGCCGGTCGTCGGCTCGACGATGTCGCAGTTGACGATCATCATCGGGGTCGCGCTGAACGGATCGATGAACACCGAATCGAGGTCCGGCCTGAGGATCATGTCGCTCTCGTTGATCGCCTTCCAGCCCTCGATCGAGGAGCCGTCGAACATCAGCCCGTCCTCGAGCTCGTCCTCGCCCATCACCCCGGCGCACATCGTCAGGTGCTGCCATTTGCCCTTGGGATCGGTGAAGCGCAGATCGACCCACTCGATCTCCTCGTCCTTGATCCGTTTGAGGATGTCCTTGGCCTTGGTCATTTCGCTATGTTCCCTCTGAAGTCCGCGTTCCAAATTTCGTCGTGCTGAACTTGTTTCAGCATCCATTGTGACATCCCAGCCGCCGTGCCGGAGGAGAGATGGACCCTGAAACAAGTTCAGGGTGACGGCCTGTCGGGGCCGTCAGATCGCGTCGTTGTCGCGCTCGCCGGTGCGGATGCGCAGCGCGCTCTCGACCGGGATCACGAAAATCTTGCCGTCGCCGATCCGGCCGGTCTGGGCGGCCTGGCTGATCGCCTCGACGG
>JBOHIC010000221.1:0-3307 GCA_050725835.1 Novosphingobium sp.
GCCGAAGCGCTAGTCGAAGTTCTCCGGCGATAGCTCGAGCCCGCGCTTGCCCCCCGCAGCGGTGTGCGCCGGGGCGTGGGGGTGCTCGACGAACTCGGGCTCGGGGTCTTCGAGCATGCCTTCCCACTTGGTGATGACCGACGTCGCGACCGCGTTGCCGACGACGTTGGTGGCGGTTCGGCCCATGTCGAGGAACTGGTCGATCGCGAGGATGATCGCGACGCCTTCGACCGGCAGCCCGAACATCGCCAGGGTGCCGGTGATCACCACCAGGCTCGCCCGCGGGACTGCGGCGATCCCCTTCGAGCTGATCATCAGCGTCAGCAGGATCATAATCTGGGTCGCGGCGGGAAGGTCGATGCCATAGGCCTGGGCGATGAAGATCGTCGCGAAGCTCATGTACATCATCGAGCCGTCGAGGTTGAATGAGTAGCCCAGCGGCAGCATGAACCCGGAAATGCGTCGCGGCACCCCGAACCGGTCGAGCTGCTCGAACAGCTTGGGCAGCGCCGCCTCGCTGCTCGCGGTCGAAAAGGCGATCATGATCGGCTGGCGGATGTAGCGGATCAGCAGCCAGATCCGCTCGCGCAGGAACACCGCGCCGATGGCCAGCAGCAGCGCCCACAGCAGGACCAGGCTGAAGTAGAATTCGAGCAGCAGTTCGACATAGGTTTTGAGGATATCGAGGCCGCTCGCGGCGACCACGTTGGCGAGCGCCCCGAACACCGCGATGGGGGCATAGCGCATCACGTAGCCCGTAATCTGGAGCATCATCTCGGCGAGCGCGTCGGCCCCGCGGACCAGCGGCGCGCCGCGTTCGCCGATCGCCGAAAGCGCGACCCCGGCGAAGATCGAGAACACCAGGATCTGCAGGATGTTGTTGGTCGCCATCGCCTCGAAGGCGTTTTTGGGGAAGACCGAGAGGAGGAACTCGGGCGCGGAGAGATGCTTGACCTCGCCCACCGCCTTGGCCGCAGCGGCGGCATCGGGGATCGGCGCGCCGACCCCGGGCTGGAACAGGTTGACCATGATCAGCCCCAGCCCGATCGAGATCAGGCTGGCGGTGATGAACCAGGCGATAGCGCGGAAGCCGATGCGGCCCAGGGCAGAGCTGTCGCCCATGTGGGCGATCCCGACGACGATCGTAGAGAGCACCAGCGGCGCGACCAGCAGTTTGATAAGATTGAGGAAGATGTCCGAGAGCAGCTTGAGCCACGGCGCGATGTCGGCCTTGATCGTGGCCGGATCGACGCTCATGTGGAGAAGCTGGCCGACTACCACGCCGAGCAGCATGCCGATCAGGATGTAGAGTGTCAGGCGCCGGTCCATGCGTCGCGTCCCCAAGGGTGTTTGCTTGTTGCCGCCGAGCCTAACAGGCACGGCGGCGCTGGCAAGGCGTCAGCCCGCGAGCGCTTCGGTAGCGATCCGCGCGTAGATCCGCGCCAGCACTTCGAGATCCGCCAGCGCCACCGCCTCGTCGCGCTTGTGCATCGTGGCGTTGCACAGCCCGAATTCGATCACCGGGCAGAGGTCTTTGAGGAAGCGCGCGTCGGACGTGCCGCCGGTGGTCGAAGCTTCGGGAGTAAGCCCGGTCTCGGCCGCGACCGCCCCGGCCACCAATTCGGAGAACGGTCCCGGCTGGGTGACGAAGGCCTCGCCCGAGATCACCGGGCGGGCGACCCCGCCGTGCCGCGCGGCGATCGCCTCGACGCGCTCGGCCAGATCCTTGCCGCTGTGGGTGTCGTTGAAGCGGATCGAGAGCCGCGCGGTGGCGCGCGGCGGGATCACGTTGGTCGCGGGATTGCCCACCGCAATGTCTGTGATTTCGAGGTTGGAGGGCTGGAACCAGTCGGTCCCGTCATCCAGCTCGATCGCGTCGAGCTCGGCGAGCAGCGCGACCATCCGCGAGGCGGCGTTGTCGGCGAGGTGGGGATAGGCGACGTGGCCCTCGCGCCCCTCGACCTCGAGCCAGATATTGACCGAGCCGCGCCGCCCGATCTTCATCGTGTCGCCAAGCCGGTTCACCGAAGTCGGCTCGCCGACCAGGCAGAGGTCGGGAATGTCGCCGGTGTCGCGCATATGCACGATCAGCGCGCGGGTGCCGTGAAGCGCCGGGCCTTCCTCGTCGCCGGTGATGACGAAGCTCAGCGTCCCGGCCTCGGCCGGAATTTCCCGCGCCGCGGCAACCATCGCCGCGATCGCGCCTTTCATGTCGACCGCGCCGCGCCCGAACAGAAGGTCGCCGCGCCGCTCGGGCGCGAACGGGGCGCTGGTCCAGCCCTCGCCCGGCGGGACGACGTCGAGATGGCCGGCGAACGCGAAGTGACGGCCATCGGATGGCCCGTGACGCACCGCAAACAGGTTCTCGACCGGCCCATCGGGGGCTTCTCCGGCATGAAAGCGCGTCACCGCGAAGCCAAGCGGGCGGAGCATCGCCTCGAGCGCGTCGAACACCAGCCCGGCCGCCGGAGTCACGCTCGGCGCCTCGATCAGCCGCTCGGCAAGGCTCGCCACATCGCTGGTTTGGGTGGGCATGTCCGTTGCGGTAAACCAGCGCGCCTCGATAGGAAAGCCGCCCTCCGGCGGCGGCCGGAAGGAAGCACGATGCCCAAGCTCGATCTCGCCGCGATCCCGCAGACCAACGCCACCGGATACCCGCCGATCTACGCGCGCGAAGTCCAGGGCCGCTGGTATCGCCGCCTCGCCCCGCCCGCGGGGTTCAGCGACTTCGGCGCGAGCCACGTCACGCTTCAGCCCGGGGCGTGGTCGGCGCAGCGCCACTGGCACGAGGGCGAGGACGAGCTGGTGGTGATGATCGCGGGCGAAGCGGTGCTGGTCGACGACTCCGGCGAGACCCCGCTGCGCGCCGGCGACATCGCCGCGTTTCCCAAGAACGACGGCAACGGCCACTGCCTGCACAACCGCTCGGCCGCGCCATGCGTCTACGTCGCGATCGGGCGGGCGGGCGACAGCGCGTGCCACTATCCCGATATCGACATGCACTTGTTCGCCGGGGCCGACGAGCAGCGGCGCAAGGACGGGTCGGGTTTCTAGTCCCCCTCCCGCTTGCGGGAGGGGAGAAGGTCAAGCCGCCACCGGCCCCTCGAACTTCTCGATCGACCACTCCTCGCCCTCGGCCGCCGAAACCCACGACTGCATCCACTCGTGCTCCCACACCGCCTGCATGTAGGCGACCGCGAAGCCGGGCGCCGGCACCCCGTAAGTGATGAAGCGGCTGACCACCGGCGCGTAGATGATGTCGGCGGCGGAGAACGCGCCGAACAGGAACGGCCCGCCCTTGCCGAAC
>JBOHIC010000222.1:0-13813 GCA_050725835.1 Novosphingobium sp.
TGGTCCGCCGCAAGGGCGAACCGCGGATCGTCGCCACCTGCGGCGTTTTCCGCAGCCACCGGGGGTTCGGCTGGAGCCAGGGGCTCGACAACGTTCCCGAAGCCGGCTGGATCGTCCACCGCGACGCCTGGGGCCAAGGCGTGGCGTACGAGGCGATGGAAGCGGCGCTGGCGTGGTTCGATGCGGAGCATGGGAAGCAGCGCGTGGCGTGCATGATCGAGGAAGGGCACGCGGCGTCGGACAAGTTGGCGGCGCAGCTGGGGTTCGTTCGGTACGGGCAACATCAGCCGGAAGAAGGGCAGGCGCTGGTGCTGTACGAGCGGGTTTAGGCACCTATAGTTATCGAATGGGTCGCAACTGTATTCCCTTCTGTCTAGCGGCGATTGTCTCAATCGCAGTTCCGCTCTCAGCAAGTGCCGCCCCTGCTGTTCTCAAGCCCAGTAGTGCTTGGAATGTGGACTACGGCGCGGATGAATGTCGCCTGCTCCGCACCTTTGGCACGGGTCAAGAAGCCATTACCCTGCGCTTGGCGCGTGGTGGCAACATCGGCAGTTTCGATATGGTGATCGCCGGTCCAGGCGTCCCCAAGCTGCCGCTACGCGTCTCGGTCACGGTCGAGTTGGAACCGCAAGGCGCGAAACAGGCTACTAAGGGATATTCGTTGGCAGTCCCCGGTCAGACCAACCGGTTCGTGCGCTGGTACGATTCGGACATGGGCCTGCTGGACAAGTTCGGAGCGGATCAGCTTGTTGGTATTTCCTCCGGCGACAGCCTTGCCGTGCGACTTGAGCTTACGCAGGCCAAGGCGGCGCTTGCTGCGCTTGAAACTTGTTACATCGATTTGCTGAAGAGCTGGGAAATCGGCGATGCCGACATCGCCCGCTGGCTGGTTATGCGTGGAGCGATTGCGGACAAGGACACCGAAGTCCTCGCGCAGCGCGTCGGAGCGCCGCAGCGCAAGGGCAATCCTGGGGCTTGGGCGACGACGAACGACTATCCGACCGAAGCTTTGCTGCAAGAGCTGAGCGGTACCGTGGTTGCGCTGATCCGCATCGACGATGCCGGCCTGCCGGCGAGTTGCCACGTCGTCGCCAGCAGCAAGGTTCCGGTGCTCGACAGCCAGACTTGCTCGGTCCTCATGCGCCGAGCTCGCTATGTGCCCGCTCACGACGAAGTCGGGAAGGCGATAGGGTCGATCTTGCTGGAGCGAATTCGTTGGGTAATCCCGACCAACTGAGCGCTGTACCTAAAGCTTCCCGGTCAGCTCCGGCACCACATTGAACAAGTCGCCGACCAGGCCGATGTCGGCGACCTGAAAAATCGGGGCGTCTTCGTCCTTGTTGATCGCGATGATGGTCTTGGAATCCTTCATCCCCGCGAGGTGCTGGATCGCGCCCGAGATGCCGATCGCGATGTAGACTTCGGGGGCGACGATCTTGCCGGTCTGGCCGACCTGGTAGTCGTTGGGGACATAGCCCGCGTCGACCGCGGCGCGGCTCGCGCCGACGCCCGCGCCGAGCTTGTCGGCGAGCGGAATGATCACCTGCTGAAACGTGTCCGCATCCTTCAAGGCGCGGCCGCCCGAGACGATGATCTTGGCGCTGGTCAGCTCGGGTCGCTCGCTCTTGGCGATTTCGGCGCCGACGAAGCTCGAGAGGCCGGCGTCGCCGGGGCCGGAAACCGCTTCGACCGCGCCGCTGCCGCCGCTCGTTTCGGCCTTGGCGAAAGCGGTGCCGCGCACGGTCAGGACCAGCTTGGCATCCCCCGATTCGACCGTGGCGATGGCGTTGCCGGCGTAGATCGGGCGGGTAAAGGTCTTGGGGCCCTCGACCGAGAGAATGTCCGAAATCTGCATCACGTCGAGCAGCGCGGCCACCCGCGGGGCGATGTTCTTGCCGGTGGTGGTGGCCGGCGCGACGAAGGCGTCGTGGTGCCCCATCAGGTCGGCGATCAGCGGCGCGACGTTTTCTGCCAGCGCATTCGCATAGGCGGGATCGTCGGCGAGGTGGACTTTGCCCACCCCGGCGATCTTGGCGGCGGCTTCCGCCACGCCCTTGCAGCCCGATCCGGCGACGAGCAGGTGGACTTCACCCAGCTGCGAAGCGGCGGTGACCGCGGCAAGCGTCGCGTCCTTGACCGACGAATTGTCGTGTTCGACCCAGACCAGAGTTTTCATCTTCGAGTTCCTCCGGGGTTCAACCCCTACCGTCCACCCTGAGCTTGTCGTGCCGTAGGCGGGCGGAGCCCAACGGCTGTCCTTGTACTTAGAGCCTCAAGTCCTGCCGCCAGAAAATGCAGTGCTTCGACAAGCTCAGCATGGGCGGGATTGGGGCAGTGTAACTCAGGCCACGCCGAGTTCTTTGAGCTTGGCGACCAGCGCATCGACGTCGGCGACCTTGATCCCGGCGCTGCGCACCGGCGGTTCGGAAACCTTCAGCGTCTTCAAGCGCGGCGCGGTGTCGACGCCGTAGTCGGCGGGGGTCTTGGCCGCGAGCGGCTTCGACTTGGCCTTCATGATGTTGGGCAGCGAGGCGTAGCGGGGCTGGTTGAGCCGCAGGTCGGTGGTGACGATCGCGGGGAGCGCGAGCCTGACCGTCTCGAGCCCGCCGTCGACCTCGCGCTTGACCGTGACATGATCGGCTTCAACCGTCACCTCGTTGGCGAAAGTCCCTTGCGGGCGGCCCATCAGCGCGGCGAGCATCTGCCCGACCTGGTTCGAATCGTCATCGATCGCCTGCTTGCCGAGCACGATCAGCCCGGGGGCTTCCTCGTCGGCGATCGCTTTGACGATCTTGGCCACCGCGAGCGGCTCGACCTCGTCGTCGGTCTGGACATGGACCGCGCGATCGGCGCCCATGGCGAGCGCTGTGCGCAGCGTTTCGGCCGCCTTGGCCGGGCCGACCGAGACCGCGACGATTTCGCTGACCACGCCCTTTTCCTTCAAGCGGATCGCTTCCTCGACAGCGATCTCGTCGAACGGGTTCATGCTCATCTTGACGTTGGCGAGATCGACTCCGGTGCCGTCGGATTTGACCCGCGGCTTCACGTTGTAATCGATCACGCGCTTGACGCAGACCAGGGCTTTCATCGGTTCCGAGCCTTTCCCGTGTTGCAGCGCCGCAGCGCATACCTCTCGTTTACGTAAACGTCAACTAGCCGACCTTGCGCACTTCGGCGACGATCTTCTCGGCCGCATCGCCAAGGTCGTTGGCGGCGACGATCGGCAGGCCGGAGTTGGCGAGTATGTCCTTGCCTTGCTGGACGTTGGTGCCTTCGAGCCGGACCACCAGCGGCACCGACAGATTGACCTCCTTGGCCGCGGCGACGATCCCGTCGGCGATGATGTCGCACTTCATGATCCCACCGAAGATGTTGACCAGGATGCCCTTCACCGCCGGGTCCTTGAGGATGATCTTGAACGCCGCGGTGACCTTTTCCTTCGAAGCGCCGCCGCCGACGTCGAGGAAGTTGGCGGGGAACTCGCCGTTGAGCTTGATGATATCCATCGTCGCCATCGCCAGCCCCGCACCGTTGACCATGCAGCCGATGTTGCCGTCCAATTTGATGTAGGCGAGGTCGTATTCGCTCGCTTCAAGCTCGGCGGGGTCTTCTTCGGTCTCGTCGCGCAGCGCGGCGAGATCGGCGTGTCGGAACATCGCGTTCGAATCGAACCCGACCTTGGCGTCGAGCACCAGCAGCTTGTCGCCCCCGGGCGTGGGGCAGATCGCCAGCGGGTTGATTTCGATCTGGCTGGCGTCGGTGCCGACAAAGGCGTCGTAGAGCCCGGCAAGGACTTTCGCCGCCTGCTTGGCGAGATCGCCCGAGAGCCCCAGCGCCTTAGCCACCGCGCGGCCGTGGTGCGGCATCAAGCCGGTGGCGGGGTCGATGGTGATCGTGTGAATCTTCTCGGGGCTATCGTGCGCGACCGCCTCGATATCCATCCCGCCTTCGGTCGATGCCACAATCGCGATTCGGCTCGAGCCGCGGTCGACCAGCAGCGCGAGGTAGAACTCCTTGCCGATTTCGACCCCGTCGGTGACGTAGAGCCGGTTGACCTGCTTGCCCGCCGGGCCGGTCTGGATCGTCACCAGCGTGTTTCCGAGCATCTCGCGGGCGTGGGCTTCGACCTCCTCGAGCGAACGCGCCAGCCGCACCCCGCCCTTGGCCTCGGGACTCAGCTCCTTGAACCTTCCTTTGCCGCGCCCGCCGGCGTGGATCTGCGCCTTGACCACCCACAGCGGGCCGGGCAGCGCCTTGGCCGCGGCGACCGCTTCCTCGACCGTCATCGCGGCGATGCCCTTGGGCACCGCGACGCCGAATTTCGCGAGCAGGTCCTTGGCCTGGTATTCGTGGATGTTCATCGCGCGGGAAGCTCCGTGGGCGGCCAGAAACGCGCCGCCGCCTAAGCACAGCGGCCCCCATTGCGCAACGGCCACGAACCGGCGCAAACTGCTAGGCGTGATCGACCGCGAGCGCCTCTGCGAAATCGTCCGCGAAGCCGGGCGGATGGCGCTCGCGCGCTGGCCCGGCCACGGCCACGCGCTCGAGAGCTGGGAGAAGTCGCCGGGCAACCCGGTGTGCGAGGCCGATCTCGCGGTCGACGCCTTCCTCAAGCGCGAGCTCGGCGTGCTGCTGCCCGCGGCGGGATGGCTCTCGGAGGAAACCGCCGACGCCCCGGCGCGGCTCCACGGCGGGCTGATCTGGCTGGTCGACCCAATCGACGGCACTCGCGATTTCGTGGGCGGTCGGAGCGGCTGGGCGGTGTCGGTCGCGCTGGTCAGCGCCGGGCGGCCGCTGCTCGGCCTGCTCGAAGCCCCGGCGCGCGGCGAATCGTGGCTCGGCGAATCCGGGCGCGGGAGCTGGCGCAACGGTGCGCGGCTGACCGCAAGCACGCGCGCCAAGCTGCCCGGTGCGCGGGTTCCGGCGCACAGCCTGCCGCCCGAGGACGCAGACCTGGCCCGGGTCGATCAGCCCAATTCGATCGCGCTGAGGATCGCGATGGTCGCCGCGGGCGAGGCCGACCTCGTCGCGACGCTGCGCTGGGGTTGGGAGTGGGACATCGCCGCCGCGGCGCTGGTTGCGCGCGAGGCGGGGGCGGCGGTGACCGACGCTTTCGGCGGCGCGCTCAACTACAACAAGCCGGATCCGCGCGCCTTCGGGGTGCTGGTGACCGCGCCGGCGATCCACCAGGCAGCGGTGGAGCGGCTGGCGGCGCGGGCCAAAGCGCTATCGGTTTAGAGTCCTTGGTTGGATGCGCCCTCGACATCCGTCGAGGGCTTGCGGCCCATTTGCTTCCCCTGCCGCCCCCCGCTCCCCCGACCGGCCACCCATAAGGTAACCTTAGGCTCTGGGTGGCCGGGCGGGGGAGCGGGTCGGTGCCGCCTCTGTTTCGGCTTGGGCCGAAACGGCAAGAAGCGCCGCTGCGTGGTGGCGGCCGTTCTCGACATAGTGCGCGACGCCCATCCGCATCCCCATGATCGCCGCGTCATCCAACTCGCGCATGAACCGCGCGGGCCTGCCGCCCCACAGCGTGCGCGGCTCGATCTCCTTGCCTTCGGTCAGCATCGCCCCGGCGGCGAGCATCGCATCGCTGCCGATCCGCGCCTTGTTCATCGCGATCGCGCCGAGCCCGACGAAGGACCGGTCCTCGAGCACGCAGCCATGGATCATCGCCATGTGCCCGATCAGCACGTCCTCGCCGATCAGCAGCGGCGAGCCTTCGGGGTCGCCCGGACGCGGCGGGTCGCAGTGGAGCACGGAACCGTCCTGGACGTTCGAGCGCGCGCCGATCACGATCCGGCTGACGTCGGCGCGGAGCACGCAGTTATACCAGATGCTGACGTCCGCCCCGATCTCGACATCGCCGATGATCCGGCAGCCCGGGGCGATGAAGGCGCTGTCGTGGATCCGCGGCGACTTGCCGTGGATCGCGACAATGGTGACGTCGGGGCGAGCCCCCATGTTCAGACTGCTCATCAGCGCGATCCCATCAGGTGGCCCCAGCGGATATAGGGCAGGATCGAGGCGTGGTCATCGCTCCACGCGCGCGGTGCGGGCGGACCGATGGGAACCCATGCAAAGGCCGGGGCGGTCGCGGCGAGGCGGTCGAGGTTGCGCTTCCCGCGCGCCATCGCCACCCAGGTCGAGGAGGTGAACAGGCTCGCGCTCGGCCCGGTGGGGACGTCGTCGCGCATCGCCACGGCAAGCCCGCGCGCCCGCGCCCCGGCGGCGAGCACCGGCTCGAGTTCGATGTAGCGGTTGGAGATATGCACCAGCAGCACCCCATCGGGCGCGAGTGCGTCGAAATAGACCCCGAGCGCTTCTTCGGTGAGCAGGTGGAGCGGAATCGCGTCGGACGAGAAGGCGTCGATCGCCAGCAGGTCGAAGCTTCCGCGCGGCATGTCGGCGAGCTTGAGCCGCGCATCGCCGAGCACGATGTGCGCATCGGGAGCGCAGTCGGCGACGTAGCTGAAAGTGCGCTTGCGCGAGTATTCGAGCACCGCGGGGTCGATTTCGAAGAAGGCCCAGGCCTGCCCCGGGCGGTGGTAGCAGGCGAGCGTCCCGGTGCCGAGCCCGACCACCCCGATCCGCGCCGCCGGACCGAACAGCCGTTCGGCATTGGCGAAGCCGATCCCCGCGCCCGAGCCGGGGCCGTAGTAGCTCCCCGGCATCAGCTTGAGCGTGGGGTCGAGCGACTGCTGGCCGTGGAGCGTGGTGCCGTGGGTCAGCATCCGAAGCTTGCGCTCGGGATAATCGCGCACGGTGTAGATCCCGAAATAGGAGCGCTGGCGCAGCCCCTCGCGGCTGTCGGCGAGCGTCTGCAGCCCTCCCTGCGCGAACATGATCAAGGCGAGCAGCAACACCGCCAGCGGCCGCCACGGGACCATCAGCAGCCCCAGCGGGACGAGGCCGATGGTCAGCACCCAGCCCCACGGGCCGGGATCGGCGAGGGTCGCCACCTCGGTCAGCCGCCACAGCATGAAGGCGACCATCCCGGCGAGTGCGAGCAGGGTGACGCGGATCATCTCGGGCGAAAGTCCGGGCAGCTCGCGCCAGTCGGGCAGCGCGCCCTTGGGCAGCAACGCGGCGGCGGCGAGCAAGAGCAGCGGATGCTCCCACACCCAGTCGAACAGCAGCGGCGCGATCAGCGCGGTGAACAGCCCGCCGAGCGCACCGCCCGCCGCCATCGTCAGGTAGAACTGGGTAAGCCGCGCCGGGGCGGGGCGCAGGTCGTAGAGCCGGCCGTGGAGCCCCGCGCAGAGCACGAACAGCAAGCCGGCGCTGCCCGCGAGCGCGAGCAGGCCCGACGCCCCGCGCGAGACCATCGCCAGCCCGCCGACCGACAGCAGCACCAGCCAGGCCATCCCGGCGAGCGCGCGAACCGGCCGGCGGTTCTCGGCAAAGGCGAAGACGAAGCTGAGCAAGTAGAGCCCGAGCGGGATGACCCACAGCAGCGGCATCGCGAAGATATCGGTTGTTAGGTGGGTGGTGGTCGAGAGCATCAGCCCCGATGGCACCGCCGAGAGCGCCAGCCACAGCGCAATCCGCCGCCGGCCGATCGGTTCGGCAGCTTCGGTGGGAGATTCGGCGGCGATCATGGGTGCGCTCCGCCGCGCCCTTGCGCACAGCGCGATCAGCACGATCAGCAGCGCGTAACCCAGCGTCCAGCCCCAGCTCTGCGCCTTAAGGCTGAGCAGCGGTTCGGCGAGCAGCGGATAGGCGATCAGCCCGGCGAAGCTCCCGAGGTTCGAGGCGGCATAGAGCGCCCACGGCTCGCCCGCGGCGGGGTCGGCGGCGAACCAGCGCTGCATCAGCGGGGCCTGCGCCGAAACCAGCAGGAACACCGGACCGATCGACAGCGCAAACAGTGCGGGCGCCCACAGCGCCTCCCGGCCGGCCTGTGGCGGGGGCAGCTCGGCGAGCGCGATCGGCAGGGTCGCCGCGGCGACGACGAGGAGCGCGAGGTGGATCGCCGCCTGCCGCCGCAGCGGCAGCCGCGCCAGGCGGTGGGCATAGGCGTAACCTGCGAGGAGCAGCGCCTGGTAGACCAGCATCGCGCTGTTCCACACGTTGGGCGCGCCGCCGAGCCGCGGCAGCGCCATCCGCGCGACCATCGGCTGGACCAGGAACAAGAGGAAACTGCCGGTGAGGATCGTCGCGACGAACAGCGCGCGGTTGGCGGCCCCGCTCACCCGGTGCGCGCCTGTACATAAGCGACGTGGCGCTGGAGCGGATCGCCGTCGGGCACCTGGGGATGATCGAAATCGAGCTCGGGCCGCCAGGTCATCCCAAGCCGTTCCATCACCGCGCGGCTGCGCTGGTTGGCGACGGTGGTGATCGCCCAGACTTCGGCGTCGGGCAAGGTGGCGAAGGCCCAGTCGCGCGCGCCGCGCGCCGCCTCGCTGGCATAGCCGTATCCCCAGCAATCGGCGGCGAGCCGCCAGCCGAGCTCCGGCTTGCCCAGGACCGGTCCGACCGACCCGCGGATCACTCCGCACCAGCCGATCAATCGCACGTCGTCCTGCCGCTCGAGCGCCCAGAAGCAGTGGCCGAGTTCGGCCTGCATTTCCTGCATCTGCCCCACCCGCGTCGCCACCTGCTCGCGGCTCATCGGCGCACCGAGCGTGGCCATCACCACCGGGTCGCTGCAAATCGCGTGGAACGGGTCGATGTCGCCCTCACTCCAAGCGCGCATGACCAGCCGCTCGGTTGCGATCATGCGCCGAGCAACCGCGCAGCCTGCGCCGCGTGATAGGTCAGCACCCCGGCGCATCCCGCGCGCTTGAATGCGGTCAGCGTTTCCAGAACCAGCGCGTCGCGATCGCCTGCGCCGGCTGCCGCCGCGGCCTCGATCATCGCGTATTCGCCGCTGACCTGGTAAGCGAAGACCGGCACGGCGAAGCGCGCTCTCACCTGCGCGACGATGTCGAGATAGGGCAGTCCGGGCTTGACCATCACGCTGTCGGCCCCTTCGGCGAGGTCCATCGCGACCTCGCGCAGCGCCTCTTCGGCGTTGCCTGGGTCCATCTGATAGGTCCGCTTGTCGCCCTTGAGCAGCCCGCGGCTGCCGACCGCGTCGCGGAACGGTCCGTAGAACGCCGAGGCGTATTTGGCGGCGTAGCTCATGATCTGGACGTTAGCGTAGCCACCGCCCTCGAGCGCGGCGCGGATCGCGCCGATCCGCCCGTCCATCATGTCCGACGGGGCAATGACGTCGGCCCCCGCCGCGGCCTGGTTGAGGCTCTGCCCGACCAGCACTTCGATCGTCGCGTCGTTGCCCACATAGCCCGCGGCATCGACCAGCCCGTCCTGCCCGTGGCCGGTGTAGGGATCGAGCGCGACGTCGGTGAGTACCCCGATCTCCTCGCCGCAGGCATCCTTGATCGCCCGGATCGCGCGGCACATCAGGTTGTCGGGATTGAGCGCTTCGCCGCCGTCGTCGCTGCGAAGCGCGACGGGCGTGTTGGGGAACAACGCCACGCACGGAATGCCGAGGCCGATCGCCTCTTTGGCGCGCGCTGCCATCCGGTCGACCGACCAGCGCGACACCCCGGGCAGCGAAGCGATCGGCTCTTCCACTCCGGCGCCTTCGGTGACGAACAATGGCCAGATCAGGTCGGCCGGGGTCAGCACGGTCTCGCGGTGGAGCGCGCGGCTCCACGCGCTCGCGCGGGTGCGGCGCAGGCGGGTGTGCGGATAGCTCGGGGTGCCCATCGGCGGCGTTGTGGCCGATTAGCGCCGCCGCTTCAATTGCCGAGCTTGGCGATCTCGCGGCGCGGCGCGGCGGCTGCGGCCTGCTGCGCGCCGAGGCTGGCGAACGCCGCACCGGGCTTGACCCCCTTAAGCGCCGCGATCCGCGCCTTGAACGCGGCCAGTTCGTTCGCGTCGACCGCCTGGCTGACGGTGAAGCGGACCGACAGCGGGTTCACCGTGCGGCCGTTCTGGTAAAGCTCGTAGTGGAGGTGCGGCCCGGTCGAGAGCCCGGTCGAGCCGACGTAGCCGATCACCTGGCCGGCACGGACGCGGGTGCCGCTGGCCACCGCGATCCGGCTCATGTGACCATAGCCGGTGCCGAACCCGGTCCCGTGCTCGAGCCGGACGTAGTTGCCGTGCCCGCCGCGCCACCCGGCATAGGAAACCGTGCCGTCGCCGACCGCGTAGATCGGCGAGCCGTAGGACGCGCCGAAATCGATCCCGGCGTGCATCCGGGTGTAGCCCAGCACCGGATGGCGGCGCGCGCCATAGTTCGAGGTGACCCGGCCGACCACCGGCATGATCAGCCCCGTGCGCTGCCCGCCCATCCCCGAGGCTTCGAAGAACTGACCGTCGCTGCCCCAGCGCAGGAGCTGGGCGACCGGCTTGCCGCCGCGTTCGAGCCCGGCGAACTGGAGATCGCCGACCTGGACCTCGCCGCTCGCCGAGCGTTTGTAGGCGACCACGATGTCGTAAGTGTCGCCCGGCTGCATGTCGGTATCGAGGCTGAGGTGCGCGTCGAGCGCGATCAGGTACTGCTGGATCGCCTCGATCGGCGCGCCCGCGGCGCGGGCCGAGCGGTAGAGCCCGTTGCCGATCACCCCGCGCACGCGCAGCGGGGTGGCGTCGACCGCGATTGGGCGCTTGACCAGGGTCAGCCCATCACCGCCGCGGACCACACCCAGCCCGAGATCGAAGCGTGCGCGGAAATCGACCGTTTCGAGCCGGCGCGGCTGGCCCGGCGCGGTGCGCTGGCCCAGCCGGATCGCGAAGCGGGTGCCGGGGCGCAGTTCCCCGGGTGGCAAGGCCTGGCCAACCAGCGCGGCGACCGTGCCGGCCTCGCCCGTCCCGACCCCGGCGCGTTCGAGCATGCGATAAAGGCTATCGCCCTCGCCGAGCGTTGCGGTGATATCGAGCGAGGCGCGCTCGGGCGCAGAGGCGATCGCGGCGACTCGCGCGGTCGCGCCCATCCGCCGTCCTGTGTCGCCGCCATAGGCGAGCGGCTGGATTGCCAGGCTGCGGAACTCGTCGCGCGCCGGGGCGTCGAGCCGCATCGCCGGCGGGGCGGCGACCGCGGCGAAATCGGGCCAGGCCGCTAGCGAAGCCCCGCCGAGCGCGAGCATCGTCGCGAAACCGCGCAGCCAGCGGCGGCTGCCGATGTCTTCGGCGAGATCGGGAGCGAGATCCATCTGGAACAGCCGCGCCTCGACGCGGTCGCGCCAGCGGGCGTAGCGGGCGGCAACCGGAACCGGCGCGATCTGCGCGGCGGACAGCGCCGTGGCCCCGTCCACCGGGCCGCCGCCGTCGATCTCACCCCATTCGCGCAGCCTGAGCACCCGGGAATCCCCCTCACCCGCCGCATACCGGCGGATCGCACCGCCCTTTCCTGCACCACCAGGGTTAATTCGCGCCTAATCGGCGGCCGCCTTGAAGCTGCCGCGCGGGGGTGCCACATCGGGAGGCGAGATGGCCGCGCACATGCCTTCCCGCACGGACGACAGCCGCGTCGTCGCGGTGCTCGGCCCGACCAACACCGGCAAGACCCATCTCGCGATCGAACGGCTCTGCGCGCACAGTTCGGGCGCGGTCGGGTTTCCGCTGCGGCTGCTGGCGCGCGAGGTCTACGACCGGGTGGTGGCGATCAAGGGTGAAGCCCGGGTCGCGCTGATCACCGGCGAGGAGCGGATCGAGCCGAAGGACGCGCGCTGGCTGCTATGCACCGCCGAGGCGATGCCGCGGACCCCGGATCTGGCCTTCGTCGCGCTCGACGAGGCCCAGCTCGGCGCCGACCGCGAGCGGGGCCACGTCTTCACCGACCGGCTGCTCCACACCCGCGGGCGCGAAGAAACGATGATCCTCGGCGCGGCGACGCTCGCGCCGATGGTCCGCGCGCTGGTTCCCGGGACCGAGATCGTCAGCCGCCCGCGATTTTCGACGCTGAGCCATGTCGGAGCGCGCAAGCTCTCGCGAATCCCGCCGCGCAGCGCGATCGTCGCCTTCTCGGCCCAGCAGGTTTACGCGGTTGCCGAAATGCTGCGCCGGTTCCGCGGCGGCGCGGCGGTGGTGATGGGCGCGCTTTCGCCCGAAACCCGCAACCGGCAGGTATCATTATACCAGTCGGGCGAAGTCGATTACATCGTCGCGACCGATGCGATCGGGATGGGGCTCAACCTCGACATCGGCCACGTCGCCTTTGCCGGGCTCACCAAGTTCGACGGGCTGCGCCAGCGCCGCCTGACCCCCGCCGAGATGGCGCAGATCGCCGGGCGCGCGGGGCGGCATCAGCGCGACGGGACCTTCGGGACACTGGCCGGAGGCGGGGGCGAGACCGAATTCACCCCGGAAGAGATCTACGCCATCGAGGAGCACCGCTTCGCGCCGCTGACCCGGCTGTTCTGGCGCGAGGCCGAACCGCGCTGCGACGATCTCGCCACCCTCATCGCCGACCTGGAAGCGCCGCCGGGCCGGCCCGAACTCGCCGCCGCGCCCGAAGCGATCGACCTCGCGGTGCTCAAGCGTCTCGCCGAAGAGCCCGGCATCGCCGCGGATCCCGCACAGGTCGCGCGGTTGTGGGAGGTCTGCCGCCTACCTGATTTCCGCCAGCACGGCGCGGAGACTCACGCCCGCTTCGTCGCGCGGTTGTGGCAGGACCTGCGCGGCGGTGCGCTCGGGATCGACTACGTCGCTCAGGCGATCGCCCAGCTCGACCATCCCGCGGGGGATATCGACACGCTGCAGGGCCGGATCGCGGCGATCCGCAGCTGGGCCTACATCGCCCAGCGCCCCGACTGGGTGGTGGCGCGCGACGAGATGGCGGCGCGCGCCCGCGCCGCCGAAGCGCGGCTTTCCGACGCGCTCCACGCGCGGCTGACCGAGCGATTCGTCAACCGCCGCACCGCGGTGCTGATGAAGAAGACCGGCGCCGACGCGGGGTTGCTTGCGGTGACACTCGATGCTGACGATGTGCTGGTCGAAGGCGAGCGCATTGGAACACTCGCCGGCTTCGCTTTCCGGGTCGATCCGCGAGCACGGCTGGCCGATCGCAAACTGCTGATCGCGGCGGCCGAGCGCCACCTGCCCGGGCTGCTCGGAGCACGCGCCGAGGCGCTGGCGCGCGAGATCGCGGCGGGGACGGCGGCGTTGAACGTGAAAGAGGGCGCGGTCGAATGGGTCGATTGCCGCCTGGCGCGCCTCACCCCGGGCCGAGCGCCAAGCGCGCCGCGCATCGTCGCCGACGAAGCCCTGGCAGCGGTCCCGACGCGAGCGCGCGCCGTCTTGCTGGCGGCGGTCGAGCAGTGGCTTTCGGCGCACTTGGCCCCGCTCGCCCCTCTCGACGCGCTGACCGTGACGGCCGCCGAGCCCGAAGCCGGACCCGAGCTGCGCGCGCTGCTGATCCGCCTCGCCGAGCGCGGCGGATCGATTCCACGCGGCGAATCCGGGCTCGACCGGCTCGATCCTGCCCAGCGCGAGCAGCTGCGCGGGCTGGGGGTACGCATCGGCGCGCTCGACCTGTTCGTCCCAGCACTGCTCAAGCCCGTCCCGCTGGCGCTGCGCCACGCGGCTTACGGCTGCGCAATGCCCGATGCGCAGATGCCGCCGGTGCTGTCGGCAACTGTGGCGGCACCCGGATACCGCCGCCTCGGCGCACAGGCGCTGCGGCTCGACATGGCCGAGAAGCTGATCCGCGCGGCGCATCTGGCGCGGGTCAAGGCCCCGGCGCGCGATTTCACGCTCGACCCGGCGTTGGCGGTGTCGATGGGACTGTCCCCGGCCGCTTATGCGGAATTGCTGCGCCTCGCCGGGTTCGTGCCGCAAGCCCGCCGGGCGCTTCACCCCGGCG
>JBOHIC010000223.1:0-3633 GCA_050725835.1 Novosphingobium sp.
TGGTGGTGTTCGGGCGCGCCACCGGCCACCGGCTGCGCGACACCCTCGATCCTGCCGCGCGCCAGGCTCCGCTGGCCAAGGACAGCGCCGATTTTGCCCTGGGACGCCTCGATCACTTCCGCCACGCCGCGGGCGGTTCGCCCACCGCTCAAGTCCGCGCCGAAATGCAGCGCACGATGACCGACCACTGCGCGGTGTTCCGCAACGCCGAACTGATGGCCGAAGGCAAAGCCAAGCTCGCCGCGACCTACGCGCGGCTGGGCGATGTCTCGGTCACCGACCGCTCGCTGATCTGGAACACCGATCTGGTCGAGACGATGGAGCTCGATAACCTGATCGCCCAGGCCACCGTCACCCTCCACGGCGCCGCCAACCGCCATGAAAGCCGCGGCGCCCATGCCCACGAGGACTTCCCCGAGCGGGATGACGCGAATTGGATGAAGCACACCGCCGCCTGGTTCGACGGCTGGGGCGGCAAGGGCGGCGCGGTGCGGCTCGATTACCGCCCGGTGCATGAGTACACGCTGACCGACGACGTGGCGTATATCGAGCCGAAGAAGCGGGTTTATTGAGGGATGTCGGAACCGCGTTGTCCTCATTGCAACAGCCGAAGCGTTATTAAGTCGTCTGCCGCCTACGAGCAGGGACAATCAAGTTATCAGGGGTCGAGCGGCGGGTTAGGAGTTTCATCGCGAGGGCGGATTGGCATCTATCGCGGGACGCAATCAGGAACTCGCATCAGCAAAACCGCTCAGATTAATGCTCCGCCCCAGAACGATGCGGAGAACTTTGCCGGGATGGCTACTCTTGTTGTCGTTGGGCTAACGGCTGGTGGAGCCAGCTTTGGAGGCTTTTCAGGGTTGATTTTTGGCGGCGTTGTTGCCTTCATTGTAGTTGTCGCATTGGCAATTTCGTCAGCCATAAAACCGAGTGAAGCGCAAAAAAGTGCAGACGAGTCTTACTTAAAGAAGTGGTACTGTAAACGATGTGGATCTTTTTTCGAGTGGATAAAAGGTTCCAATTAGCTCGGTAATTTTCGCAATTCCGGAGACATTATAGAAATTTGCGACCGCTCACTGACTCATTTGCTGTCGTTGCGGTCCTGTGGCGCAGCTTAAATTGATACTCGGAGACATCCCATGACCGTCTGGACCCTGCACGCCGGATACGATCCCGAAGCCAAGGTCTGGTACACGCTCGATTGCGACGTGCCGGGGCTGGTGACCGAAGGCGAAACGCTCGAGCGGCTGCGCGAGCGGGCGATGGCGGTGCTGCCCGAGTTGCTTGCCGACAATGCGCACCAGATCGAGCCCGAGCGCCGTGCCGGGCCTCATTCGCTGCGGCAGGTCGCCTTTCACGAAAGCACGGTCCCGGTCGCGGCCTGATGGTCGATAAGTTCGGCCGCGAGTTGAAGCGCATCCTCCGCGCCAACGGCTGCGTCTTTGTTCGCCACGGCAAGGGCGATCAAGAAATCTGGCACAGCCCGATCACCGATCGCAACTTCACCGTCGAGCCTCGACCCGCAAGCGGTTCACCGCCAACGCCATTCTCAAACAGGCAGGGATCATCTCAAACAGGCAGGGATCAAGCCGGAGTTTTGATCGCCTAGAGGGCACCGCCCATTCACCCGCCGTTCACGTTTACAGACGTAGTCGATTACGGACGTAGTCACGGGAGTGGGTGATGGCGGACGAGCTACCCGGCGAGCGGATTTCCGAGGCCGAGCATGCGGTGATGGAGGCGCTGTGGTCGCGCTCGCCGATTTCCGCCACCGATGTCGCCGAGGCGGTGGGCGCGCGCGACTGGAGCCTCGCCACGGTCAAGACGCTGCTTTCGCGGCTGGTCGCCAAGCAGGCGATCGCCACCCAGCCCCAGGGCAAGCGCTTTCTCTATACCCCGCTGCTCGCCCGCACCGATTACCTCGGCGGCGAATCGAAACGGCTGGTCGAGCGGTTGTTCGGCGGCCGCGCCGCACCGCTGTTCGCCCATCTGGCCGAGGTCGAGGCGCTGTCTCAGGCCGATCTGGCCGAGATTGAGGCGCTGCTGAAGGAGCTGCGAAAATGAGCTGGCTGATCGACACCCTGCTCGTCACCGGCGCGTTAATTGCGCTGGTCCTGGTCCTGCGCCGCCCGGTCGGGCGGATGTTCGGACCCGGGCTTGCCTACGCGCTGTGGGCGCTGCCGCTGCTTCGGCTCGCGCTGCCGCCGTTGACTTTGCCCGCCGAGCCTGTTGCCGCCCCGGCAGCGGTCGATGTCGCGCTGGTCGATGCCGCCGCGGCGAACACTTCGGCCGCGACCTCCGCCGCCGCGACGATCCCCTGGCTCGAGCTCGGTCTGGCCATCTGGCTTGCCGGAGCACTCGCCTTCCTCGTCTGGCGCGTATGGGGCTACCGGGCGA
Source organism: Novosphingobium sp. (assembly GCA_050725835.1). Taxonomy (GTDB): domain Bacteria; phylum Pseudomonadota; class Alphaproteobacteria; order Sphingomonadales; family Sphingomonadaceae; genus Novosphingobium. Next base: position 2,398 of record JBOHIC010000223.1, read on the forward strand.
TGCGTCGCAGTCTGCTCGCCGAGGCGCGCCCGGTGGGCGAGGCCGGCGCGGTGCGGCTGGTCGAGACCCCCGCCACCGCCTCGCCGGTCGCCTTCGGACTGACCGACAAGGTGGTCGCGCTGCCGCCCGGGTTCATGAACCATCCCGACCGCGCCGAGCGCGATCTCGCCATCGCCCACGAGCTCGAACATCATGCGGCGCGCGATCTCGCGGTCAACATCGCGATGCAGCCGCTGCTCGCGCTGCACTGGTTCAACCCGGTCGCCTGGCTCGGCTGGCGCGCGCTTCGGCGCGACCAGGAAGCCGCCTGCGACGCCCGCGTCCTTTTCGGGGCCGACCCCGCGACACGCGCCGCCTATGGTCGGCTGATCGCAGGGTTCGCGCAGTCGCCCCGCCTAGCGCTCGCTGCGCCGATGGCCTGCCCGATCTCGCTCGGCGCGGGGCTTGGCGAGAAGAGCATCGTTCACCGCTTGAGGAGCCTGACCATGAATGAACCCACCACCGGCAAGCGCCTGATCGGCCGCGCCCTGATCGGGATCGGCGCGCTGGCGCTGCCGCTCACCGCCTCGATTTCTTACGCTACCGCCGGCCCCGAAGCGCCCGAACCGCCCGCGCCGCCGGCCGCGCCGTCTGCCCCCGAGGCGCCCAAGGTGGTCAAGAAGGTGATCGTGATCGAGCACCAGGACGGCGAGCACGGCGACGACAAGAAGCTGATCAGCCGCACGATCGAGCGCGACGGCAAGACCATCGTGATCAAGTCCAACCGCGAAATCGGCGACGCCGAACTCGAAGCGAGGCTCGCCCGGATCGACGTGCGCGTTCCCGACATGCCCGACATGCCCGACCTTCCGGACGTCCCCACGGTCGTGGTCATCGACAAGGACGGCAAGAAGATCGAGCGCCGGGTGATCGTCCGCCATGGTGGCGAGGGCGACGGTCCGATGGCGATTGCCTTGGGCGACCGCCACATTGCCTGTGCCGACGCCGGCGGCGAGATTGCCGCCGAGGCCGACAAGGACGGCAAGAAGCAGCGGATGCGGATGCGCTTCTGCGGGGCTGCCGGCGCCGAGGCCCATGCGCTCGAAGCGATGAAGCGCGCCCGCGAAAGCATCGGCCGCAACCCCGGCATGTCCGACGAAGTGCGCACCAAGGTGCTCGAGGAACTCGATCGCGAGATCGAACGCATGTCCAAGCAAGGCTGAGCTCGGTCTGGCTGGATGTCCCCGGCGGCGGGGG
>JBOHIC010000224.1:0-3888 GCA_050725835.1 Novosphingobium sp.
CACGGTGAAGGCGCGGCGCATCCTGCCCGACGGCCGCTCCGCGCGCACCGGCGCGGCCGGCCGGCCGCCGCTCCGCTCGCAGGAGCGTCTCTACGAAGCGACGGGGGCGGACGGCATCTTCGCGTAGCCGCGCCAACGAACGCACGGCGACCCGTGAGGAGCACAGCGATGGCAAAATGCGAAACGTGCGGCACCGACCTCAAGGCCGAGACGCTGCGGTTCTGCAGCGACGCGTGCCGCGCCATCTTCATGGAGAAGAAGCGGCACGGCACGCGGCGATCGCCCGGCCGGACCACCGCCAAGCGGCGGCGCCGCCGTGGGCGCTGAAGCCCCGCGAGCGATGTCAGAGATTGAGATGTGAATCGAACGAGCGTAAAAATCGGCTACGGTGTAATTGTTTTTTGGATGTTCTGTCCGATGATTCCGGTCATCGTGGTTGCGGCGATTGCGGGGGTATTTGGCTGCACGGTGGATGAGGGAAGCGTGCACCCATGCGTCGTTTTTGGAAACGATATCGGCTACATGTTGTACGCGATGAGCATGATGGGATTTCTCGGGATGGCGACATTTCCGACCGGCATTCTCGCACTGATCGGGTTTAGCGGGATTGTATGGCTGCGCAATCGAGCGTCAGGGCGGGATCAAGGCCGGTGAGAACCTCGAACTACCGAACATGCCGCTCGTGACAAGCTGTGGCGAGGATTCCGATTCAAGGGAAGCGAACGCGCTCTACTCGAGGAGCGGCCAGCGTTCCCAAGGCTGGGATCGGCCCGGGACGAGCCCAGCCCTGACTGAGAATGGGTTCTCTGTCAGCTAGCCCACCTTCCGCAGTTCGAGGGGGTCGGAGTCTGTTTTTCAAGGACTTAGCGAAAAAGTCGGCACTACATTTCGATGGGTGGAAGCAGGGGTGACCGGATCTTGAGGCGTTCGGGGAGCTCCAGCCCCAGGCGATCCAGGAGGCAGGCTTGGGCCTGATCAGGGCGCACGACACAGCGCAGGCGCACCTCGCGGCCGTCGGTGGTCGGGAGCACGACATCGGTGCTCTGGATGCGCCCGAGCTCCTCGAGGATCGTGCGCGGGCTCTGCCCCAAGCCGGCGCGCCGCTGCCACTGCTCCAGGGTCTTCCAGAGCACGTAGGCGAGAAAGCAGACGAGGATATGCGCCTGCACCCGGTCTTCACGCTGGTGCCAGATGGGGCGGACGGACAGCTCGCTCTTCTGGATGCGAAAGGCGGCTTCCGCTTCGGTGAGCTGGATATAGGTGCGCCAGAGCTCGTCCGGGTTCCAATCGGCGATGTTGGAGCGGAGCACGTAACAGCCTTCACTGTAGCGGGCCCAGTCGTCCCACTCCGGACGCGCGCTCCAGACCAGGCGCAGGCCGGCCGGCACAGCGGCGTCGGCGACCACCTCGATGAGGTACCGGCCGGCGGCGCGCGGGTTGAGGGCGAGCAGGCGACCGAGCTGGCGCTCGACGGGCCCGCGCTCCATCGACCGGCGGGCGCGGGCGAGCCGGTGGGCCAGCGAGGTGAGGCCGGCGTCGATCCGCTGGCAGAAGCGGGCGTGCATGGCCCGCTCCTTCTCCCGGCGCTCGACCGAGCGCACGAGCACGAAGGTCTCGGCCCCGTCGGGCCCGACGCACTGCTTGGCTTCCACGCCATCGCGGACCGTCTGCCAGTCCTGCGCGTCAGCGATCTGCCGGGCCCACTTGCGCAGCTCGCTCTTCGGGGTGCCGACCAGGTAGCGCCGCCCCGTCTCGCGCAGCCACGCGAGATTGTCGGCACTCGTCATCCCCCGATCCATGACCCAGATGCGCTGGGCCAGCCCGTAGCGGGCTTCCATCGTGCCCACGATCTCCCGGACGGTGGTCACATCCGTGCGGTTGCCGGCGAACAACTCGTAGCCGAGCGGCATCCCCTCGCGGGTCACCACCAGCGCCAGGCAGACCTGCTTGCAATCGGGCCGGTGATCGCGGCTGTGCCCCCGCTGCGCGAGCGGATTGCGCGCGGCTGTGCCTTCGAAGTACGTGCTGGTCACATCGTAGAGGAGCAGATCGTAGTCGAGGGCGAAGAGCTCTCCGAGACGTTGCACCAGATGCTGCTCCAGGGCCGTCTTGTGGGGGAGGAGACGATCGAGCGCGCGGTAGAGTCGATCGTCGTTGACCAGGGACGCGGGCAACGCGAGCAGGTCTTCCAGGGCCGTGCGCCGGTACCAATCTTCCGCGATGTGCAGCTCGCTCGACGGCTCGCACAGGCGGGCGAGCACGAGGACCGCGGCCATCGTGGCCCAGGGCACGTCTTCGCGGCCCGCGGGCAGCAGGCGTTCCAGCAACGCGTCCAGCTGCACGGCGCGCCACAGCGTCCACCCGAGCCAGACATCCCCGAAGGCGCGGCCGCGTTCCAGCCGGAGGCGGTCCAGGCGAACCGGAATCGGCGGCGCGTCCGGCGCGATCGCCTCGAACAGCTCCGACTGCTCGTGCGTCCCCGTGATCGTGCGGGCAAGCGCGCGGGCCTGCGCGCGGCCCTCGGCGTCCAACTCGCCCAACTGCGCCACCGTCTGTTGCTGGACCGTGCGCCCGACACGCACCGAGCGCACCAGGCGCCAGTACGTGTGAGCCTTGCCGTCCTTCACGCGCGTCGTGTGGCGCAAGTACATCTGCCTCTCGTATGCGCCACACCCCCGAGCGAAGTCAATCAACTTGGTCGGCACTACACGCGCTGCTCACCAACTGACGGACGACAACTCAGATACTTACCGTGTGGACACCTCCGGGATTCCCCTCGGATGGCTCCCCAACTGCGGAAGTTGGGCTAGTCCCGATCGGCGCGGAGCAGGATCATCCGATCGGTGAAGGAATCGATGCGTCCCTGCTCGATCCTGAAGGCGAAGGCTTCGCGGCAGCGCGCCGGCGCGTCCAGCACATGACGCTCGAGGTCGGCCTTCGCCTCGGCGCTCATCCTCATCCGTCCCGTCCACTCCTCCCACGGGCGCACCTTGCTGAGCATGCCCTCGTCGATCACCGTCATGCCCACCGCCTTGAGGAAGGCCGCCCACTCCCGCTTGGGCAGGGCGCGCACATGCGAGGGGTCGCGCCGCTTCTCGACCTCGAGGATGAAGGCGGCCAGCTCCCGGTCATCGTGCCCCAGGATGTCCTGGAGGAGGAGGGAGCCGCCGGGCTTCAGCACGCGGGCGACTTCTCTGAGGGCGGGCAGGATGGCGGGGAAGTGGTGTGCGGCGATGCGGCACGTCACCACCCCGAACGAGGCATCCCGGAAGGGCAGGGCCTCGACATCCGACGCCAAGAAGCGGACATTGGCCGCGCCTTTGCCCCGGATGAAGCCGCGCGCGGCTTCGAGCATCGGCAGCGTGAGATCGATCGCGACCACGGCGGGGGTGAAGCCGGCGAAGGCGAGCGCCGTGTGGCCGCCGCCCGTCGCGCTGTCGAGCACGCGCGGGGCGCCGCGCCTGCGTCCCCACGCGACGAGGCGCTCGATGTCCTCGCGTCCCGCGGGGCCGGCGCTCGAGACGTAGTCCTGGGCGCTCTGGCCGAACTGCGCCTGGACCTGCGCCTTCTGGCGGTCGCTCACGCGGCAGGGCCCTTGGGGCGCTCGGCCAGATGGCGGAACAGGAAGTCCTCGTCGAGGGGCGTCAGGTCGAAGCGCCGGCTGGCCTCGTCCACCAGCTTCACGCGGTCGGTGCCCGGCTGCTCGCGCAGCCGCTCGTCGATCCACATGATCGCCTGCTTGATCGGCGCGTCGCCCTGGGCCATGGACGCTACGTCCCGCCTTCGCGCTCGAACCTCGTCTTCCACTCCTTGTTGACGTCTTCGATGCCGGGGATGTGCTTGATCGTGCTCCACGTGGCGCGCGCGGCGCCCCGCATGGCGTACATC
>JBOHIC010000225.1:0-5394 GCA_050725835.1 Novosphingobium sp.
TGTCGAGCACGCCCGCCAGCACCATCGGCTGGTTGGCGACCACCCCGACCGTGCGCCCTTCGATCCGCCCGAACCCGCAGAGGATGTTGCCCGCGTGCCTGGGCTGGATCTCGAAGAACTCGCCCTCGTCGAGCACCTTCCGGACGACTTCGTGCATGTCGTAGGGCTGGTTGGCGTTGGCCGGGATCAGCGTGTCGAGGCTCGGCTCGGCGCGATCATAGGGGTCGGCGGTGGGGCGTTCGGGCACCTCCTCGCGGTTGCTCTGCGGCAGGTAATCGAAGAAATCGCGCGCGGCGAGCAGCGCCTCGATGTCGTTCTCGAGCGCGAGGTCGGCGACCGAGGTCTTGGTGGTGTGCGTGATCGCCCCGCCGAGTTCCTCTTGCGTCACGATCTCGTTGGTCACGGTTTTGACCACGTCGGGCCCGGTTACGAACATGTAGCTGCTGTCCTTCACCATGAAGATGAAGTCGGTCATCGCCGGGCTGTAAACCGCCCCGCCGGCGCAGGGCCCCATGATCAGGCTCAGCTGCGGGACCACCCCGCTGGCGAGGACATTGCGCTGGAACACCTCGGCATAGCCGCCGAGGCTGGCGACGCCTTCCTGGATGCGCGCGCCGCCGCTGTCGTTGATCCCGATCAGCGGCGCGCCGACCTTCAGCGCGGTGTCCATCACCTTGCAAATCTTCTGCGCGTGGCGCTCGCTGAGAGACCCGCCGAACACGGTGAAATCCTGGCTGAAGACATAGACCAGCCGGCCGTTGATCGTGCCGCTGCCGGTGACCACCCCGTCGCCGGGCACGCGCTGGTCCTCCATCCCGAAATCGGTGCAGTTGTGCTCGACATACATGTCGAGCTCCTCGAAGCTGCCTTCGTCGAGCAGGACCATCAGCCGCTCGCGCGCGGTGAGCTTGCCCTTGGCGTGCTGCGCGTCGATCCGCTTCTGCCCGCCACCGAGCCGCGCGGCGGCGCGGCGCTGGTCCATTTCGGAAATGTTTGCGGACATCGGCTCCCCTTGTGCTTTCAGGGGAAACGCCTTGCGACGGCGGGCGCGCAGCGTCAACCGCGCGCTTAAACCTTGACGATGCCGAGCCGGATCATGTCGCGCGCGGTGTCGAGGATGCTAACTTCTGCTGGCCGCGGCACCCAGCCGAGCTTCTCCTTGGCATGGGTCGCGGGGGATTCGCGCACGCTGCCGAGCTCGCCGAGCACCTGGCGCACCACCGGATCGAACAGCGCGGCGATGCGCACCAGCCAGTCGGGCATGCGCCGGGTCGGCACCTTGCGCGCCTGCGGCCCGAGGCCTTCGCGCAGCACCTTTGCGACGTCGGCCATCATCATGAACGGCCCCGAGCAGATGAAGCGTTCGTTCGCCATGTCGGGCGCGGTCAGGCAGCGGACGTGCATATCGGCGACGTCGCGCACGTCGACCACGCTGAAGCCGAAGTTGGGCAGCCCCGGCATCGAGCCTTCGAGCAGCTTTTTGATCGCTTCCAATGAGGTCGAAAAATCGCCCGACTGGAGCGGTCCGAGCACCAGCGACGGGTTGACCGTGACGAACTCCATATCCCCGCCCTCGGCCTCGACCCAGTCGCGCGCGGCGCGCTCGGCCAACGCCTTCGACCGGACATAGGGATAAGCGTCCTTGCTGGTGACATCGGTCCAGTCGGCTTCGGTGAAGTGGTGCCGTCCGCGGCCGTGGCCATAGGCGATCGCCGCCATCGAGCTGGTCATCACGAAGCGCCTTATCCCCGCCGCCTTGGCCGCGCGCAGCGCCCTGAGCGCGCCTTCGCGCGCGGGGACGATCAGCTCGTCGGGATGCTTGGGCGCGTTGGCGGGGAGCGGCGAGGCGACGTGGGCGACGTGGCTGCACCCGGCCATCGCCTCGGCCCAGCCGGCGTCGCTCATCAGGTCGGCGGCGAAGAACTTGAGCTTGGTGTTATCGACGCCGAGGCTCTCGCGCACCGCGGCTTCCCTGGCGAGATCGCGGATCGAGGTGTGGACGGTCCACCCCTCGGCCACCAGCTGGCGGATCAGGAATCCGGCGATGTAGCCGCTCCCGCCCGAAACGAAGACCGTGCCCGTCATGATGACCTCCTAGAACCTAAGCATGATCCGCCGCGCCAGCGCTGGCGAGATCGAATGGACCAGCTGGAGCAGCTTGGTCTGGCCGACGCTGGCCTCGTCCGCGCCGCGTTCCATCGCGGCGAGCATCTGCCGCGCGCATTCGGAGGCGGGCATCTTCTTGCTGCCGCGCCCGGCGGTCATTTTGGTTTCGACCACCGGCGGCAGCACTTCGAGGAAGTGCACGCCGGTATCCTTGAACTGGAACCGCAGCGCCTGGGTGTAGCTGCGCAGCGCCGCCTTGGTCGCGCAGTAGACCGGCCCACCGCCGCGCGGGGCGATGGCGAGGCCCGAGGTCACGTTGACCACCAGCGCCTCAGGCCGTCCGCGCAGCCCCGGCATCAGCCGGTTGATCAGGTGGATCGGCGCGGTGAGGTTGAGGTGGACGGTCGCATCGCTCGCGGCGAGATCGGGCGCGGCGACGCGGAAATCGTGATCGACCCCGGCCCCGGCGTTGTTGACGAGGATGTCGATCGGCCTGTCGCCCAGCCCGGCGAGCAGGGCATCGACGCCTGCGGGCCGCGAAAGATCGGCCTCGATCACCTCGAACCCATCGGCGCGGGTTGCGGCGACGCGTTCCGGATTGCGGCCCGAAGTGATGACGCTCACGCCACGCTCGCGCAATTGCCGGATCAGCTGCGCCCCGATCCCGTCGGTCCCGCCGGTCACCAGCGCAGTCTTGCCTGGAAGCTGCATCGCCCTCTCCCTTGGAAGCGAGCCTAGCCGATTGGTTGCGCTTTGCAACCTAGCGCATCAGAACCAGCTCCTCGGCCATGCTCGGGTGCAGCGCCACGGTGGCGTCGAAATCTGCCTTGGTCAGCCCGGCTTTGACCGCGATCGCCGCGGCCTGGAGGATTTCGGGCGAATCCGGGCCGATCATGTGGACGCCGAGGATCTTCTCGGTCCCCTCCTCGACCACCAGCTTGTAAAGCCCGCGCTCGTGACGGCTGGCGAAGATGTTCTTCATCGGGCGGAAGTCCGAGGTATAAACCTTGACCGATCCATACTGGTTGCGCGCTTGCCCTTCGGTGAGGCCCACCGCGGCGAGCGGCGGCTGCGAGAACACCGCGGATGGCACAAAGTCGTAGCTGGTCGAGCGCGGGGTCCCGCCGAACACGGTGTCGGCGAAGGCTTGCCCCTCGCGGATCGCCACCGGGGTAAGCTGGATGCGGTCGGTCACGTCGCCAACCGCGTAGATGCTCTCGCACTTGGTCTGGCTGAAATCGTCGACCGGGATTTCGCCGTTCGCCCCGAGTTCGATCCCGGCGGCTTCCAGCCCCAGCCCGGCGGTATTGGGGCGGCGCCCGGTCGCGACCAGCACCGCGTCGGCGGCAAACGGCTCCTGCTCACCGACGGTGACCAGCAACGAGCCGTCGGCCTGCTTCTCGACCTTCCGCAGAGGGCAGTTGAACTTGTATTCGATCCCGCGGGTCATGGTGATCTGGAGGAGGCGGTCGCGCAGCGTCTCGTCGTAGCCGCGCAGGATCGCGTCGGAGCGGTTGACCACGGTGACCTGGCTGCCGAGCGCATTGAAGATCCCCGCGAACTCCATCGCGATATAGCCCGCGCCCTGGATCACCACGCGCTTGGGCAAGCTCGGCAGGTGGAACACCTCGTTGGAGGTGATGCAGTGCTCGGCTCCCTCGATCTCGGGCACCACCGGCCATGCGCCGGTCGCGACGAGAATATACTTCGCGCTGATCTCGCGCCCCGAGGCGAGCTTGACCGAATGCGCGCCGGTGACGGTGGCGCGCTCGTGGAAATGCTCGACCTTGTGGCTATCGAGCGTCGCGGTGTAGGCGGTTTCGAGCCGGTCGACGTCGCGCAGCACGGTGTCGCGCAGCACGGTCCAGTCGAATTCCATCCCCGCCACTGTCCACCCATAATGCGCCGCATCCTGCAGCTCCTCGGCAAAGTGGCTGCCATAGACCAGCAGCTTCTTGGGGACGCAGCCGCGGATTACGCAGGTCCCGCCGATGCGGTGTTCCTCGGCCACTGCGACCTTCGCGCCATAGGCCGCCGACACCCGCGCCGCGCGCACCCCGCCCGAGCCTGCGCCGATGACGAAGAGGTCGTATTCGTAGTCGGCCATGTGAAGCTCCCGTTGCGGGCGGGATATGGCGGGGCGGTGGGCCTTCGACAAGCTCAGGTGTCAGCGGGCAGATTTCGGCTCGTAAATGATGTAGACCGCGGTCGTCGTCCCGACGTTCACCGCCTCGTGCCAGGCGATCCCGTCGCTCCACCAGGTCGAGCCGCTGACCAGATCGCGCTCGCTGGTGCCCTTGGCGTCGGTGATCCGCATCCGCGCGCCCTGCACTACATAACCCCAGTGGCGCGGGTGGAAGTGGCGCTCGTGGCCGACGCCCGGCGGAAAGGTGCAGCGCGCGGCGCGCAGATCGGCGTTCTCGAACAGGCGCTCGCACACCGGCTTGCCTTGCCAACCCGCGTCGAACGCGGTCGGCAGAGGCGCGGGCGCGGCGGCGGTGAGCAGCAGCGGGGCAAGCAATAGTCGAAGCTTCATCGTCAGGTCCTTCAGTTCAACCGGGCGGCTTCGAGCAGCGCCTTGGTGCTCGCGTCGAACTCGGCCTTGCCGCCCTCGATCGCCTTGGCGATGTCTTTGCCCAGCTCGACCCCGAACTGGTCGAACGGGTTGATCCCCATCAGCACGCCATTGGCGAAGGTGCGGTGTTCATGGAATGCGATCAGAGCGCCGAGGGTGGCAGGGTTCAGGTCGTCGCTGAGGATTGTCGCCGAGGGGCGGTTCCCGGGATAGGCGCGCGCCGGGTCATTGGCGGCCTTGCCCGCCATCAGCGCCGCGCCTTGGGCGAAGCAGTTGGCGAGCAGCGCGCGGTGATGCGCGGGGTCGAGGTCGTCGCCCGGCGCAATCGCGACGATGAAATCGACCGGGATCAGACACGTGCCCTGGTGGAGCAATTGGAACACCGCGTGCTGCGCGTCGGTGCCGACCCCGCCCCAGGTCACCGGCGCGGTCGGGCCGCTCACCGGCGCGCCCTCGGCGGTCACCGACTTGCCGTTCGATTCCATCTCGAGCTGCTGGAGATAACTCGGCAGCAGCCGCAGGCGTTCGTCGTAAGCAAACACCGCGCGAGTCTGACAGCCGCGCAGGCGGGTGTAGAGCCGGTCGACGAAAGCGGCGCGGAGCGGCAGGTTGGCGGCGCCGTCGGTGTCGAGGAAATGCCGGTCCATCGCCGCGGCCCCGTCGAGGAACTCGGCGAACTCGCTCCAGCCCAGCGCCAGCGCGATGGGAAAGCC
>JBOHIC010000226.1:0-3727 GCA_050725835.1 Novosphingobium sp.
TTCTCGCGGTTGATCTCGCTGACCAGCAGCTTGTCGATCTTGCGCCCATCCATGTCGACCACCTCGAAGCGCCAGTCCTCGACCGCGAAGACTTCGCCTTCCTTGGGCAGGCGTTTGAGCACCGAGAGCGCGAAGCCCGCGGCGGTGGCGTAGTCGCGGTCGTCGGGGAGATCGAGGCACAGCCGGTCGGCGAGCGCGTCGGCGGGGAGTGCGCCGGCGACCAGCAGCGACTTGTCCTCGCGCTCGACGATCATCGGCTCGTCGCCTTCGTCGAGATGGCTGGCGAAGTTGCCGACGATCGCGGCGAGCAGGTCGGCCGGGGTGACCACGCCCTCGAGATGGCCGTATTCGTCGTGGACCAGCGCCATCGACACGCCCGATTGCTGGAGGATGCGCAGCGCGTCCATCGCGTCGATCCGGTCGGGGATGATCTCGGCCTTTTTCATCAGCCGCGCCAGTTGCACCCGCTTGCCGCCAAGCAGCGCGGCCTGGACATCGCGGACCTTGACCACCCCGACGATGTTGTCGGGCGAACCGTCGGCGACCGGGAGCAGCGAATGCGGGCTTTCCTTGAGCGCGGCGCGGACCTCGTCGGCGGTGGCGCGGCGGTCGATCACGTCGAGCTCGGTCCTGGGCGTCATCAGCTCGCGCACCGGGCGATCGGCGAGCCGCATGATCCCGGTCATGATCTGCCGCTCGTCCTCCTCGATCGCGCCCGAACGGGTGGCTTCGGCGAAGATCATGTGGAGCTCTTCGGCGGAGACCCCGGCGTCGCCCTTGTGGCGGATTCCGGCGAGGCGGAACAGCAGGTCCGAGCTCTTGTCGAGCAGCCACACGAACGGCGCAGTGACCTTGGCGACCAGCGCCATCGGCAGCGCCATGGTGGTGGCGATCGGCTCGGCCGCGCGCAGCGCAAGCTGCTTGGGCACCAGCTCGCCGATCACCAGGCTGAAATAGGTGGTGAGCACGATCACCAGCCCGAACCCGGCCTGATCTGCCCACTCGGCGGGCACGCCCAGCGCCTCGAGCCGCTCGCCCGCGGGAACGCCGAGCCGCGCGCCCGAAAACGCCCCCGCGACGATGCCGACGAGGGTGATCCCGATCTGCACGGTGGAGAGGAACTTGCCCGGATCGCCCGCGAGGGCGAGTGCGGTTTTCGCGCCGCGGCTGCCGCGCTCGGCCGCGACCTTGAGCCGCGCCGGGCGCGCCGAGACAATCGCCAGTTCCGACATGGAAAACAGGCCGTTGAGCAGAATCAGCCCCGCGATCAGGAGCACGTCGGGCCAGGGGAATGGCGTCACCCGGCTGCGCTAGCAGAAAACCCCGGCGGGAACGAGGGGGCAGGCCAAATCGTTGACACACCGACAATCCACCTCCCATTCAGGTCGGCGGACGCAGCTTCGGTTGCGCCGACAACGGCAAAGGGGCCACAACCATGAAGAAGACCCGCCTGTTTACCTCCGCGATCGCCGCAGCCTCGCTGCTCACCGTGTCGGCCTGCGTGACCGATCCCAACACCGGCGAGAAAAAGATTTCGCGCACCGCGATCGGCGGGGTCGGCGGGGTCATCGCCGGCGGCCTGCTCGGCGGGCTGATCGGCGGCAAGACCGGGCGGATCATCGGCGCGGGGATCGGCGGCGTCGCCGGCGGCGTTGTCGGCTACAAGATGGACCAGCAGATCAAGGAGCTGAAGGAAGAGACCGCGGGTTCGGGCGTCGACGTGACCGAGACCGACGGCGGCACCGCGATCCTCGTCAACCTGCCCAACGGAGTGACTTTCGCCACCGGCAGCTACGCGATCTCGCCCGCGTTCAAGGATACCCTCGACAAGGTCGCGGCCTCGATGGTGCAGTATCCCAACAGCCTGATCGACGTTTACGGCCACACCGATACGGTCGGCTCGACCGCCTCGAACCAGACGCTTTCGGAAGAGCGCGCCCGCGCGGTCGCCAATTACCTGATCAGTCGCGGCATCGCCGCGTCGCGAGTGCGCTGGCAGGGCTTCGGCGAGACCCAGCTCAAGGTCGCCACCGGCGACAACGTCAACGAGCCGCTCAACCGCCGAGTCGAGATCAAGATCGTGCCGATTTCCGCCGAAGACGTCGCCGCGGCGCGCGCCTCGCAGTAGCGGGCGGCCGCGCGCGGCTGGCTACTCTCCCGCCTCCCCGCTCGGCTCGCTCGCCGCCTTGGGCGTGATCTTCATCGGCGGCGAAACTTGTGATCCGACCCGATCCCTTGAAGCCGGAACGATCCGGCCCCAGCAATCATCGGGCTCGAGCGCAGGGAACCACGAGCCATCGGGGCGGAAGGCTGTCTTGCCTTCGAGGCAGACCAAAGCGCCCTCGCCATCGCCGTAGAACAGCAACTGGAAGCCGGGATGACCGCGACCGTCGGGATATTCGCTCTTTTCGACAGCGCGGCCCATGCAGTCCGGACCTTCGGTTGTCGCCAGGTCGGTTATGAACAGGAATTGGCCGATGCCGACGTCTCGCTTGACCCACCATCGATTGGTGACACGCTGCTTTCCGCTGACGATCCGCCCGGTGCCGTCCGCGTTGAAGGTCCAGCTTTCATGGCATTCGGGCTTGCCGTCGGGACCGCGCCTGGCGGCCGAGAAGTCCCACGTGCCAACCGCGATCAGCCGTGCAGCAACCGCTTCTTCGGTCTGAACCCATTCACGTGTTGCGGCTGAGGCGGGGGCACAGATCAGCGCGCCCGCCGCCAGAGCCGTCAGTCCCCGGCGCATGACCTCAGCTTTGGTCCGTCTCGGGCGCGGGTTTCTTGGCCGAGGTTTTCTTCTTTGCCGACGCTGCCTTCTTCGCGCGAGGCTCCTTGGGCGGGGCGGGCGTCAGCTCGAAAGCCAGCGCGCCGTCCTTGAGGCTGACGGCGACCTCGCCGCCGTGCCGCAGCGTGCCGAACAATAGCTCCTCGGCGAGCGGCTGCTTGACCTTCTCCTGGATCAGCCGCGCCATCGGGCGAGCGCCGTAGAGCTTGTCGTAGCCGCGCTCGCCGAGCCAGCTGCGCGCGTCGCCATCGAACTGGATGTGGACGTTCTGCTCGGCCAGCTGGAGCTCCAATTGGAGCACGAACTTGTCGACAACCCGGCTGATCACCGCCGGCGGCAGGTAGCTGAACGGGACGATCGCATCGAGCCGGTTGCGGAACTCGGGGGCGAACATCTTTTTGACCGCCTCGTCGCTGGCGTCCTCCTTGGAGACGTCGCCGAAGCCGATCCCCTGGCGCGCCATGTCGGCGGCGCCAGCGTTGGTGGTCATCACCAGCACGACGTTGCGGAAATCGACGGTCTTGCCGTGGTGATCGGTGAGCCGGCCGTTGTCCATCACTTGGAGGAGGATGTTGAACAGGTCGGGGTGCGCCTTTTCGATCTCGTCGAGCAGCAGGACGCAGTGCGGCTGCTGATCTACCGCGTCGGTCAGGAGCCCGCCCTGGTCGAACCCGACATAGCCCGGGGGCGCACCGATCAGCCGGCTGACCGAATGGCGCTCCATGTATTCGCTCATGTCGAAGCGCTGGATCGGGATCCCCATCACGCTGGCGAGCTGCTTGGCGACTTCGGTCTTGCCGACCCCGGTGGGGCCGGAGAACAGGAACGAGCCGATCGGCTTGTCGGGATCGCGCAGGCCCGCGCGGCTGAGCTTCATCGCGGAAGACAGCACCTCGATCGCCTTGTCCTGGCCGAACACGACGCGCTTCAAGTCCTTCTCGA
>JBOHIC010000227.1:0-11467 GCA_050725835.1 Novosphingobium sp.
AATTTGTCCCTAAGATATGATAGCAAGGGACGCGACTGGTTCATCGGCGCCTTCGTCAAGAATTTGTCCGACAGGACTATCAAGGCCGGGAGTGTCGTTCCCTCGGGGCTGGTCGGATCGGTCATCAACGTGCAGCTGCTCCCCCCGCGAACATTCGGATTAAAGGTCGGCTACAACTTTTAGGCGACCGGGTGGCGGAGATGCGCAAGCGGGAGCTAGGATCGGGGCGCCTGGAAGTAAGCGCGCTGGGATTCGGCGCAATGGCGCTATCCGGGGTCTATGAGTCCGTCCAGCCCGACGAAGCGGTCGCAACACTGCGCCGGGCGTTGGACCTCGGGATATCCATGGTGGATACGGCCGACTTCTATGGCAAGGGTGCCAGGACGGGCACGTCAGAATGGGGGCACAACGAGCAACTGGTAGGCAACGCCATTGCGGGCCTTCGAAATCAGATCGTCCTTGCAACGAAGGGCGGCTACACGTTTGGGCCGGACGGCGCGCCGAAGCCGAACGGACGACCGGGCTATCTCGATCATGCGTGCGAGCGAAGTCTTCGGCGCCTCGGGGTCGATGTCATCGACCTCTATTATCTGCATCGGGTAGATCCGCTGGTGCCCGTAGAAGACAGCATCGGCGCGCTGGCGGAGTTGGTCCACCAGGGCAAGGTCCGGCATATCGGCCTGTCGGAAGCCACAGCCGACGAAATCCGGCGCGGGCATGCGGTGCACCCGCTTACCGCCATCCAAAGCGAATACTCCTTGCTTAATCGCGAGCCGGAGAAGGAAGTTCTGCCGGTTTGCCGCGAACTCGGCATCGGCTTCGTCCCGTTCGCGGCGTTGGGCCGCGGCCTTCTATCCGGAGCAATTAAGTCCGTCACGGACCTCGCGCCGGAGGACTGGCGTCGTGTGGCGGCCCCGCGTTTTCGTGACGAGAACCTCACCGAAAACCTCAGGTTGATTGGACGTCTTGCCGAGATCGCCCATCGGTTGAGCGTAACGGTGCCTCAACTGGCTGTTGCCTGGATTTTGCATCAAGGCGCCGATCTCGTTCCTTTGGTGGGAGCCACACGGCCGGAATTTGTTGAGAACAATGTGGGTGCGGTGACGTTGAAATTGGCGTCGCGTGAACTTGCGGAAATCGCCGAGATTTTTCCCATCGGGGCAGCAAAGGGCGCAAGATATCCCGAGGAATATATGCGTTCGATTAAATAGAGGTGCTTCCGGCGCTGCCGTCGTAAGTTTTGGGGCTGGCAACACAAACAAGGCGTCTAGTCAGCTTAATCCCGTTACCCGGCCTCAGTGAGCTAGCGCGATTTCGCGGCATGATCACGAAAGGTGAGGAGACACGAATGTTCAGCCATGTAACGGTGGGATGTGCTGATCTCGAGCGAGCGTCGGTATTCTATGATGCGTTGCTGGCTCCCATTGGACTGCGAAGACGGGCCGTCGCGCCGGATGGCGGTCCAGCATCCGCCTGCTGGATTGCGCCCGGACGGTCCCTGCCACGCTTTTACGCCTATAGGCCTCTGGACGGGCTGGAAGCGAGCGCCGGTAATGGCAGCATGATCGCCTTCTTTGCCCCTTCTTCGGAAGCAGTCGATGCCGCGTACCGCGCTGGCCTTGCCTCGCTCGGAACCGGCGAGGGTGAACCAGGACCACGAGCTCAATATGGGGCAGGCTATTACGGTGCTTACCTGCGCGATCCCGACGGCAATAAACTTCACATTGTCTATCGAGGCGACCTCGCGGCCAGCGACGCGTCCGAAGACGCTTGAACGACACACAGCACCACTGCGCAGTTTCAAAATCTCTTTACTCGATGGCCGATGGCGTCGCTAATACTTTTAGACAAGGAACTAGCCCTGCCAACCTACGAATTCGAGACCGTGGACATTGCGGGCGTCATTATCTGCGCGCGGTATGGAGTTCGCCATTCGCGCCTATCACTGCATCGGGCGGCAGAATGAGAGCGATGCAACCAACATTGACTAAATGATGCAGCCGAAGGTGTGACATTTGTCGCGCGGGTCTCGCGCAGGGGGCGGTCGGCTTTTCTTGAAAGGTTCGCACCCAGCTCAAGACTTTGAAACATTCTGTGGTCGGCGGTCGCGCCATCGCTGAACGGCCCGACACCAGACAAGGAAAGGCGTGATGGCGGGCCATTTGGCCGTCGGCCTACGACACAGTTTGAACGGCGGCATCCAGTTCGCGCTCATCCGATCGGACGGAGCCTGCACCTTCGGCCGGGTAGGGCGGTTCGGCCGGTTCAATTCGAGATGTCATGATCGCTCTTGCCCAGGAAGGTTCGAAGCGCCGAGACGTATCGGCCTTCCTCTTCGAGGTGAGGCACATGCGAACTCTTGCCGTACAGGGTCGCTACAGCGTTCGGAATTTCGCGAACCAACGGCTCCCAGCACTCGATGCCGAGCTGGTCGTCCACCCCCGCCGTCACCCAGGTCGGCGTGGTGATGCGGGAGAGGTCGGCCCGGCGAGACCAGCCGCGCAGCTTGCCTCGAATGGTGAACTCGTCAGCGCCCAGCTGCGCTTGACGAACATTGCTCCGGGCCTGGTTTTCCGCCGATTTGAGCATCGACGGCGGCCACGGCCGCATCCGGCACGTGTGACGGCGGTAAAACGCGGTCATGCCGGCCGTGAAACGCGGATCATCGCGCAGTCCGGCGGCCTGCGCGACGCGCATCGGTTCGCGTATGTCGCTCGGCAAGGCATCGCGCAACCGGCCATGGCTTGCTTCGACGTCCGCGACCGAGGCCGCGGTGCTCGCAAGGACAAGCGCGGTCAGGCGTTCCGGATGAGCGAGCGCGTATTCGATCGCGACGAAGCCGCCCCAGGAGTGTCCGAGCAGGCTGAACCGGCCGAAGCCCAGGCTGTCGCGCAGCGCATCCAACTCATCGACAAAGCGGGCGACCTCCCAATGCCCGACGTCGCCGACCTGGTCCGACCTCCCGCAGCCCAGCTGATCGTAGAGTACGACCGTATGGCTGTCGGCGAGTTGATCGAGGTTGCAGAGATAGTCGTGGCCGGCGCCCGGGCCGCCGTGGACAATGATGAGCGGTGGACCCTCGCCACGAACGTTCCGCCATACCCGCCCCTCCGCCATCGTCAGGAAGTTCTCGCTCATGGGCTTGGTCCTTGTGTCGGCCGCACCGAGGGGACGCGATGCCCAGATCGGTCGGCTGGTGGGATCCGGGCGTGGAGACATGGATCGCAAGCGAGCGTGGTGAACGGCGCGAACGGCGGCGACCAATTCGCAGGCATGCGGTCGGACTACGCCGTTGGCGGGATTTCGGGTTCGGGTGGACGACAGCCGGTCCGCGCCCACTCAGAATAGAAGGCGATCTTGAGGTCGAGGATTTGCCGCGCTTCGCCGAGCGTCGCGATTTCGGCGTCGAGCCGCTCGCGATGTCGCACCAGCATTGCCTTGCGTTCGGCCGCCGTCGATCCGCCCTTGGCGGTCAACGCGGCATAGGTCTTCATCTCCTGGACCGTCATTCCGGTGCGGTTGAGCCGCCCGAGGAAGCGCAACCAGCCAATGTGCGCCTTTCGGTAAACCCGCCGCTTGCCGCCGTCGCGCGATACGCCGGGAATCAGGCCTTCGCGTTCGTACCAGCGAAGCGCATGAACGCTCCTTCCGGTCGACTTCGCGATGTCGCCGATGCTCAACCGCTCGGCAATCATGACGGTCGCGCCTCGAGCACGTCGGCGATCAGTTCGGTGTCCATGTATTCGATCAGCGACATCATCTTCCCTTCCCGCATGCGGATCACGAAGCAGTAAGCCTGATCGTATGGCTTTCCTGACTTCGTCATTGCATGGGCGCGCGCCTCGACCACCACGAAGTCGTCATCACCGAGGATGTTGATCGCGCGGTTCACATATTTGCTGGTAAAGTTGGCGAATAGCGGCCCAAGCAACTCGCGCCGCACCGTCTCCAGACCCTTGAATTCGCCGGCCCAACTGTTCGTGCCGGTCGCTGTCCAGACGAAATCGGGGTGCATCAGCGCGCCGAACGGCGCGGTGTCACCCTGTGCCATGGCATCCATTGCGCGGGCAATTATCTGCTTGTTTTGATCGACCGTCATGCTGACCTCCTGCTGCCAGCGCACCTAGTAGCAGCTAGAGTTCACTCTAGGTCAAGAGCTAAATTTTGATCACGCGCGAGTCCGAGTCGGCCGCTCGACGATGGCCGCGTGGTATCCGGCAGTGCGATTCAGCGAAGCGGGTGGACGACCCTGCTTGGGCCCGCGCGGCGAACGCATATCGGAGCGCGCAGTCGGCCGCCCATGGACGAGCGGGAGGGATGCGATCCGTCAGTGTCGATGCCATTCGAGTGGTGAGGGTGACCTCGGGAGGCATCGGCTTGGGCATCGCTATGATGACTGAGTGGCTTGGCTGCGCGCCGTGTTGCTGATATCGTTCCTCTTGGTGATCGCCCGAACAGCAAAAGGTTCGGAGATCAGTGGCTTGGTTGCCCATTTCGAGTCCTCTTCTGGGCACCACTGCTTGGCTCGGTCCAAATCGGCTGATAGGCTCCCGGCGTACACCTCTGGGAGAGCTCGTCATGCCGATCCGCACCACCCTCGCCGTCACCGTCGCCGCCCTCGCGCTCGCCGCTTGCAACCAGTCTTCCGGGCCCAAGACCGAGGCGCAGGTCAAGGCCGAGGTGGCGGGGATGGTGAAGCCGCGGCCGGGGCAGTACGAAACGACGGTCAAGGTGATCAACTTCGAGATCCCCGGCGTGCCCAAGGAGCAGTCCGAGAAGTTCAAGGCGATGTTCGCCTCGACCGGGCAGAGCCAGGGCTTCTGCGTGACCAAGGAAGAAAGCGAAGCGGGCTACAAGGACTTCACCAAGAAGCTCGCCCAGGGCAACTGCACTTATGACCGGTTCGAGGCCTCGGGCGGCTCGCTCGACGCCAAGCTGACCTGCAAGACCGGCCAGGACATGACCGCGGTGATCGAGATGACCGGCAAGATGACCGAGGAAAGCTCGGACATGCACATGAAGATGGAGCAGACCGGGGCCGGCCCGCTCTCGGCCAAGGGCGCGGTCAAGATGGAAATGGAGATGAGCTCGAAGCGGGTCGGCGACTGCAAGGGCTGAGCCGCACTCCATGAGCCGGCCGTTCGACTTCACCCGGGCGCTGGTGCGGCGCCCAGGGGCGAGCGCGGTCAAGGGGCTGCGCGCGGGCGACCGATCCGATCCCGACCTCGCCGGATTGCTGGCCGAACACGCCGCCTATGTCGCGGCGCTGCGAGGGGCCGGGCTGGAGGTGGAGGAACTGGCGGCGGACGAGGGCTTTCCCGACGGGCTGTTCGTCGAGGACCCGGCGCTGGTCTTTCCCGAAGCGGCGATCCTGCTGCATCCCGGCGCGCCGAGCCGCGCGGGCGAAGTGGCGCTGCTCGCGCCCGAGCTGGCGGCGCGGTTTCCCAAGGTTCTCGAATTGCCCGAGGGCTATGCCGACGGCGGCGACGTGCTCGACCTGGGGACGCGCGTGCTGATCGGGCTCTCGGCGCGGACCGACCGCGCGGGGGCCGAGGCGCTCGCGGGGCTGCTCGACGGGCTGGGCAAGCGCGCCGAAGTGGTCGAACCGCCGCCGGGGGTGCTCCATCTCAAGACCGCCTGCTCGCTGGTCGGCGAGGGGGTGGTGCTGGCGACTCCGCTGCTGGCGGCGACCGGGATGTTCGGCGGGCTGACGGTGATCGAGACACCGCGGGGCGAGGAGGGCGGGGCCAACGTGTTGTGGGTGAACGACACCCTGCTGGTCGGCGCGCACTTTCCCGGCATCGCCGACAAGCTCGCCGGGCTGGGGGCCGCGGTGGTCCCGCTGGCCAACCGCGAGATCGCCCGGATCGACGCCGGGTTCACCTGCATGTCGCTGCGCTGGTAGCCCGGTGGGACGCGAGGCATCCGCTCTGGTCACCTTCCGCGGGGATTCCGCCAAAGCCAAGCTGCTGCTCGAGGGCAGCGAACTTATCCTGCGCGGCGGGCATAAGGCGCGGCTCCCACGCGATACGATCGCCGGGATCGTTGCCGGGCCGGATGGGCTGCGGCTGACCGCGAGCGGCGAACCGCTCCACGCGGCCCTGCCCGAAGCCGAGGCGGCGCGCTGGGCCAAGGCGCTCGCCACCGCGCCGCCAAGCCTCGCGGGCAAGCTCGGCATCGGCCCGGACAAGCGCGCGCTGGTGCTCGGCGCGATCGACGAACCCGCGCTGGCCGAGGCGCTCGCCGGAGCGACCATGACCGATCCCGGCTCGGCCGCGGTGGTGCTGGCGATGATCCTCGACGCCGACCACCTTGAACGCGCCCGCCACGCCGCGGCCAACGCCGGGCTCGCGCTGTGGTGCGTCTATCCCAAGGGCAAGGCCGCCGCCTTCGGCGACGCCGCGATCCGCGACGCGATGCGCGCCGCGGGGTGGATCGACACCAAGGTCAGCGCGGTGTCCGAGCGCCTCACCGCGACGCGCTATGCGCCCAAACGCCAGGGCTAGACCGGGCCGCCCCTTTCGCACTGCAGCAGTCGCCGCTTGACAGCGCGGCGGGGCGCGGCAGTCATGGCGGCGATGGCGACACCCGGGGCTCCGACCTTCGACGAGATGTACGACGCTGTGGGCGCGGTGCGCCCGGCCTACGCCGGCTATTGCGACTGGCTCGACAACCAGGACCCCGCCGCGCTGCGACGCAAGGGGCAGGAGGCGGAAAACTTCTTCCGCCGCACCGGGATCACCTTCAACGTCTACGGCGACGACGCCGGCGAGGAGCGGCTGATCCCGTTCGACATGGTCCCGCGGATCGTCACCGCGAATGAATGGCGCAAGCTCTCCAAGGGCATCGAGCAGCGGGTGCGCGCGCTCAACGCCTTCCTCCACGACGTCTATCATCGCCAGGAAATCGTCCGCGCCGGGCGGCTGCCGCTGCAATTGCTCGCACGCAACGCCGCTTTCCTGCCCGAGATGGTCGGGCTGGTCCCGCCGGGCGGGGTCTATACCCACGTGGTCGGGATCGACCTCGTGCGCACCGGGCCCGACGAGTTCATGGTGCTCGAGGACAACGCCCGCACCCCCAGCGGGGTCTCGTACATGCTCGAGAACCGCGAGACGATGATGGCGATGTTCCCCGAGCTGTTCACCCGCGTTGCTGTCCGCCCGGTGCAGGACTATCCGCGGCGGCTGGCCAAGAGCCTCGCCTCCTGCGCGCCCACCTGTGCGGGGGAGCGGCCGACGGTGGCGGTGCTCACCCCCGGCATTCACAACTCGGCCTATTTCGAGCACGCCTTCCTCGCCGACCAGATGGGGGCCGACCTGGTCGAGGGCAGCGACCTGCGGGTGGTCGACGGGCGCGTGGCGATGCGCACAACCCGCGGCTATGAGCCGGTCGACGTGCTCTACCGCCGGGTCGACGACGAATACCTCGATCCGCTGACCTTCAACCCTTCATCGGTGCTTGGGGTGCCGGGGATCATGGACATCTACCGCGCCGGCGGGATCACCATCGCCAATGCGCCGGGCACCGGCATCGCCGACGACAAGGCGATCTATTCGTTCATGCCCGAGATCGTCGAGTTCTACACCGGCGAGAAGCCGCTGCTCGCCAACGTCAAGACCTGGCGCTGCGCGGAAAAGGACAGCCTGGCTTACGTTCTCGAGCATCTCGCCGAGCTGGTGGTCAAGGAGGTCCACGGCTCGGGCGGTTACGGCATGCTGATCGGGCCGACCGCGTCGAAGAAGGAGATCGAAGGCTTCGCCGCCAAGCTCCGCGCCAAGCCCGACAACTACATCGCCCAGCCCACGCTCGCGCTCTCGACCGTGCCGATCCTCGCCAAAGCCGGACTCGCCCCGCGCCACGTCGACCTGCGCCCGTTCGTGCTGGTCTCGCCCGAGGGGATCGACATCACCCCCGGCGGGTTGACCCGGGTCGCGCTCAAGCAGGGCAGCCTGGTGGTCAATTCGTCGCAGGGCGGCGGGACCAAGGACAGCTGGGTACTGGAGGACTGATGGGCATTGCTCGCCTAAATCCTCCCCGGAACGGGGAGGTGGCGGCCCGCAGGGCTGACGGAGGGGCCGGTCGGTCTCCTCCCGCGCGGCGTCACCTGCGCGCACCCGGCCCCTCCGCCCCTGCGGGGCACCTTTCCGTTCCGGGGAGGATTCGATGCTAGGCCGCACCGCATCGGGCGTGTTCTGGATGGCGCGCTATCTCGAGCGGGCGGAGAACACCGCGCGGCTGATCGAGGCGGGGTTTCGCATGGCGCTGACCCGCGACGCCATCACCGCGCACGACGAATGGCGCTCGGTGGTCACCACAGTCGGGCAGACCGCGGCCTATCAGGCCTCGCACGGCACCTACACCGGGGTCCAGGTGTGGAATTTCCTCCTGCGCGAGAAGAGCAATCCCAACAGCGTGCTGGCGATGATCGAAGCGGCGCGGGCCGACGCCCGCGGAGTGCGCACCGCGCTCACCCGCGAGGTGTGGGAGGCGGTCAACGAGAGCTGGATGCACCTGCGCGCGATCCTCGCCCGCCCGGTGCGCGAGGCCTCGCTGGGCGAGGCGCTGGCGATGATCCGGCGCCAGGCGATGCTGGTCCGCGGTGCGGTCGATGGATCGATGCTGCGCAACGAGAACTACAACTTCATCCGCCTCGGCACCTTCATCGAGCGCGGCGACAACACCGCCCGGATTCTCGACGTGAAATACTACGTCCTGCTGCCCTCGCTCGCCTGGGTCGGCTCGAGCCTCGACAACGTCCAGTGGGAGAGCGTGCTGCGCTCGGTCGCGGGGGACCGCGCCTATCGCTGGCTAAACGCCGGGGCGATGGACCCGCGCGGGATCGCCGAGTTCCTCCTGCTCGACCAGCGCTTTCCGCGCAGCCTGGCGTTCTGCGTCGCCAAGCTGCGCTCGAACCTCACCGGGCTGGCGCACCAGTACGGCGCCGAGGCATCCTCGCACGGGCTGATGCGCGAGCTCGGCACCCGCTTCCACGAGGCCGAGATCGGCGCGATCTTCGAGGCCGGCTTGCACGAGTTCATCACCGAGTTCATCGCCGCCAACCGCCAGGTCGCCCAGGCGATCGAGCGCGACTACCGGTTCGCCGCGTGATGCGCCTCAGGATCGAACACACCACCCGCTACGATTATGCCCGGCCCGTCGCGCACGGGCTGCAGCGGCTGCGGCTGACCCCCAAGCACACCAACGGCCAGCAGGTGCTCGACTGGACGATGGCCTGCACCGGCGCGCAAATCGAGGTCGAATACGACGATCACCACCACAACCGCACCGCACTGATCGCGGTCGAGCCGGGGGCGAGCAGCGTCGAGATCCGCTGCGCCGGGACCGTCGCCACCGCCGACAACGCCGGGGTAATCGGCCAGCACGCCGGGCACATGCCGCTGTGGGCTTTCGCCCAGCAGACCCCGCTAACCCGCCCCGGCCCGAAGCTGCGCGCGCTCGCAGCCCAGCTCGACGGCGACGACGACGAACTGCTGCGACGGCTCCACCGCCTGGCGATGCTGGTCCGCGAAACACTGGTTTACACCGTCGGTGAGACCGGGGTCGGCACCACGGCGGAGGAAGCCGCCGCATTGGGCCGCGGGGTGTGCCAGGACCACGCTCACGTCTTCATCGGCGCGGCGCGAACCTTCGGCGTGCCCGCGCGTTATGTCAGCGGCTACCTGATGATGAACGACCGGATCGAACAGGAGGCCGGGCACGCCTGGGCCGAAGCGCACGTCGACGGGCTCGGCTGGGTCGGGTTCGACGTGTCCAACGGGATCAGCCCCGACGAGCGCTACGTCCGCGTCGCCACGGGCCGCGACTACCGCGAGGCGGCGCCGGTCACCGGGCTGTCGCAGGGCGGTGGAGAAACCCGCCTCGCGGTCGCGCTCGCGGTTGAACAGCAGCATGGCCAGCAGTAGCCCGAAGCCGGCCAGGGGGATGCGCGCGTGACTTATTGTGTCGGGATGATGCTCGAGAAGGGGCTGGTCTTGATGAGCGACACCCGGACCAATTCGGGCGTCGACAACATTTCGACCTTCCGCAAGATGTTTCACTGGATCGACCCGGGCAAGCGGCTGATCGCGGTGATGACCGCGGGCAACCTCGCCACCACCCAGTCGGTCATCTCCAAGCTGGAAGAGCGCACCAAGGTTCCCGACGAGCGCGAGAACTGCGTGCTGACGATGCCGACGATGTTCCAGATCGCGAGCATGGTCGGCAAGCTGCTGCGCGAGACCATCGCCGAGCGCGACGCCGACAACGGCGAGGAAGCGGCGGGATCGTTCTCCGCCTCGATGATCGTCGCGGGGCAGATCGCGGGGATGGAGCCGCGGCTGTTCCTGATCTACCCCGAAGGCAACTTCATCGAGGCGAGCTTCGACACCCCGTTCTTCCAGATCGGCGAAACCAAATACGGCCGCCCGATCATCCTTCGCGGCTATGAGCGGACGATGAGCTTCGAGGATGCGGTCAAGCTGCTGATGGTCAGCTTCGATTCAACACTCAAGGCCAACCTTTCGGTCGGGCTGCCGCTCGATCTGCTGGTGGTCGAGCGCGACACTTTCGCACCCGCACACCAGCGCCGCGTCACCGCCGCCGATCCCTATTTCCGCGCGATTTCGGACGGTTGGGCCGACGCGCTCAAGAGTGCGTTCCACTCGCTGCCGGATTACAGTTTCTTTCAGGACAAGCCGGAAGGCTGAACGTCACCGGCAGAACGCCCGCCCACCCAGTTCGACATGGAGGTGGTCGCGGTGCGCGGCGTTGTAGGCGGGGCCGAGCACAATGCCGAAGCGTTTGCACGCGCTGGTGTGGATCACTCCGAGGAAGCGGCGTTCGGCGGGGGTGCCCGCGTTCCAAGCGCCCGAGATGCTGATCCGCCGCCCGTCGGCGAGGACGAAGGCGGAGACGTCGATCGCGCCCGCGGTGGCGTGGGCCGAGCGGCGCGACGAGCCGGCGACGTTGCGGCACGAATAGCTCCCCATCGTCTCGATCTTAACCAGCCGGCTGCCGAGGATCTGCTGCGCCGCGCGATCGACCCCGAAGCGCGCCCAGGCGGCGAAGGTCTGCGCCAGCGGGCAAGTCACCGGGCCGAGGTTGGACAGCGCCAGCGCGGCGTCGTCGCTCTGCAGCGCCGCAAGCCTGACCGTGCCGACGGTCGAGCATCCCGCGCCATAGTATTCGTCGGGAAGCGGGGTGAAATTGGCGTGGGCGGCGCCCAGCCCGGCGAGGCATTGGCGGGTTTCGGGGCGCGGGGTGAGCGCCGCGGTCGAGCGCTGGATCGGCTCGCGCTTGGCGCTTTGCGGAAAGTCGATGCACCCGCCGAGCGCCAGGGTGGCAGCCAGGATGATCGCGACGTCCCGCATCGCGAAAGCCTGCGGCCAAGATGGTTAACAACCGGTTTCGCTGGCCGGCGGTTCGTCGCATCGCGCAAGCGGGCTTCGCGGCCGGATCGCCGCGAAGC
>JBOHIC010000228.1:0-15994 GCA_050725835.1 Novosphingobium sp.
AAGGCTGGCTGCGCGGACAGGGCATGACCCGCGTCCTCGCGCCGATGAACCTTTCGGTCTGGGAAGAACCGGGGCTGCTGGTGCGCGGCCACGATCACCCGCCGATGGTGATGATGGGGCACCATGCACCGAAGCATCAGGGCTGGATCGAGCGCGCCGGTTACGAACCGGCCAAGACCCTGTTCACCTACGAGCTCGACATCACCAAGCCGTTCCCGCCGCTGATCCAGCGGATCGTCGAATCGGGCGAAAAGAACCCGCGGATCAAGGTTCGCGGGGTCGACAAGCGCAAGTTCGACGCCGAGGCGGCGACGATCCTCGATATCCTCAACGACGCCTGGGCGGACAACTGGGGATTCGTGCCGATCACCGACAGCGAGGTCGCCTACACCGGCAAGAAACTGAAGCCGCTGGTGCGCGAAGACCTGATCATGATCGCCGAACTCGACGGCGAGCCGGTTGCTTTCATGATGACCCTGCCCGACCTCAACCGGGTGCTCAAACAGGTCGGCCCCAGGCCTTCGCCGCTCGGCTGGCTCAAGCTGCTCAAGTGGCTGTGGCGCCCGCGCCCGGCGGACATGCGGGTGCCGCTGATGGGGGTGCGCAAACGGCTCCAGGCCTCGCGCCTCGCCAGCCAGTTGGCTTTCATGATGATCGAGTACATCCGCCGCGCAGCGGTTTCGACCTACGCCAGCAAGCGCGGCGAGATCGGCTGGATCCTCGACGACAATCAGGGGATGAACGCGATCGCCGACGCGCTCCAGACCACGGTCAACAAGGAATATCGGGTCTACAGCAAGTCGCTTTGACGTGCCGGGTCACGCCGCGGCGACCTCGATCGTTTCTTCTCCCGCCGCCTCGAGCAGCCGTTTCTCGACAGTGCGCAGCCGCGCGACCGCATCGATTTTCTCGCCGAGCAGGTCGGTGACATAGAAAGTGTCGACCGCGCGCTCGCCGTAGGTCGCGATGTGCGCCGAATGGACCATCAGCTTGGCCTCGAACAGAGCTCGGGCGAGCCGGTTCAATAGCGCCGGACGGTCACGCGCGTTGATCTCGACCACAGTGAATCGGTTGGAGGCGGCGTTGTCGAATTCGACCCGCGGCTGGACCGCGAATGCATCGGCGCGCGGGCGGGCAAGGGGGCGCGCGGCGAGCTGCGGGACCAGCTTGACCCGGCCCGACAGCGCATCGGCGATCGAGGTCTCGATCCGCTTGAGTTGCCCGGCTTCGGAAAACGGCCGGCCGAGCGGATCCTGGACGAGGAAATTGTCGACCGCCATGCCATTGCGCGCGGTGTGGATGCGCGCGTCGATGATGTTACCGCCGGCAAGGTGGATGCCCCCGGCGATGCGATAGAACAACCCGGGATGATCGGCGGCGATCACCGTGACCAGCGTCGCCCCGCGCGCGGCGTAGTATTGGGTGTGAACGTCGAGTTCGGACCCCTCGGCGGCGGCGAGCTGGGTCAGGTTCATCGCCACGATGTCTTCGGGCTCGGCGATCCAGTAGGCGTCACCGAGCACCTTGCCGAATTTGCCGACCAGCGCCGCCCCAATGCTTCCCGGCCCGCCGAGCCGCGCTTCGACCGCGGCCTTCTTGGCAGCGATGCGCTGTTCGCGCCCGTGCGCCATGTGGCCGAGCCGCAGCCGTTCTTCGGCGGCGTCGTAAAGTTCGTGGATCAGCTGGCGCTTCCACCCGTTCCACACCCCCGGCCCGACCGCGCGGATATCGACAATGGTCAGCAGGCTGAGCAGCCGCAGCCTTTCGACCGACTGCACCTGGGCGACGAAATCGCCGATCGTCTTCCAGTCGGCGAGGTCGCGCTTGAACGCGGTCGCGCTCATCAGCAGGTGATAGCGGACCAGCCAGGCGACCAGCTCGGTCTCCTTGTCATCGAGCCCGAGCCGCGGGCACAGCTTCGTCGCGACCTCGGCGCCGAGCACCGAATGGTCGCCGCGCCGGCCCTTGGCGATGTCGTGGAGCAGCACCGAGAGATAGAGCGCGCGGCGGTTGGCGATTTTGTGCACCAGTTCGGTGGCGAGCGGGTGCTCGCCCGCCATCGCGCCCTGTTCGATCTGCGCCATCAGCCCGATCGCGCGGATGGTGTGCTCGTCGACCGTGTAGTGGTGATACATATCGAACTGCATCTGGGCGTTGACGCGGCCGAAATCGGGCACGAAGCGCCCGAACACCCCCGCCTCGTTGAGCCAGCGCAGCGCGGTTTCGGGCTCGTGGCGGCTGGTCAGCAGTTCGAGGAACAGCGCATTGGCGCGCGGGTCGCCGCGCACGCCGTCGACCGCGCGGGCGTCGCGCACCGCGAGGCGCATCGCATCTGGGTGGAGTTCGAGCCGGTTGGCGTCGGCTAGCACGAAGATTTCGATCAGCCGCACCGGGTCGGCGCGGAACCAGTCGTCGCTCGCCACCCCGATCCGCCCGCCGAACACCGGGTAGCCCTTGACCATCCGCCGCCGCGCCCGGAATCCCGCGAGCAGGCCGCGGTATTGCCGCTTGCCCGAGCGCTCCTCGAGCTGGGCGAGGAACAGCCCGGTGAGATGGCCGACGCGCTTCGCCTGGAGGAAGAAGTACTGCATGAAGCGCTCGACCGCGCTCTTGCCCGGGCGGTCGGCGAACTGCATCCGCGCCGCGATTTCACGCTGGACGTCGAAAGTCAGCCGGTCCTCGGCGCGATTGGTGATGGTGTGGAGGTGGCAGCGCACCGCCCAGAAGAAGTCCTCGGCGCGGCGGAAAGCGCGGTATTCGGCGGCGGTGAGCAGCCCGGCGTCGACCAGCTCGGCCGGTTCGCGGACTTTGTGGAGGTACTTGCCGATCCAGTAGAGCGTGTGAAGGTCGCGCAGGCCGCCCTTGCCCTCCTTGACGTTGGGCTCGACCACATAGCGGCTGTCGCCGAGCCGCTTGTGCCGTTCGTTGCGCTCGGCGAGCTTTTCGGTGACGTATTCGCGCTCGGTCCCGGCGACCACTTCGGCGAAGAAGCGCGCCTGGGCCTGGTCGAACAGCGCCTGGTCGCCCCACACATAGCGGCCTTCCAATAGCGCGGTGCGGATCGTCAGGTCGCCGCGCGCCATCTTGACCATCTCGTCCAATGAGCGGCTCGATTGCCCGACCTTGAGCCCGAGATCCCACAGGAAATAGAGCATCGCCTCGATCGCCTGCTCGCACCACGGGGTCTGCCTGAGCGGGGTGAGGAAGGCGATATCGACGTCCGAATGCGGCGCCATCTCGCCGCGGCCGTAGCCGCCGACCGCCATGATGCTCAGCCGCTCGCCCGACGAGCGGTTGGCGACCGGATAGACCTGCTCGGTGACGTGATCGTGGATCAGGCGGACCAGCTGGTCGACCAGGAAGGCCTGTTCCTCGGCGCAGTCGCGCCCCGCCGAGGGCCGCGCCTCGAGCCGCCGGGCGATTTCTGCGCGGCCGCTATCGAGCGCACGGCGGAGCAGCTCGACCACGCCCTTGCGCGCCGCTGCGGCGCCTTTGGCCGCGACCAGCTCGGCGATCTTCGCGCTCAGCGCGCGGCGGTCGACGACCGCGCGCTGGTCGGCGACGCGCGCCGGGCTCACGCGGTCTGGTTCTGCTCGCTTTCCCACACGGTCTGGTAACGGGCCTTGAGCGTGCGCTTGTCAACCTTCTCGGTGCCGAGCCGGGGCAGCGTCTCGTGCTCCTGCCATAGCCGCACCGGGACCTTGAACGGGGCCATGTTGGCCTTGAGAAACTCGCGCAGTTCGGCCTCGCTCACGCTGTGCCCCTCCTTGGCGAGGAACACGCCGGTGGGCAGCTCGCCGAACTTCTCGTCGGGCATGCCGAACACGCTCGCTTCGGCGATCGCGGGATGCGCATAGATCGCCTGCTCGACCTCGATGCAGGAGATGTTCTCGCCGCCGCGGATGATGATGTCCTTCTTGCGGTCGACGATGAACAGGTAGCCGTCCTCGTCGATCCGGCCGAGGTCTCCGGTGCGGAAGAACCCGTCGGGCATGATCGCGGCCTGGGTCGCCTCGGTGTTGTCCCAGTAGCCGTTGAAATTGCAGATCGTCCGGAACGAAACCTCGCCGATCGAGCCCTGCGGCATGGCGTCGCCGGCGTCGTCGAGGATCGCCATTTCGACCAGCGGCTTGCTTGCGGTGCCGGTGCTCCCCGGCTTGGCCAGGTAGTTCTCGTTGAAGTTGCCGCAGCCGACCCCATTGGTTTCGGTCAGGCCATAGCCGAGCAGCGGGAAGGCGTGGGGCAGCGCCGCCTTGATCCGGGTGACGTGATCGACCGGGCGCGGCGCCCCGCCGGCGGCAAAGCTGACGCAGCTCGACAGGTCGTAGTTGTCGCGGTCGGGGTGGGTGGCGATCTCGAAGCTCATCAGCGGCACGCCGACGAAATAGGTCACCTTCTCCGCCTCGATCAGCCGCATCGCCTCTTCGGCGTTCCACTTGGGCATCATCACCAGCTTGCGCCCGATCGCGAAGCTCTGGAGCAGCAGCGGCACCTCGCCGGTGACGTGGAACAAGGGCACATTGACCAGCGCGGTCGGCTGCACGGTCGGCGCTTCGCCCTTGTCGGTGAGCAGGGTCACGACCATCACCGATTGCGCGACGTAGCTGAACACCCCTTGGACCACGGCACGGTGGTCCGACCAGGCGCCCTTCGACTGTCCGGTCGAGCCTGAGGTATAGAGGATCGTGGCGAGATCGTCGCCGGTCAGCGAGGGCAGCGGAGTCTCGGAATTGCCGCCGTGTTCGGTCAGCGCGGCGAGCCCCAGCGCGAGCGGGCGGTCGTGCTCGATCGTGACGATCCGGGCGCGATGCGGCTGGCCTTCGAGCCGCTGGGCGCGGGGCGCATCGGCAATCACCAGCTTGCACTGGGCGAGCGCAATGCCCTCGGCCAGTTCCTCGCCCGACCACCAGCCGTTGAGCAGCGTCGCGCAGCCGCCGGCCATGATCACCGCCATATAGGCAACAATCCAGCTCGCCGAATTGCGTGCGGCGATGCCCACGCGGTCGCCGCGCTCGACGTTGTGCCCGGCGACGAGGCCGCCCGCGACTTCGCGCGCCGCGGCGTAAATCTCGCCGAAGGTGAAGCGCTGCGCGCCGTCGACCAGGAACTCGGCCTCTGCGTGTTGGGCGCAGAACATCTCGAAGTATTGGGGGAGCGTCGCCGGGGCGTTCTTGAGCATTGGCAGGGTCCGGCCGAAGCGCTCGAACGGCACCGTTTCGAGCGGCCCGCCGGGCACGACCAGGCGGTCCATCACCTCACTCAGGGCAGTATCGAGTTCGCTCGCCATGCAGCATCCATCCCATTGCGTCGGCGCGCCCTGTTTCGCGCCTGCGGCCGTTTGTAACCCGGCCTGTCCTGTGCCAGAACACGCGGCGCCTGGGGACGCGGCCGCGCGGTTCCGTAGGGTCCGATCTAGGGGGAATTTTTCTTGCTGTCACTAATGCTTGCCGCGGCCGCCGCCGAACCGATCCACTGGGTCGATCTCGGGCTCAAGAGCTACCTGTTCCAGATCGGCTCGTTCCAGCTGCGCTGGTACAGCCTCGCCTATCTGGCGGGCATCGTGCTGGGTTACTGGCACCTTGGGCGGATGATCAAGGCGCCCGGCGCGCCGCTCGCACAGCGCCACGCCGACGACTTGTTCTTCTGGTGCACGCTCGGGATCATCCTCGGCGGGCGGCTCGGCTACGCCACCTTCTACCAGCCCGAGCTGTGGACCTCGACCGACCTGTTCAAGCTGTGGGAAGGGGGGATGAGCTTCCACGGCGGGCTGATCGGCACGGTGCTGGCGATCGCCTGGGTGTGCTGGCGCGGCAAGCTCTCGTTCCTGCGCGTGTGCGATTACATCGCGGTCTGCGTGCCGTTCGGGATGCTGTTCGGGCGGCTCGCCAACTTCGTCAACGGCGAGCTGTGGGGGCGGCCGGTCGAGAGCGCGGTGGCCTGGGCGATGGTCTTCCCCGACGCCGGCCCGCTCGCCCGCCACCCCAGCCAGCTCTACGAAGCCGCGCTCGAGGGCGCGCTGCTGATCCTCGTCATGCTGCTGCTATTCTGGAAGAGCCGCGCGCGTTTTCGCCCCGGGCTGCTGGTCGGGGTGTTCACCGCGGGGATCG
Source organism: Novosphingobium sp. (assembly GCA_050725835.1). Taxonomy (GTDB): domain Bacteria; phylum Pseudomonadota; class Alphaproteobacteria; order Sphingomonadales; family Sphingomonadaceae; genus Novosphingobium. The sequence continues at coordinate 6,108 of JBOHIC010000228.1, forward strand.
CCGCGGCGCGGTTTTTCGTCGAGTTCTACCGCGAGCCCGACGCCCAGCTCGCCGAATTCGCCGCGCGCACAGGGCTGTCGATGGGGCAGTGGCTGACCCTGCCGCTGGTCGCGCTGGGGCTGTTCTTCGCGGTTCGCGGCCTGCTGCGGCCCGAGCTCGGCAGCGGAGTTCCCGCGCCGCAATGAGCGAGACGGGCGAAAGCCTCGGCGCGATCTTCCGCCGGCTGATCGCCAACACCGGCCCGATCGGGGTGATGCACTTCATGGGCGAGGCCAACGCCCGTTATTACGCAACGCGCGATCCGCTCGGCGCGGCGGGCGATTTCGTCACCGCGCCCGAGATCAGCCAGATGTTCGGCGAGCTGATCGGGCTGTGGCTGACCGACCTGTGGATCCGCGCCGGGCGCGCCGAGCCGGTCCATTACGTCGAACTCGGCCCGGGCCGCGGCACGCTCGCGCGCGATGCGCTCGCCGCCGCGGGCCGCTACGGGCTCGAGCCGAAAGTCCACTTCATCGAAAGCTCGACCGCGCTCAAGGACGTCCAGCTGGCGACCGTGCCCGGTGCGATCTGGCACCACGATCTCTCGACCGTCCCCAACTGGGGGCCGATCCTGCTCGTCGCCAACGAATTCCTCGACGCGCTGCCGGTGCGCCAGCTGGTCCGCACCGGCGAAGGCTGGCGCGAGCGAATGGTCGGGCTGGAGGACGATCGCTTCATCTTCGTCGCCGGGCCGCAGCCGATGGACCCGGTGGTCCCGGAGAACTGGCGCGAGGCGCCGGAAGGGACGATCGTCGAACTCAACCCGGGGGCCGCGGCGACGATCTACGAGGTCGCCGGGCGGCTGGTCGAGCAGGGCGGCGCGGCGCTGTTCTTCGATTATGGTCACACCGAACCGCGCGACGGCTCGAGCCTCCAGGCGGTGCGCGCGCACAGCAAGGTCGATCCCTTCGCCACTCCCGGTGAGGCCGATCTCACCGCCCACGTCGATTTCGCCGCGCTCGCCCCGATCGTGCAGTCGCGCGGCGCAAAGTGGCTCGGCACCGTGCCGCAGGGCCGCTGGCTGCGCGAGCTCGGGATCGAAACCCGCGCCGAATCGCTCGCCGCTTTCGCCCCCGAACACGCCGCCGCGATCCACGCCGCCAAGGACCGCCTGATCGGCGAAGGGCAGATGGGCGCGCTGTTCAAGGTCATGGGACTGACCGCGCCGAACTGGCCCGACGGGATCGGTTTCTAGCGGTGCCCGGCGAACGCCCCACGCTGCTCTCGCGCATCGTCAAATGGGCGATCCTTCGGTTGTTCCGCTGGAAAGGCTGGCGGCTCGAGGGCGGGGCGCCGCCGCTGATGAAATACGTCATCCTCGGCGCGCCGCACACCTCGAACTGGGACTTCGTGTTCTTCGTCGGCGCGACCTGGACCTTCGGGGTGCGGCCGCGGTTCATGGGCAAGCATACGCTCTTCGAGGGGGCCCTGCGGCGCTTCATGCTCGATATGGGCGGGGTTCCGGTCGATCGCTCGGCGAGTCGCAACTACGTCGACCAGGTCGTCGCCCAGTTCGCCGCGCACGACGATTTCCGCCTGGTCATCGCGCCCGAGGGGACGCGCAAGGGCGTCGCCAAGTGGCGCAGCGGGTTCTACCACATCGCGCTCGGCGCGGGGGTGCCGGTGGTGCCGGCCTGGGTCGACAACGCGGCGATGCGCGGCGGGCTCGGCCCGCCGATCGACCTCACCGGCGATTTCGCTACGGACATCGCCCGGATCTCGGCGTTCTACCGCTCGGTGATGCCCGATCACCCGCGGCTGCAGGCGCTCTATCGGATGGCGGAGGAAGCCCAATGACCCAGGCTCTGCTGATCAACGCCGCGGTGGTCGCCGCGCTGATGCTCGGCCTGTGGCTGGTCGCGGTGCGGATCAAGGACGTGTCGTTCATCGACGCGGTGTGGGGCGGAGGGATGGCGCTGATCGCGGCCGTGAGCTGGGTGCAGCTGCCCGATCCGGGTGCGCGGGCCGGACTGATCGCGGCGATGGCGGCGATCTGGGGGACGCGGCTTTGCCTCCACCTCTTTACCCGCTGGCGCGGCCACGGCGAGGACACGCGCTATGCCCGAATGCTCGGCAAGGCAAAGGAGCGCGGCCAGTTTGCGCACGCCGCCCTGACCGTGGTTTTCGCCCCGCAGGCGCTGCTGCTGTTCATCACCTGCCTGCCCGCGCAGCTCGGTGTGCTCGCTAGCCCTGAACCCGCGCCGATCGGCGCACTGGCATGGTCGGGATTCGCGTTTTGGCTGGTCGGGATGACCTTCGAGACAGTCGGCGACGCGCAGCTCAAGGCCTTCCGCGCCGATCCGGCGAGCAAGGGCAAAGTGCTCGACACCGGCCTGTGGCGCTACTCCCGCCACCCCAACTATTTCGGCGACACCTGCGTGTGGTGGGGCATCTGGCTCGCTGCGGCGGAAGCGGGGCCGTGGGTCGCCATCGCCAGCCTGCCCGGCCCGCTATTCCTGACCTTCACCCTGACCAAGTGGTCCGGCAAGCCGCTGCTCGAGAAGGGCCTCGCCAAATCGCGCCCCGGCTATGCCGACTACGTCGCGCGAACCTCGGGCTTCATCCCGTGGCCACCCAAGCGGAGCCGATCCGGCTAGAACTTGCGCGACCAGCTCACCGCGACGCCAGTGTCATTCGGCAATGCGGCGTAGTGGCCGGGGTCGATACGGTGATAGGCGCTCGCCGAGATCGCGCCGTCCCACAGCCGTCCGCGCCAGGCGATCTCCGCCACGCGCTCGCGGCCCTGCGGGGTCAGCGCGAGCTGGCGAACGCCGAGCGTGGAGGTCAGCGTGGCGTAGTCGTAGGCCACGGGCAGCATCAGGTTGAGCCCCCCACTTTCGACCCTGAGCGGTTGCGAAAGGCGGAACGACAATGTGTCTTCGGCCTGGAACAGCCCGCTGCGGCTGACGTCGAGCGCCCAGGCAGAAGTGGTCAGGCGCGAGCCGGAGGCGACCGTCCCGCCGGGCCGCGCGGCGGTCTGGCCCAGCCGCGCGCTCGCCCCGAGCCGCCAGGCCGGCGCGACCTGCCAGGCCGCGGCGGCGTCGAGGAACAGGCTGTCTGCCCCGCCCTGGCCGAGCGCCGGATGCAGCCGCGCGCCGAGCACGGTGTTGTCCTCGCGCAGCCAGGTCGCCCCGAAGGCGGTCTCGACCGGGCCGATCCGTCGATCGAGCGCGAGGCCGAGGCGGGAAACCCCGGCTGCGGCGCGCTGCGGCGTGGCGGCGATCGTCCCGGGCGTTCCGCCCAGCACCGCGGCGCGCTCGGCGGCAAGGGTAACCCCCCACGGTCCGAGCTCGCGCCGCAGCGCCAGCGACGCGCCCGCGGCGCGGGTGAAGCCGAAGTCGTCGCCGGGCGAACCGGCGATCAGGAAGGCGGGCTCGCTGCGCCCCTGGACCTGCGCGACGAGGCCGTCGGCGCCCTGCCGGTAGGCGAAGCCGAGCCTGGTCTTCGGGGCTGTCTGGACGATTATCCGCGCTGCGAGGACGCGCGCCTGCTCGGCCGCTTCGCGGCTCAGCCGGAGCTGGCCGACCCACGGCAGCGCCGCGGCCCGGCCGCTGCCATCGACGGTGAAGGCGAGCGCGACCTTGCCCGCGCCGAGGTTGAGGTTGCGTTGCCGCCCGGCGAGCGCGTTGGCCAGCTTCGGCGTAACTGCGGCGCTGCGCGCGCCGCTGGCGAGATCGACGATGTAGGCGCGCTGGTAGCCGTCGAGCACGACCGCCTCGGCGCTGCCCCGGCCCGCCGCGTCGCCCATCGCGCTCGATCCGGCGATGGTGGTGTCGCCCAGCGGCAGCGCGGCGGTGGAATTGGCGAGGCTGGTCTGGCCTTGCGGGGCGAAGGCGTTGCCGATGTCGAGGATGCCGCGGCCATAGGTGGCGTCTGTCCCCGCCGCGCCGGCGTCGCGCGCGGTGCGCAGCAGCAGGTCGACGGTCTGCGCCGCGGTGAGGTTGGGGAAAGCCTGGCGCAGCAGCGCCACCGCGCCGGCGACTTGCGGGGCGGAGAAGCTGGTCCCCGAAATCAACGAGACGAAACGCCCGCCGCTCGAATCGGTGGTGATCTTCAACGCACCGTTCTCGTAAACGCAGCACACCCGCTCGCCGAGCGCCGAGAGGAACCACGCCGCTTCGCTCCCGGCGCGGTTGCTGAAGGCGGAAAACACGCCCGCATCGTTGACCGAACCGACGATGATGACGTTGCCGGCGCCCGCCATCCTGAGCCCCGTGGCAAAGGGATCGGGGTTGTTGGGATCGACCCCGGACTCGGTCGAATCGCCGTCGTTGCCGGCCGAGACCACTACCACCACGCCTGCCGCGGCGGCGCGGGCGATGGCGCTGCGCAGCGTGTTGTTGGGCGGCGACCCGCCGAGCGACAGGTTGACCACTTTGGCCCCGGCGGCGACCGCACGGTCGATCCCGGCGGCGATGTTGCTGTCGGAAAAGGTGCAGTCCTTGTCGGGGTCGGGATCGGCGCAGGTGCCCGGGGTGTCGGCGCGGAACATCGCGATGGTCGCGTTCCAGGCGATCCCGACGATGCCGGTGTTGTCGCGCGCGGCGGCAGCGATCATCGCGACGTTGGTGCCATGATCGTCGTCGGAATTGTCGATCCCGCGCCCGCCGGCGACATCGGCCGAAGCGGCCGAAATCCGTCCGGCGAACTCGGGGCTATCGCTGTCGATCCCCGAATCGACGATGCCGATGGTCACCCCGGTTCCGGTGGTTCCTGCGGCCCAGGCGGGGATCGCATTGTGGAAGCCGGGTCCGTCGGAGCAGTTGAACTCGCTCGTCTGGAACGCCGCCGAGGGCGTGGGGGTGGGCGTCGGCGTGGGAGTTGGCGTGGGGGTCGGCGCAGGTCCGGCAACTGGCGGCGGCGTGCTGCCGACCCCGCCGCCTCCGCCGCAACCCGAGACCACAGACAAAGCGATGACGGCCGCAGCCGTGCGGCATGAGAGCTGTTTCATCGTGTGCGAACCCTTGACCACTGGCGGCCTTTCCCGGGCGCATAGCGCTTGGCGCATGGCGCAAAGCTGAACGGGCGCAGGCTGCGCCGCAAGGGTTAATTCCGGGTTGCCGCGCGGGGACGCAAGCGATAGGCGCGCGGCGCACACCGCCGCGCGGAGGAAAGCCAATGACTGCCGAGCTTCAAGCCGCGATCGAACGGGCATGGGACGCGCGCGACGCCGTCACCCCGGCCAGCGGCGACATTCGTGAGGCGGTCGAAGCCGCGCTCGCGCTGCTCGATGCAGGCGAGGCGCGGGTCGCCGAGCCCGACGGCGCGGGCGGCTGGCGGGTCAACCAGTGGCTCAAGCAAGCGGTGCTATTGAGCTTCCGCCTCAATGACAACGCGGTGATGGCGCACGGCTCGGCCGGCGCTCCGGCATTCGACAAGGTGCCGCTCAAGTTCGCCGGGTGGGACGCCGAGCGCTTCCGCACCGCCGGAATCCGCGCGGTGCCCGGCGCGATCGCGCGGCGCGGCGCGCACATCGGCAAAGGCGTCGTGCTGATGCCGAGCTTCGTCAACATCGGCGCACATGTCGGCGACGGAACGATGATCGACACCTGGGCTTCGGTCGGTTCTTGCGCGCAGGTCGGCAAGCACTGCCACATCTCGGCCGGCGCGGGGATCGGTGGGGTGCTCGAGCCGATGCAGGCCAACCCGACGATCATCGGCGACAACTGCTTCATCGGCGCGCGCTCGGAGATCGTCGAAGGAGTGATCGTCGGCGAGGGCTGTGTGGTGGCGATGGGGGTGTTCATCACCGCGACCAGCAAGATCGTGAACCGAACCACCGGCGAAGTACTCACCGGCCACATCCCGCCCTACAGCGTGGTCGTCCCCGGCGCGCTGCCCGGCAAGCCGCTGGCGGACGGCAGCCCCGGCCCCTCGCTCGCCTGCGCGGTGATCATCAAGCAGGTAGACGCGCAGACCCGCGCCAAAACCGGGATCAACGAACTTCTGCGCGATTAGCTGCGCGGAACCTGCGGCGCTTCCCCGCATTGTTTCCGGCATCGGCAACTTACAGGAGCCAAGCCATGCCGGCAAAATCGAAAGCGCAACAAAAGGCCGCGGGCGCGGCGCTCTCCGCCAAGCGCGGCGATACCCCCAAGTCGAAACTCAAGGGCGCCTCGAAGCAGATGGAAGCCTCGATGAGCGAGGACCAGCTCGAGGACTTCGCTCACACCAAGCGCAAAGGGCTGCCCCCGAAGAAGTCGGCCGCCGAACGCGCCCGCTAGCCGAGCGGGCGAAAGCTCAGAACGTCGTCGGGTTTTCCAGCGGCGGATTCTTGGCATGCGCCGCGGCGTAGGCCTCGGCGGCCTTCATCGCGCGCATGATGTTGCCGCTGGAAAGCTTCTGCAGTTCGGCCTGGGTCCAGCCGCGGCGGGCGAGTTCGGCGAACAGCGCGGGATACTTGGAAGCGTCCTCGAGCCCGGTGACCCCGCGCTCGATCCCGTCGAGGTCGCCGCCGAGCCCGACATGGTCGGCGCCGATCCGCCGCTTGATGTGATCGAGGTGGTTGGCGACGTCGGTGAGGTCGCCGGCCGGGACCGGATTCGCCTTCTCCCATGCGGCGAGCGCTGCCGCCGCGCCCGCCGGATCGCCGATCCCGAGCGCTTCGAGCCGGGCTTTTTCCGCGGCGCGGCGCGCGTTCCACTGGCGGGTGTCCTCGGTGACGTAGCCGGGGTAGAAATTGACCATCACCACCCCGCCGTTGGGCTTGACCAGGTCGAGCACGTCGTCGGGCACGTTGCGGGGGTGGCTGTTGATCGCCACCGCGTTGGAATGGCTGAAGATTACCGGCGCGCGGGCGACCTCCAGCGCGTCCTTCATGCTTCCCGCGCTGACGTGGCTGAGATCGACCAGCATCCCCAGCCGATTCATCTCGCGGACCACATCGCGGCCGAAATCGGTGAGTCCGTCATGCGCCGGGGTGTCGGTCGCGCTGTCGGCCCAGGCGGTGTTCTTGAAGTGAGTCAGCGTCATGTAGCGCGCGCCCAGCGAATACATCTGGCGCAGCACCGCGAGACTCCCGCCGATCGAATGCCCGCCTTCCATCCCCATCAGCGAGGCGAGCTTTCCGCTCTTGAACGCCGCCTCGACGCAGCGGGTGTCGGTGCACAACACCATCGCCTCGGGATAGCGCGCGACGAGGCGCCGGGTCACGTCGATCTGCTCGAGCGTCGCCTGGACCGCCTGCGGCTCACTGAGGCTGGCCGAGACATAGACCGACCAGAACTGCGCGCCGACGCGGCCCGCTTTGAGCCGCTGCAGGTCGGTCTGCATCGCTGCGACTTTCTTCGCCGGATCGGCGGTGTTCGACGTGTCGCGGAAATCGAAATCGCCCAGCACGTTGTTGCGGCGCTCGCGCAGCTGTTCGGGCACATCGTTGTGCCCGTCCCACACCGGTGCGGCCCGGAGCGCGGCTTCGGCGACCTGTTCGGGGGTGGGCGCGGCGGCGCTCGGCCCGGCGAGCGCGAGCGAAGCGGCGGCGGTGAGGAGCAAGACGGACTTGAACGGCATCGGGCGACCTTCCGGATGGTTTCTCGCCCGGCACGTTATGCCCGAACCGGGCGGAGTAAACCCCCGGCTTGCCAGCGCGGCCGAAACGGTGTTCGCGGACCGCAATGGAGCTGCTGGCCGATCCTTTCGCGCTGACGATGGCGGTGCTGGCGGTGTTCGTGCTCGGCCTCGCCAAAGGCGGGTTCTCCGGCGTCGGCGCGCTGGCGACGCCGCTGCTCGCGCTGGCGCTGCCCCCGGCGACCGCCGCGGCGCTGCTGCTGCCGGTTCTGCTCGCGCAGGACGTTATCAGCGTGTGGACCTTCCGCGCCAGCTGGGACCGTTGGATCGTACTGTGGATGCTCCCCGGCGCGGCGCTTGGGGTGGCGCTGGGGACGCTTTACGCCGCCGCGGTCGACGAGGCGCGGCTGCTGCTCGCGCTCGGCGCGATCACGCTCTGCTTCGGGCTTTATCGGCTGTGGCTCGAGCGCGGGGGGCGGGTCGTCGCCGCATCGTCGTCGCCGGGCTGGGTCGGTTCGCTGTTCGGCATCGCAACCGGGGTGACCAGCCAGATCGCCCACGCCGGCGGCCCGCCGTTCCAGATGTGGGTCGCGCCGCGCCGGCTGCCGCACTTGCGCTTCGTCGGGACCAGCACGATGGTCTTCGCCGCGATAAACTGGATGAAGGTGCCGAGTTACCTCGCGCTCGGCGCGCTCGACCGCCAGGTGCTGACCGCCGCGGCGGCGCTGATCCCGCTGGCGGTGGTCAGCACCCTGGTGGCGGTGCGGATCATCCGCCGGCTCGATTCGGCGCGGTTCTACCGCATCGTCTATTGGCTGATGGTCGCGCTTGGCGCGCGGCTGGTGTGGGAGGGGCTGGCCTGAGTCCGCGAGCCGCTCTAGGACAGCCGCCATGCCCGACAGCCTTTCGATCACGCTCGCCCAGCTCAACCAGACCGTGGGCGACATCGCCGGCAACGCCGCGGGCATGCTCGCCGCGCGCGAGCGGGCCTCGGCGGCGGGGGCCGACTTGGTCGTCTTCCCCGAGATGCAGCTGATCGGCTATCCGCCCGAGGACCTGGTGCTCAAGCCCGCGCTGATCGAGCGCGCTGCCGCCGAGCTCGAGGCGCTGGCCAAAGTCACCGCCGATGGCGGCCCGGCGATGCTGGTCGGGAGCGTGTTCGTGCAGGACGGGGCGCTGTTCAACGGCGTCGCGCTGCTCGACGGGGGCAAGATCGCCGCGGTCCGCACCAAGCACGAGCTGCCCAATTACGGCACTTTCGACGAGGTCCGCCTGTTCCAACCCGGCCCGCTGCCCGAGCCGATCGTGTTCCGCGGCACGATGATCGGGCTGCCGATCTGCGAGGACATCTGGCACCCCGACGTCTGCCGCCACCTCGCGGAATTCGGCGCGGAATTGCTGATTTGCGTCAACGGCAGCCCCTACGAGATCGACAAGGACACGCTGCGGATCGACGGAGTGGCCAAGCGCCGCGCGGTCGATACCGGGCTGCCGCTTGCCTACCTCAACCGCGTCGGCGGGCAGGACGAGCTGGTCTTCGACGGGGCGAGCTTCGTGGTCAACGGCGACGGCGGCCTCGCGGTGCAGATGAAGGACTGGGAGGAGCAGGAGGTGCTCACCCGCTGGACCCGCACCGCCAAGGGCTGGCGCTGCGACAAGGGCGTGGTCGCCCCGCTCGCCGACCACCCCGAAGACATTTACTGCGCGATGGTCCTCGCTCTGCGCGACTATGTGAACCGCAACATGTTTCCCGGGGTGGTGCTTGGTCTCTCGGGCGGAATCGACAGCGCGATCTGCGCGGCGATAGCCGCCGACGCGCTCGGACCCGAGCGGGTCTGGGCGGTGATGTTGCCGAGCCGCTTCACCAGCCAGCTCAGCCTCGATCTCGCCTCCGAGTGCGCGCGGATGATCGGCTGCCGCTACGACACGATCCCGATCGTCCCCGCGGTCGAGGCGCTCGACACCATGCTCGAAGGCACCTTCGCCGACGTCGACGTCGATATCACCGAGGAGAACGTCCAGTCGCGCATCCGCTGCGTGACGCTGATGGCGCTGTCCAACAAGTTCGGCCCGATGCTGCTGACCACCGGCAACAAGAGCGAGATGAGCGTCGGCTACGCGACGATCTACGGCGACATGGCGGGCGGCTACAACCCGCTCAAGGACGCCTACAAGCTGACCGTGTTCGCGATCAGCGAATGGCGCAACAAGCACAAGCCGCGGATCGGGCTGGGGCGTGAAGGCCCGGTGATCCCGCCCGCGATCATATCCCGTCCGCCCAGCGCCGAGCTGCGCCCCGACCAGAAGGACGAGGATTCGCTCCCGCCCTACAAGGTGCTCGA
>JBOHIC010000229.1:0-1947 GCA_050725835.1 Novosphingobium sp.
GGGCAAGGGCTTCCTGCTCCAGGGCGGCGACTGCGCCGAGAGCTTCGCCGAGTTCCACCCCAACAACATCCGCGACACCTTCCGGGTGCTGCTGCAGATGGCGGTGGTGCTGACATTCGCCAGCAAGCAGCCGGTGGTCAAAGTCGGGCGGATGGCCGGCCAGTTCGCCAAGCCGCGGAGCTCGCCGACCGAGATCCAGGGCGGGGTCGAGCTGCCCAGCTACCTCGGTGACAACATCAACGGGATCGAGTTCACGCCCGAGGCGCGCCACCCCGATCCGCAGCGGCTGCTCCAGGCCTACAGCCAGTCCGCCGCCACGCTCAACCTGCTCCGCGCCTTCTCGACCGGGGGCTATGCCAACCTCCGCCAGGTCCACCAGTGGACGCTCGATTTCATGGGGCGCAGCGCCTGGGCGGATAAGTTCGCCGAGACCGCCGACCGGATCGGCGAGGCGCTCGATTTCATGACTGCCTGCGGGATCGACCCGATGACCGTGCCCCAGCTACAGGGGACAAAGTTCTACACCAGCCACGAGGCGTTGCACCTGACTTACGAGCAGGCGATGACGCGGCAGGATTCGCTGACCGGCGACTGGTACGACACCAGCGCGCATATGCTGTGGATCGGCGACCGCACCCGCTTCGCCGGCTCGGCCCACGTCGAGTTCCTGCGCGGAGTGGGCAATCCGCTGGGGATGAAGTGCGGACCCTCGCTCAAGCCCGACGCGCTGCTCGCCCTGCTCGACACGCTCAATCCGGGGCGCGAGGGCGGGCGGATCACGCTGATCAGCCGCTTCGGCGACGACAAGGTCGAGGCCGGGCTCGCCCCGCTGATCCGCGCGGTCAAGCGCGAGGGGCACCCGGTGGTGTGGTCGTGCGATCCGATGCACGGTAACGTCATCCTCGCCAACAACGGTTACAAGACCCGCCCGTTCGACCGAATCCTGGGTGAGGTCCGCGGCTTCTTCGCGGTCCACCGCGCCGAGGGCACCCACGCCGGAGGTATCCACATCGAGATGACCGGGCAGGACGTTACCGAATGCGTCGGCGGGGCGGTGGCTATCAGCACCGACACGCTCGGCGATCGCTACCACACCCACTGCGACCCCCGGCTCAACGCCGCGCAGTCGATCGAGCTGGCCTTCCTGCTCGCCGAGATGCTCAACCACGAGGCAGTCGACCGGGCGGCGCGGGCGGCCTGAAGTGCGCGCCCAGGTATGCCTCGCCCTGGTCCTGGCCGGGTGCACTGGCGAGGCCGGACGAAGTCCCGAGCTGGCTTGCCAGCAGCGCATCGCGGCGGTGTGGGACCGCGCCGGCGCCGAGACCGCCGACCCCTTCAACAGCAGGGCTTACGCCGCAGTCGATCGCGCCGGCTGCACGCCGATTCAAGTCGCCGCGCTCGATCGGTTCGTCGCCCTCACCGCGGCGCTTCCGGCCTTGAGCGAAGCCAACGAGGCGGCCGCCAGATCGGGCGGCGCCGATCACATGGCGGCGTTCCAGCGGATGAACGATGCGGTGATCGAGCTCAACGAGATGCACCGCACAGAGCAGGCCGAACTCGCCCGCCTGTCGCCTCCCTCGGGGCGCTGAGCCGAGCTTGGCTGGGGCGGGAGGATTGACGCCGCTGCGCGTCGTCGCCTCCGCGGACGCTCCGGCTCGAACCGAGTCATGATTGGTCGGAGGTTCGAGCATCGTTGCGTCTGGCTGGGGCGGGAGGATTCGAACCTCCGAATGCTGGTACCAAAAACCAGTGCCTTACCACTTGGCGACGCCCCACCAGCCCCCGTGATTTCGAGTGAAATGGAACATTTCACGGCTCGGAAATCACGCCAGACCAATGAGCCGCGCGCTTAGACCGCGGCGCCGGCGAAGGGAAGAGGGCTAGAGCCTGTCCTTTTTAGCTCGAAACGTGAAGCCCTTCCCCGGTGGGGAAGGGTTGGGATGGGGG
>JBOHIC010000230.1:0-10315 GCA_050725835.1 Novosphingobium sp.
CGACCAGCGCGAGATCATCCGCAAGCTCGTCGCGCTGCAATACAAGCGCAACGACGCCGCCTTCGCGCGCGGCAATTTCCGCGTGCGCGGCGACAGCCTCGAGCTCTTCCCCTCGCACTACGAGGACATGGCGTGGCGGATCAGCTTCTTCGGCGACGAGATCGAAGAGATTTCCGAGTTCGATCCGCTTACCGGCAAGCCCGGGGGCAAGCTCGACACGATCCGGGTCTACGCCAATTCGCACTACGTCACCCCCGGCCCGACGATGAAGCAGGCGACCGAGGCGATCAGGTTCGAGCTGACCGAGCGGCTCAAGGAACTCGAGGCCGAGGGCAAATTGCTCGAGCATCAGCGGCTCGAACAGCGCACCAATTTCGATCTCGAGATGATCGCCGCGACCGGAAGCTGCGCGGGGATCGAGAACTATTCGCGCTTCCTCACCGGGCGCCTGCCGGGCGAGCCGCCGCCCACGCTGTTCGAATACCTCCCGGACAACGCGCTGCTGTTCGTCGACGAGAGTCACCAGACCGTGCCGCAGATCGGGGCGATGAGCAAAGGCGACCATCGCCGCAAGATCACCCTGGCCGAATACGGCTTTCGCCTGCCGAGCTGCATCGACAACCGCCCGCTGCGCTTCAACGAATGGGACGCGATGCGGCCGCAGACGGTGGCGGTTTCGGCCACCCCGGGCGGGTGGGAGATGGAGCAATCGGGCGGGGTCTTCGCCGAACAGGTGATCCGCCCCACCGGGCTGATCGACCCGCCGGTCGAGATCCGCCCGGTCGAGGACCAGGTCCAGGACTGCATCGAGGAATGCCGCAAGACCGCGCTCGCTGGCTACCGCACGCTGGTCACCACGCTGACCAAGCGGATGGCCGAGGACCTTACCGAATTCATGCACGAGGCGGGGCTGCGCGTGCGCTACATGCATTCGGACGTCGAGACATTGGAGCGCATCGAGCTGATCCGCGACCTCCGGCTCGGGGTCTATGACGTGCTGGTGGGGATCAACCTGCTGCGCGAGGGCCTCGACATCCCCGAGTGCGGTCTGGTGGCGATCCTCGACGCCGACAAGGAGGGCTTCCTGCGCAGCGAGACCAGCCTGATCCAGACCATCGGCCGCGCCGCGCGCAACATCGACGGCCGCGTGATCCTCTACGCCGACCGCATGACCGGCAGCATGGAACGCGCCATCGCCGAAACCGACCGGCGGCGCGAGAAGCAGCACCAGTTCAATCTCGAACACGGGATCACCCCCGAAAGCATCAAGCGCGACATCCACAACATCGTCGCCGACACCGCCAGCCGCGACGGGGTGCTGGTCGAGATCGAGGCGGAAGGCGCCAACAACCTCGTCGGCCACAACCTGCGCGCCTACATCGAGGATTTGGAGAAGAAGATGCGCGCAGCGGCGGCGGACCTCGAGTTCGAGGAAGCGGGGAGGTTGAGGGACGAGATCCGGCGGCTCGAGGCGGACGAACTGGGACTCCCGGGAGAGAGCCATGCGCCGGTGGTGGGGCGAAGCAACGAGGGCAAGCCCGGGACGAGGAAGGGTCGGTTCGGGCGGGAGAGCAAGCGGCGGTGGGGGCAGTAGTAATTAGGCAAACAATTCACATTGCGAAAGTGTTCACATGGCCGATCTGTTAATTAGCGCTATTCGTCCCGATCCGACCGATCGAGATAGATATGTCGAAGCAGTGCGAGTCGATGAGCATTTGCTCGATATCGCTATGATTTTGAATTGGCTGGAGAAACCCGGCAATAAGGCATTTGCAAAACGGTACGATGGACCACCAATTGAGGTGCGGATCAAGCGCGACCCCAAAAGTTCTTTTGGACCAACCAGATGGCTTGTTACACACCCAGACGGAAAATTTCTTCCCGAAGTCTTCTCTATCACTCGTTGCTGACCGCCGGTTTGGAAGGGAGAGTAGGTGGAAGTGGGCGAGGTAGGCTTTTGAGCGCCAAAGGGCGATTGGATATGACGGCGGTAACGACCGCGATTCAATACTGTGAAACCCCGCGGAATGACTCGAACTCGAAGCCCCGCTGACCCGTTACGATCGTTACCTTGGGTGAGCGCGGCGAAGGGGATAACACGCTGCCATGACCAAGCCCGCCAAGCTCCACGCCCGCCTGATCGCAAATCCTGAGACGATCATCACCTTTCGGGATTTCGAGGCCCTATTCCGCGCGTTCGGGTTTACCGTGCGTCCCGGCAAAGGCAGTCATCGGCACTACGTCCATCCAAACGTGGCCGCGATTCTCACGGTGCAGCCGCGAGGTAAGGATGCTGTCCCTTATCAAGTCAAACGCCTGCTTGCGGTCATAGCCGAGTATGACTTACATATGCAGACGTGAGCACTCCGCATTATCATATCAACCTGTTTTGGTCGGACGAGGACGACTGCTGGATCGCGGACGTCCCGGACCTCAAGTATTGCTCGGCCCACGGCGACACCCCGAACGAGGCCATTGCGAGCGTCCAAGAGGCAATTGCAGGTTGGATCGAAACCGCACAGGAGCACGGGATGGCGATTCCTGAACCGCACTATCGCCCACAGACAGCTGCGGCGGCATGACCACGCCCCGCCACACCAACCGCCTGCGACATTAGCCGCAGGCAGCCGATCATTCCCGACCGGACATGCGACTTGCGGCTACGCGAGATGCGCAGCCATGTCCCGGTCCCGCCGCAAGAAGCCGATTTTCGGCCATACGTCCGCCAAATCCGATCACCCCTGGAAGAAGGCCGCCGCGCGGCGGCTGCGGCGCCGGGTCAACCAGCATCTGAGCGCGACGCTCGAGAGCGACCGGTTCGCGGACCGGCCCTGGGATCTCGAGAGCGACTGGTCCTCGGCCAAGGACGGCAAGTTCTGGTGGGCAGGGGCCGGGCCGAAGGAGATGCGCAAGTAAGCGGAATTTTCCTACATCGCCGCGATGCGATAGGGCCGAGTCGGCTTCGGCCTGCTCTTTGCCATCGTCGACTTTGCCCGCCCCTCCGCAGACCGGAAGGCTTTCGATAGCGGAGCCGATCCGTATGCGGCGCGCGGTGGTCAATCCAAGCCGCGCGGTCGTTTTGGTGTGACTTTCGTGTGAACTTCGACGCGGCTCAAACCTTGCCGAACTTCGCCTCGAACCCCGCGACATCGCCCGCGGCGAGGAATCCCGCCTGTTCCACCCAGTTGTCGCGCTCCGCCCTGCCTGCAAACGCGCCGAGTTGGGCGTCCACGCGCGCCAAATCCGCCTCGCTCCACGCGGCGATCTGGGCGAAGCGGGTGACGCCGAGACCGGCGAGCAGCGTCACCAGCTTAGAGCCGACGCCCTTGATCCGGGCGAGGTCGTCCGCCTCGCCCACGGGCTCGGGAACGGCCACCTCCTCGGCAGCGGCTACCTCGGCGGCGACGACTTCGTCCTGCGCGGCGACGGCGATCACTTCGCCCATCCCGCCGAGGATGTCCGGTCCGCCCGCGGTGAAGGCAGCCGCCGCGGGCGCGCTTTCGACCAGCGCGGCGTTGCGCGCGGCCGGCGCAGCGCCTTCGTCGAGCACATCCGGCGCGCGGCTGCGCTCGGGCGGGGTCGCGGCGCGACCGAACAGCCACCAGGCCACCGCGAGCCCGATCGCCAGCGCCAGCGCGAAGGCGATCCAGTTGGCCCCAATCATCTCGGTCATGTCTCGTGCTCCCCGTCGTTGCGGCCCCACAGCGCCCAACCGAGCGCGAATCCGCCCGCGTAGGTGAGCAGCAAGAGGCCGAGCAATTCAAGCGCCAATGGCATGGTTCAGCCCGCTCCCGGTGTATCGACCGGAGTCGGCGCGAGCGGCGCGGCGAAAATCACCCGGAAGTCGATCCGGCGATTGGCCGGGTCGGCGGGGGCGAGCCCTTCGCGCGGGGTGCTCGCGCCTTCGCCGCGGGCTCGCAGCGCGTTGCGGGCGATGCCGCGCGCGACCAGCGCCTCGCGCACTGCGCGGGCGCGCTCGAGCGAGAGCGCAAGGTTTGTGCGCGGATCGCCGCCGGCGTCGGTGTGGCCGATCACCGCGATCACGCTGCCGGCGCAGGGGCGCAGCGCCGCGGCGACCTCGCCGAGCACGGCGTCGCTCGCCGGATCGAGCGCCGCGCTGGCTTCGGCGAACCGGATCGTGCGCGCCTCGAGGATCGCTTCGACCTGCTGCTGGCAATGCACCCCGGGCGGCGCGCCGTGCTCTGCCGCGGCAGCGCGGCGGGGTCCGCTCCACGAAATCCCGCCGACCCCCGGCAGCACGGCGATCCGCGTCACCGCGAGCCGGCGCTGCGCGGGATCGAGCTCGGCGCCGCCCGACAGCCGCGGATGACGCGAGAGCCAGCCGCCAGAAGTGCGGAAGCGAGCGGCCACCCCGGTTCCGGCGAGCGCCGCCTGCGCCTGACGCTCAAGCCCCGCGATCAGCCGCGGGCCGCCGGCGAAGTGCGCGCCAAGCGCGAGCGCGGCGACCGCGGCCGCACCGGCGGCGAACAGGGGGATCGGGCGGGGTTTCACGCGGCTGCGATAGCCGCCCGCGCCCGCCGCCTCAATCGCGCTTGTCGAGCGATTCCGCCACCCCGACCAGCCGAACGAATTCCTGCCGCCAGAAATCGTGCTGCGGCCCGGCCAGCTCGGCCACGCCCTTGTAGCCGAACCCGCCCAGCAGCGGATCGCCGCGCAGCTTCTGGCCGAAGGCGGCGACCGCCGCGGCAAAGCGGAAATCGGGCGCGGGCGCGCGCTTGTTCCACATCAGCATCGCGGAAACCGGCTGCTCGATCAGCTTCGAAGTGGTCCCGTCGGGCAGCTTGTAGCGCAGCTTGACGTAAGCCAGCTCACCCGAACGCACGGCGGGGGTTTCGCTGACCTTGTCGCCGGTGTCGCCATAGCGGCGCGCGTCGGTCCAGCCCTTGAAGCCCGCGGGGACGATCTCGTAGATCGCGGTGACCTGGTGCCCCGCGCCGATATCCCCGGCGTCGACCTTGTCGTTGTTGAAGTCTTCCTCGCGGAGCAGGCGGTTCTCGTAGCCGAGCAGGCGGTACTGGCTGACCTGCGCGGGGTTGAACTCGACCTGGATCTTGACGTCCTTGGCGATGGTGAACAGCGTCGATTGCATCTGCTCGCCGAGCACCTTTTTCGCCTCGAGCGCGGTGTCGATATAGGCGTAGTTGCCGTTGCCGTGATCGGCGACCTGCTCCATCAGCGCCTCGTTGTAATTGCCCTGGCCGAAGCCCAGCGTGGTCAGGGTGATCCCCGAATCGCGCT
Organism: Novosphingobium sp.; assembly: GCA_050725835.1. Classification (GTDB taxonomy): domain Bacteria; phylum Pseudomonadota; class Alphaproteobacteria; order Sphingomonadales; family Sphingomonadaceae; genus Novosphingobium. The sequence goes on from JBOHIC010000230.1 coordinate 5,260, forward strand.
CGCGTTCGACCATGGAAATCAGCGCCTTGGTGTCGCTCACTCCGACGTTGAAATCGCCGTCGGTGGCAAGCAGGATGCGGTTGACCCCGCCTTCGATGAAGTTGTCGCGCGCGACCTGGTAGGCGAGCTGGAGCCCAGCCCCGCCCGCGGTCGAGCCGCCCGCCTCGAGCCGGGAAAGCGCGGCGCGGATCGCGCCTTCGTTGCTGGTCGCGGGGAGCACCAGCCCGGCGGCGCCGGCGTAGACCACGATCGAGACCTTGTCCTTCGGCCCCAGTTCGCCCGCCAGCCCGGCGAGCGCGGACTTGACCAGCGGGAGCTTGTCCTGGCTGCCCATCGAACCCGAGACATCGACCAGGAAGACCAGGTTGGCCGGCGGGCGGGCGCTGCGCGGCAGGTCGTAACCCCTGAGGCCGATCCGCAGCAGCCGGGTTTCGGGGTTCCACGGGGTGACCATCGCATCGGTGGTGACCGAGAACGGCGCGGCCTTGGTCGGCGGCAGCGGCAGGTCGTAGCGGAAGTAGTTGACTAGCTCCTCGGTGCGCACCGCGTCGCCGGGGGGAAGCTGGCCCTGGGTGAGGAAGCGGCGGGCGTTGGCGTAAGCGCCGGTATCGACATCGACCGAGAAGGTCGAAACCGGTTCGGCCGTGACCAGCTTGACCGGGCTGACGTCCTTGCCGGCGTAGCGTTCGTTACCAGGATCGGCTGGGACCACTACCGATGGGATGTATCCGGAGCCGTTGGTCGCCATCCGGGTTGCCATTTGCGCGGGCATTGGCGCAGGCATCGAGAGCACCGGCGGGGGCGGCGGGGGCGGCATCGGTACGGATTCGGGCGCGGCGGCGCTGTCTCCGGCCTTACTCCCGGTGAGGATAATCTCCTCGTTTTCCGCCAGTCGCGGCGTGGCGCAGCCCGCAACGAGTGCGACAAGGCAGCTGGAAGCGATTATCCGGCGAGCGAATGGCGAAGCGCGCATGGCAGTCCCTTCCAGCAAATTCTTCCCGGCGACCATGACGCCACCAAGCCCGTGAACGGCGACTGAATGGTGCTGGCGCACGACGAAGCGTTGGCGCGGGGTCGTTGGTTTGGATCAGCCGCCGACGTTCTTGCGGAACAGGACGCGGTCCTCCGGGCCGAAGCCCTTGTGCCAGATCACCCAGCAATAGACCCCGAGGATCGCCGGGATGCCGAGCAGAAGTTCCAGCCATTCGGGGAGGAACCGGGTGACGAGCCAACCGACCACCACCGCCGGCGCCGCCGCCCAGACCAGCGGCCAACGCCAGTTGTTGATCGATTGCCCAAGGAAGCGCGCGAGCAGCCGCGATTTGACCAGGCTGGCGAAAGCGAGCGCGAGCAGCAGCCCGGCCGCCACCGCCGCGGCCATGTAGTAATCGACCCGGCCCGCCGGAAAGCGCAGTCCGAACGGTAGCCGCCAGCCGGGCGCGGCCTCGACCGCCATCACCAGCGCCACCGAGACCGCCGCCTGCAGTGCGATCGTCGCCAGCGACACCCACAGGTTCTGGATGCGCTTGACGTAGATCAGCGCCGCCTCGCTGACCACCGCGGTCGCCGCGGCGACTTCGGCGGCGAGCAGGATCGCGAGCGCGCCGGTGCCGCTGACGAAGCCCGGCCCGACCAGCCCCATCACCCCCTCTCCTGGAATCCCCAGCGCCAGTGCGATCCCCGCTTGCGCCGCGGTGATCCAGAACCCCACCTGGCAGACCTGCCGGGCAATCGCCGCGTAGTTCTTTTCCTTGAGATTGCGGGTGATCACCGGACCGAGCACCGGTTCGAAGCTGGTCTTGAGCTTCTGCGGCAGCGAGGCGACCTGCTGCGCGACGTAGTAGACCCCGACCGCGGCAGGCGAGGCGAAGATCCCGAGGATAGCGATGTCGAGCTTGCGCGTTCCCCACTCGACCGCGTCGGCCGCGGCGAGCGGCAGGTTGCCGAGCGCGAGCCGGCCGAGCGCGAGCGGGCGCGGACGCCAGTCGCGGGGGCGGCCATAGGTCCGATAGACCGGCAGCAGCGCCACCGCCGCAGCGGCGAAGATCGAGCCGATATAGGCGAGCGCGAGGCCGCTTTCGGGTACCACCACGAACAACGCCCCGGCGAGGATCGAGAGCGCCCACGGCTCGACCACCGAGCGCGAGCGCACTGTCGTGGCGATATCGAACTTGTAGGCCTGGGCCGACAGCGCGATGTCGGTCAGCGTCAGGGGGATGAGGACCAGCGGGAGCAGCCGGTCGAGCTCGGTGAAGCGCCCGCTGGGGAACATCGGCAGCGGGAACAGGTACAGCGCAATCCCGGCGACCGCCGCGATCGCGGTGCTGAGCAGCATCGCGTCGGCGACGATGTTGGCGGGGTGGCGCTCCTCCTCGGACAAGCGCTGGGCGAGCCCGCGCTTCTGGCCGAGCGTGCACAGCTGTCCGGCGAGTTCGACCGCCACCAGCGCCGAGGCGAAGCGGCCGAGCGCCTCGGCCCCGTAGAGCCGCCCGGCGATGAGCAGGAACGGAAACCGGGCGGCCAGCCGCAGCAGGAAGCCGAAGAAGTTGGTGCGCCCGCCTTTGGCCAGGGCCTGGATGTCTTCGTGGTCGCCCGCGGCGCGCGCGGCGATCTCGCGCTCGCCCTCGGTGGTCACGCGGTCTCGTCCTTGAGCGGGCGCGCGAGCAGTTCGGCGACCACCGCGCGCGCCGAAGCTGCTCCGCCGATCAGGCGATCGACCGCGGCGACGATCGGCATCGCCACCCCCTCGCGCGCGGCTAGCTTGGCGAGGATCGGCGCGGTGTGCGCCCCTTCGGCGACGCTGAGCTTGCCCGCGAGCGCCTCGGCCGCGCTGAGCCCTTCGCCGAGCGCCTTGCCGAGCGAGAAGTTGCGGCTCGCGGTCGAGGAGCAGGTCAGCACCAGGTCGCCCAGCCCGCACAGCCCGGCGAGCGTTTCCGCGCGAGCGCCGCGCGCCAGCCCGAAGCGGGTCATCTCGGCATAGCCGCGCGCGATCAGCGCGGCGCGGGCGTTTTCGCCGAGGCCGAGGCCGGCGACCACCCCGCAGGCGATCGCCAGCACGTTCTTGACCGCACCGCCGATCTCGGCACCGATCACGTCGTCCGAATAGTAGGGCCGCAGCGTCGGTCGGGCGAGTTTCGGCGCGAGCCGCGCCCACTGCGCTTCGCCCCCGGCGCAGGCCAGCGTCACCGCGGTCGGCAGTCCGGCGGCGACCTCATGGGCGAAAGTCGGCCCGGAAAGAACCGCGAGAGTGGCGCTGGGAGCGGCTTCGGCGGCGACTTCGGCCATCAGCCGCCCGGTGCCGGCTTCGATCCCCTTGGCGCAGAGCACGAGGTCGCGCGGCGCGTCGGGGAGCGCGCTTAGCACCGCGGCGACGTGCTGCGCCGGGGTAACCAGCAGCAGTGTATCCGCGTTAGTAAAATCGCCGATATGGTTTGTTGCCGTGATACCCGAAGCCAATTCAGCGCGCGGCAGGAACCACGAATTTGTGTGATCGGCGTTGATCTCTGCGACCAATTCAGGCTCGCGCGCCCACAGCAACACGTCCGATCCGTCGCTCGCCAGCGCCTGGGCGAGCGCGGTGCCCCACGCCCCCGCGCCGATCACGCCGATGGTAATGCCCGCGTTCAAGCTTTCACCCCCGCACCGCGCACCGGCTCGGCTGCCGGATCGAGCGGCCAGCGCGGACGCGCGGCGAGGTCGAGTGGGTCGGGGCGGAAATCGGCGAGAGCGAGCCGTTCGATCCCCGCCCAGGCGATCATCGCCGCGTTGTCGGTGCACAGCGCCGGCAGCGGGGCGACGAAGGGCAGGCCATGCGCGGCGGCCAGCGCTTCCAGCCCGGCGCGGATCGTGCGGTTGGCCGCGACTCCTCCGGCGACGACAAGCGCGGTTGCACCGTCGGCCTGGCCAAGCGCCCGCCGGGTGCGGTCGATCACGCAATCGAGCGCGGCCTGCTGGAACGAGGCGGCGATGTCGGCGGTGCGGTGCGATCCGGCCTGATGCGCCCGCACCACCGCGCTCTTGAGGCCGGCGAAAGAGAAATGCGGCTCGGCGCTGCCCAGCAGCGGGCGCGGCAGCGGGACCGCGGCCGGATCGCCCTCGAACGCGAGGGCCTCGACCGCAGGGCCGCCGGGAAAGCCGAGCCCGAGCACCTTGGCGGTCTTGTCGAAAGCCTCGCCCAGCGCATCGTCGATGGTCGTCGCCAGCCGCCGATAGCGCCCGACGCCCTTCACCATCAGCAATTGGCAGTGCCCGCCCGAAACCAGCAGCAGCAAGTAGGGAAAGTCCAATGAAGGATCGGCGAGCCGCGGCGATAGCGCGTGGCCTTCGAGGTGGTTGACCGCGATCAGCGGCTTGTCCGCCGCCATCGCCAGCGCCTTGGCAGTGACCAGCCCGACCATCACCCCGCCGATCAGCCCCGGCCCGGCGGTCGCCGCCACCGCATCGACCTCGGCCAGCGTCATCCCCGCGTCGGCCAGCGTCGCTTCAATCAATGGCGCGAGCCGCTCGGCGTGGGCGCGTGCGGCGATTTCGGGGACCACCCCACCATAGGGCCGGTGTGCGTCGTCCTGCGAGGCGATGCGCTGGGCGACGATCCGCCGCTCGCCGTCGACCAGTGCCGCCGCGGTCTCGTCGCACGAGCTCTCGATCCCGAGGACAATCGTCATCCCGCGCTTTTCTCTAGAGCGATTGCCGCCTAGCACAAGCCGAGCCCATGAATTCGCCCACACCCGACCGCCCGCTTCGCCTCGGCACCCGCCGCTCGCCGCTGGCGCTGGCCCAGGCCGGCGAAGCGCGCGACCGGCTGTGCGCGGCGCACCAGTGGACGGCGGAGGCGGTCGAGCTGGTCCCGGTCACCGCCAGCGGCGACAGGATCCAGGACCGCCCGCTCGCCGAGATCGGCGGCAAGGCGCTGTGGACCAAGGAGCTCGACGCCGCGCTGCTGGTCGGCGAAATCGACTTCGCGGTGCACTCGGCCAAGGACGTCGAGACGCTGCGCCCCACTGCCATCGTCATTGCCGCGGTGCTGCCGCGCGCCGACGTGCGCGACGTGCTGGTC
>JBOHIC010000231.1:0-15038 GCA_050725835.1 Novosphingobium sp.
TACAAATACTCGATCGGCCAGCCCTTCGTCTTCCCGCGCAACGACCTCGGCTACACGGAGAACTTCATTCGCATGTGCTTCGCCGTCCCGGCCGAGGAATACAAGGTCAACCCGGTGCTCGCCGACGCGCTCGACAAGATCTTCATCCTCCACATGGACCATGAGCAGAACGCCTCGACCTCGACCGTGCGGCTCGCCGGCTCGTCGGGCGCCAATCCGTTCGCGTGCATCGCGGCGGGGATCGCCTGTCTGTGGGGCCCGGCGCACGGCGGGGCCAACGAAGCCGCGCTCAACATGCTCAAGGAGATCGGGACACCCGACAAGATCCCGCACTACATCGAACGCGCCAAGGACAAGAACGACCCGTTCCGGCTGATGGGCTTCGGTCACCGCGTCTACAAGAACTACGATCCGCGGGCGACGGTGATGCAGAAGACGGTGCGCGAGGTGTTCGCCGCGCTCAAAGTCACCGATCCGCTGTTCGAAACCGCGCTGCAGCTTGAGGAGATCGCGCTGAGCGATCCCTATTTCATCGAGAAGAAGCTGTTCCCCAACGTCGATTTCTACTCGGGGATCATCCTTTCGGCGATCGGCTTCCCGACGACGATGTTCACCGCGCTGTTCGCGCTCGCCCGCACCGTCGGCTGGGTTGCGCAATGGAACGAGATGATCAGCGATCCGGGGCAGAAGATCGGCCGGCCCCGCCAGCTCTACACCGGCCCGACCCAGCGCGAGTATGTGGCGCTGTCGCAGCGATAGGGAGTTCCGCCATGACCGAACCCGAAATCACCCCGCCCAACCGCGCCGCCTTGGCACGCGGCGCGGCGATGGTCGCGCTGCGCGCGCTGGTCGCCTCGATCGGGCTGCTCGCCTTGCTCGCCGGGCTGCTGTGGATCGGCCAGGGCACCGGCGTGGTGATGTGGCCCAAGCAGAGCTTCATGCTCGGCGATCCGCAATGGGCGTGGAACGGCCTATTCGTCGCGCTCGGCGGGTTCGCCTGCATCTGGTTTGCGCGCCGGGGCTGAGGCGAGCAGGTCGCCCGGCAGGTCGAGGATGAAGCGCGCGCCTTGCCCGGGCGCGCTTTCCACCGCCAGGTCGCCGCCCATCGCCCGCGCCAGCCGCTGCGAGATGTAGAGCCCCAGTCCCGAGCCGCCGTCCTCGCTGCCGCGGCCGAGCCGTTCGAACTTGTCGAAAATCCGTTCCTGCTGGGCGTCGCTCAAGCCCGGCCCCTGATCGGCGACGATGATCCGCGCCCGCGCACCCTCGCCCTCGAGCCGCAGCCAGACTTGCGAACCCGGCGGGGTGTAGCGGATCGCGTTGCCGACGAGGTTGAGCAGGATCTGCAGTACCCGGCGGAATTCGGCGATCGCGGGGAGCGTTTCGCCGGCCCGGGGCGCGTCGATCGCGATGTCTTGCTCGCGCGCCCGCACCCCCAGGATGCCCGCGGCGCGGCGCGCGACGTCGGCGAGGTCGATACGGTCGGGGGCGGTGCTGAAATCCTCGGCCTCGACCACCTCGAGGTCCGAGAGGTCGTCGAGCAAGGCGAGCAGGTGCTGTCCCGCCGCGGCGATATCGGCGGCGTAAGCGCTGTATTCCTCCGAGAGCGGCCCGGCGAGGCGAGTGCGGATGGTTTCGGCGTTGGCGATGATCCGCGCGATCGGCTGACGCAGCACCGGGGCGAGTTCCTGCCCGACGATCCGCTGTTCCGCGGTCGCCTGGTGCAGCGCCGCGACCGGGTCGGGGGTCGGCGCCTCCACCGGAGAGGGCAGCGGGGCGTCGGCGACCAGGCACAGCTCGAAGCCGCGCGGCTCGCTCCCCGGAACCTCGAACGGGATCAGCGCCGCGCGCCACCCCCGCCCGGACCCTGCCGCGCGCACCCGCGCGCCGTCGAGCAGGCGCCAGTGCATCGGCTGGGCGTGGCTGCTGCCCTCGATCTCGACGAATTCGGTCCACGCCCGGCCGGTCCCCGCGGCCATCGCCGCGACGACCGCGGCGAGGTCGGGCGCGTCGCCGGTGACGGTCTGGACACGCTGGTCGGCATCTAGCCGCGCGGTGAGTTCGGCGACGTGGCGGTCGATCGCTTGCCGGCGCCGGGCGACGGCGGCGACGTCCTCGGCCGGCTGCGGGCTGACCTGCCAGTTGCGCACGGCGATGTCGCAGCCCGCTTCGCCGTCTTCGCGCGGGGTGACTTCGATCCACGCGGCGATCGCCTCGTCGTCGGCCAGCGCATCGATCTTGCGCGACAGGCGCAGCGCGAAGCGGCGCGCCTTGCGCACCAGTTCGGCGAGTGCGGGAATTGCGATCGGGCCGGGCAGCTCGCCGCCGCAGCGCAGCTGCAGCCCCGCGAGCGGCTCCTCGGCGAAGACGAGGCGGTCGTCGATGTCGCTGGTTGCCCGGGCCAGCACGGCGCCCTCCTCGGCCATCGCTCAGGCGCCCGCGGCGCGCGAGGCGGTGCTGAGCAGGGCGGCGGCGCGGTCCGCACCGAGCTGTTCGAAGCCATCGGGCAGCGAAACGTCGGGGTGGAGCGCGGCGAATTGTTCCTCGACCTGCCCCGGCCGCAGCCCGGCGCTGCGCAAGGCGACGGCGAGGCGGGCGACCTGGCCTTCGTTGGTGGCGAGCACGGTCAGGTCGCGGTCCTGCCCCGCGGCGAGCGCCAGCGCGGTGACGAACAGCGCGACGCCGGCGTGCGGCGCGGACAGCGCGGCGACCGCGTCTCCGCCCATGCGCCCGATAACCTGGATGAGCAGCCCGAGCCGGTTGCGCGCAGGATCGCAGCGATCGCGCAGCGCGCGCTCGGCCCGCTCCGCCGGTTCGGCCTGCTCAGCACCGGCGAACCCATGCATCGCCAGCACCGCAACCTGGAACAGGTCGCCGGGAAGCTCGCTCAGCGGGTGCTCCATCCGCCGCTGCGCCTGGGCGAACCGCGCCTGGGCCGCGAGCAGCGCGACTGCCTTGCCGGCGGTCTCGCCATCGGGCGCGGCGATCAGCGTCTGGAGCAGCGGCGAGAGCACCGGATCGAGCGCGAGCCGGCCCTGCAGCCGCTCGGTCAGCTGCCATTCGAGCGCCAGCGCATGGATGTGCGTGAGGAACGCCTGATGCGCAACAAGCCCATCGACCAGCGTCGTGACCGCCAGCCCCTCATGGTCGAGCCGCTCGCCCTCGCCCGCGGCCTCGGTGAGTGCGTCGAGCAGTTGCCGGGCGAGGTGTTCCATCATCCCGCGGACCCGCGCGATGATCTCGTCGCTGAACACCGAGTGGTCGTCGTTGGCGAGCAGGTGGCGCAGGATCGGCGGGATCGTTCCGAGCAAGGCCTCGGCGTGCGCGAGTTCCTGGCGCAACAGACCCTCGACCGATTGACCGGCCATCGCGGAAACGGTTCCCTCGCTCATGCGCGCGGCATAGCGCAGCTTGGTTAAGACCGTATTAGCCGCGATTGCCGCGCGGCAGAACGGTTCCCGCCAGGGCGAGTCCGGCGGCGGCGATGTGGTGGACCATTCCGGCCTCCCCCGCCAGCGCCGCCGCCATCAGGCCGAGCGCGAGCAAGGCCCGGTCTTCGAGCCAGTCGGTCCAGCGCGCGCGCAGCGCCCGCGGCACCAGCCGGACCAGCGCGACCAGCATCGCCGGGGCGAAAAACACCTCGGCCTGCGGGCGTCCCGCATGGACCGTCGCGCTCCAACCGGCCAGAACCACCAGCAGCAGGTCGAACATCCAGCCGTAGAGCGCCGAATCCGGCCAGCGCGGCAGCGGCAGCAGCAAGGCCTTGCGCTCGACCTGCTGGAGCTGCTCGGCGGTCTGGCGCACGATCCAGCCGATTGCGGCGAGGAGCAAGCCGAGCCAGGCCAGGCCCAGCCAGCCCGCGCCGAGCGCGAAAACCGCAAGTGCGAGCGCCGACCAGACCAATGTGCGCGGCCCGCCGGCACCGTGGAGCAGCGCCGGGCCGAGCCGCTGCGCGGCGAAGCGGGCCAGCCACGGGCCGATCGCCGCGGGGCGTTCGTCGGGGAGGAGGCGGCGCAGCCAGTCGGCCTCGATCGCATGCGCCTGGTCGTCGTCGCGCACCAGGGTCCAGCGCGGGGTCCCATCGGGCCCGCCGATCGGGCGCTGCGGCACGCCCGACTGGAGCGCGATGCGCAGCAGCGCGGCGGACGCGTCGACGTCGCCCGGCAGGTCGGCGAGGCGTTCGACCAGCCCGCCGGGGACGCGCATCGCGCCGGCGCTGGCGTGGTTGAGATCGATCCGCTCGAACCCGGCGGCCAGCCCCGCCTCGACCGGCTGGACCAGTACCCCGATCCCGCCGTCGAGCAGGCGTGCGGCCTCGGCCGGATCGGCGAGCAGCCCATCGGTGAGGACGATCAGCTCGTCCGCCGCGGTGACCAGTCCCGACAGCGCCCGCGGCGCGGAAACTGCGTGAAACTGCGCGCCGGCGGCTTCGGCGACATGCTGCAAGCCGACCAGTTCGGGAACCAGCGCGCGGGCGAGGCAGACGATCCGCTCGCAACCCAGCGCCAGCGCCAGCCCGAGCTGCTGGCGCGCCACGGTCAGTCCGCCGACGTGCAGCCAGGCGCGCGGCAAGGCGGCGCCCGCCCCCGCGGGTTCGGTCATCGACAACAATGCAATGCGCAGCGGCTCTCTCCGCCCCCATACGATCCCTGGGGCGAAGCTTAGTGCGGCGATGTCAGAGTGCAACCCGGCCGCGGCCGGGTTTCGTCAGCCTGCGGCGAATTCGTCGACGAAGGCCTGGAGGCGGCGAACCACGGTCGGCTCGCCCGGCGCAGCGTCGAGCGCTTCTTCGGCGAGCACGATCAGCGGTTCGGCGTGAAAACTCGCCGCCAGCCCCTTGAGCCGCAGCGCCGCGACGTGCCAGTTGCCGTCGCAGCGCGCGCGGCGGAGCAGATCGACCTGCCGCGCGAGGCTTTCGGCGAAGGCCGTGCGCAGCTCGGCGAACAGCGCTTCGTCCTCGCCCGCGGCGGCGGCGAGGGTGGCGTCGAGGGCTCCTGCTTCATAGGCCATGAGGCTCGGCCTACCGCACGAAGGTTAAACCGGGGTTTATACTCGCCCGATCCGTGATATCCTGACGTCATGACTGGGGGATCACGCATCGTCGCCATCGGCGGTGAGACCGTACCGGAAGTGGCCGAGGCCGCTCCGGTCGAGGCACCGCTCGAGCTCGAGGCCTCGGCCGAGGTGGGCTGGGAGGAAGAGTGGGACGAGAGTCCCGCTCCCTCGCGCTTCGCCGGCTGGCTCGCGCCTTCGCTCGCGCTGCTGGCGATCGCCGCATGGAGCGCGTTCTTCGGCTGGGCCAACCACGCCGCGATCCTTGAAGTCCCCTCGCCTGAGCAGGCCGTGGCGCTGGTCCGCGATTGGGCGATCCCGACGCTGCTGGTCTGCACCTTGTGGCTGCTGGCGATGCGCACCAGCCGGCGCGAGGCGGTTCGCTTCGGCGAAGCGGCGCGCGCGCTGAATGCAGAGTCCGCAAACCTTGAGACCCGGCTGTCGACGGTTAATCAAGAGCTTAGCCTCGCTCGCGAGTTCATTGCCTCCCAATCGCGCGACATCGAATCGCTCGGGCGAGTCGCGGTCGAGCGGCTCAGCCAGCATGCCGACAAGCTTGCCGGTCTGATCCAGGACAACGGCGCGCGGGTCGACACCATCGGCAGCGTGAGCAGCGCCGCGCTGGAAAACATGGAAAAGCTGCGCGGCCAGCTTCCGGTGATCGCCAGCTCGGCCAAGGACGTGACCAACCACATCGCCACCGCCGGCCGCACCGCGCAGGGCCAGCTGCAGGAAATGGTCAACGGCTTCACGCGGCTCAACGAATTCGGCCAGGCGAGCGAGCGCCAGGTTCTCGCGCTCAACGAGCGGATCGACGCCGCTCTGGGCGAATTCGCCGTGCGAACCGAACAGCTCGAACAGGCGACCGGCCAGCGCTTCGCCGCGCTGCGTGAAGACAGCGAAGCGTTCCGCGCGCAGCTCGACGGCGACGAAGTGGCCGCGCTCGCGGCCATCCGCACCCGCGCTGCGGCGCTGGGCGAGGAATTGGCCGAGGTCCGCGGCCAGCTCGACGGCGAGGAAGCCGAAAGCCTGACATCGCTTCGCGCGCGGCTGGCAGCGGTGCGCGACGAAGGGACGGCAATCGGGCGCGCCCTGCGCGGTGCCGAAGCGACCGCGCTCGACGCCTGGCGCGAGGCCGGAGTCCGCCTCGAAGACGGCCTGCGCGAGGCGCTTGGCCGCATCGCCGAGCTCGACGACAAGGCGGTGGCCTCGGCGCGCGACCGGATCGTCGCGCTTTCGGCGGAAGCGGCGTCGCTCGACGACCGCCTGATCGAGCGCGACCGGCACTTTGCCGAAGAGCTCGCCGCGCGCCGCGCCGCCGAAGAGGCGCGCAGCGGCGACGATCTGGCCCGGTTGACCGCACAGTGGGAACACTTCGACGCCACCATCGCCGCGCGGCGCATGGAGCAGGACGCCCAGGCGCGCCACCTGACCGGGCAGAGCGAGCGTATCGCCGCCCATCTCGCGGATTTTTCGAGCCGGGTGAGCGAAATCACCGAACACGGCCAGGCGGCCGAAACGGCGCTGGCGGCGAGCCTCGAAACGCTGGCGACCAAGCTGATCGCATCGCGCGAGGCGCTGGCAGGGACCGATGGGGCGATCGCCGGACTGACCGACAGTTCAGTGCGGCTGCTCGAACTGATCCAGGCGAGCGCGCAGCACAGCCAGGTCGAACTTCCCGCAGCCATAAACGCCGGCGACGAGCGGCTGGCGGTGATGGAACAGCGCGCCTCGGCGCTGCTCGGCGCGGTCGAAGCCGCGGCGACCCGCGGCGAAGAGCTGTCGAGCTACGTCCTTGCGACCCGCGAGGAGCTGGTTTCGCTCGAATCGCTGCACGGCGCGCTGGGTGAGCGCGGCGCCGAGCATGGCCGCACGCTCGACCGGATCCGCGTCTCGCTTCAGGCGGTCGAAGCCGAAAGCACCGCGCTCGCGGGCAAAGCGCAGGACGAACTCAAGGCCGCCATCGATGCGCTGGCGCTCTCAGCGCGCGACGCGGTTGCAGGAATTGAAACGATGAGCGCGGCCGGGATCGCCGCGCTCGCCGAACGGCTCGGCGAGGAGAGCGGCGCAGCGCTCGACCGCGCGATCCGCACCCGCGCCGCCGAGGTCTCGGGGCAGCTCGAGCAGGCTGCGGCGCACGCCTCGGGGATCAGCCGCGAGGCGGCGATCCAGCTGCGCGACCAGCTCGCCAAGGTCAACGAGCTCGCCGGAAACCTCGAGCAGCGCGTTGCGCAGGCGCGCAACCGCGCCGAGGAGCAGGTCGATCACGATTTCGCCCGGCGGGTGGCGCTGATCACCGAATCGCTCAATTCCAACGCGATCGACATTGCCCGCGCGCTCGACGCCGACGTTTCGGACACCGCTTGGTCGGCCTATCTCAAGGGCGATCGCGGGGTCTTCACCCGCCGCGCGGTGCGCCTGCTCGAACCCGCCGAGGCCAAGGCGGTTTCGGCGATCTATGAAAGCGACCGCGATTTCCGCGATCACGTCAGCCGCTACATCCACGATTTCGAGGCTATGCTGCGCCAGCTGCTCTCGACCCGCGACGGCCATGCGCTGGGGGTGACCCTGCTCTCGTCGGACATGGGCAAGCTATACGTCGCGCTCGCCCAGGCGATCGAGCGGCTGCGCGCCTAACGATATCGGGGCGGCGTGAGCCAGACGTCGAGGACGTCGAGGGTGATCCACTCGTTGACCCAGTTGGCATAGTAGAGCGTGAACAGCACGGTCGCGATCAGCGTGCCGTGGAGCGCCACGCGCCACGGCGAGAAATACGCGGGCGCGCTGTCTTCCTGGCCTGGCACCCGCGCCACCCCCGCCTCGTCGTGGGTCTTCATCCCGAAGCGCAGCGCGATATAGGCGCTCATCACCCAGAACAGCACGTAGATCGCGACGATCGAGGTCCAGCGCATCGGTCCTACACCTCCGGCAGGATCACGCGGACCTGCGGCTTCTTGCCCGACCAGCGCTGCGCGGCGCGGCGGGCGGCAAGCCGCGCAGCTTCGGAAATCGCCTCGCGGTCGTGCCGCGCCCCGCCCTTGAGCTTGTGCAGCGCCGCGGCAACATCGGCGCGAGCCTCTTCGCAAAACTCGTCGTAGTCCTCGTCGAGCGGGAGCCCGATCCCCTCGACGTGGACCCGACCCTTACCGTCGAGCACGACGATCAGCAGCCCGTTCTGCGCCAGCCGCCGGCGCATCACCATCGCCTCGCCATCGGCGGGGGCGAGGATATCGCCGTCGAGGATCAGCCGCCCGGCGCGCACTTCGCTGATCTTTCCGGGCTTGCCCGGCGCGAGCCGGACCAGGTCGCCGTTCTGCTGGATCACCGCGTGCTTGATCCCGCTGGCTTTGCCCAGCCGCGCCTGCTCGGCCATGTGGCGAACCTCGCCGTGGACCGGGAGCAGGATTTGCGGGCGCAGCCAGCCGTAGAGCGCCTGCAGCTCGGGCCGCCCGGGGTGGCCGGAGACGTGGATCGGACTCTGCCGGTCGGTGACGATCGCGACATTGCGCGCGGCGAGGCGGTTCTGGATGCGCCCGACCGCGATCTCGTTGCCGGGGATCTGGCGGCTCGAGAACAGCACCACGTCACCGGCTTCGAGCCCGATCGGGTGGGTGTCTTCCGCGATCCGGGCGAGCGCGGCGCGCGGCTCGCCCTGCCCGCCGGTGGCGAGGATCAGCACCTCGCCGCGCGGCAGGTTCATCGCGCTTTCGAAGTCGATCACGGTAGGCAGGTCGCGCAGGTAGCCGCACGATTTGCCGACGCGGATGATCCGGTCGAGCGAGCGCCCGGCGACGCAGAGCTGGCGATTGGTCGCCCGCGCCACTTCGCCCAGCGTTTCAAGCCGCGCGACGTTCGAGGCGAAAGTGGTGACGACTACACGCTTGCCGTGGTGCTTCTTGACCTCGGCGACCAGCGCCCGGCGCACTTCGCCTTCGGAGCCCGAAGCCTCGGGATTGAACACATTGGTCGAATCGCAGACCAGCGCGAGAATGCCCTCGTCGCCGATCGCGGTCAGCTCTTCCGCGCTGGTCGGCACGCCGACCAGCGGCTCGTCGTCGAGCTTCCAGTCGCCGGTGTGGAATACCGTGCCGTGCGGCGTGTCGATCAGCAGCGCGTTGCCCTCGGCGATCGAGTGCGCCAGCGGCAGGTAGCGCACCCCGAACGGGCCGAGTTCGAAGCGGTCGAGGTGGTCGACCACGTTCAGCTCGATCTCGCCGGCGATCCCCGCTTCCTCGAGCTTCTCGGCGACCAGCCGCGCGGTGAACGGGGTGGCGTAGAGCGGCACCCCCAGCTCCTGGGCAAAATAGGGCACCGCGCCGATGTGGTCCTCGTGGGCGTGGGTCAGGACCACGCCGAGCAGGTCGGCCTTGCGCTCCTCGATGAATTCGAGGTCGGCAAAGACCAGCTCGGTGCCGGGATATTCGTTGGCGCCGAAGGTCATGCCGAGATCGACCATCAGCCACTTGCCCTGGCAGCCGTAGAGATTGACGTTCATGCCGATCTCGCCCGAACCGCCGAGCGCCAGAAATAACAGTTCGTTTTGGGGTTTCATCGCGGCTCCTTAGGCCGCGCGTGCGCGCTCCGCCAGTAGCGCGAGCCCGTCGAGCGTGAGATCGGGATCGACCGCGTCGAACAGCTGCATGTGCTGCTGGAACAGCACGGCGAGCCCGCCGGTGGCGATGACCTTGGCCGGGCGGCCGATCTCGGCGCGCATCCGCGCCACGAGCCCCTCGATCATCGCGACATAACCCCAGAACACCCCGATCAGCATCTGGTCCTCGGTGTTGCGCCCGATCACACTGTCGGTGCGCGGGGCTTCGATCGCGATGCGCGGGAGCTTGGCGGTGTTGCCGACCAGCGCATCGAGCGAAAGGTTGATGCCGGGCGCGATCGAGCCGCCCTTGTAAGCGCCGTTGAAGTCGATCGCATCGAACGTGGTGGCGGTGCCGAAATCTACCACGATGAGGTCGCCAGGATACTTGGCGTGCGCGGCGATGGCATTGACGGCGCGGTCGGCGCCCAAGGAGCGCGGCTCGTCTACGTCGATCTCCATCCCGTAGTCCGCCGGCGGCTGCCCGGCGACCATCGGCGTCACCTTGAAGTACTTGTCGGCGAGCACCTCGATGTTGTGCAGCGCGCGCGGGACCACGGTCGAGACGATGATCGCCTCGACCGCCTCGCGATCGAGGCCTTCGAGGGCGAGCAGCTGGGTCAGCCAGGTGGCATATTCGTCGCCGGTGCGGCGCGGATCGGTGGCGATGCGCCAGCGCGCCTTGATCGTGCGGCCTTCGAACAGCGCGAAGACGACGTTGGTGTTGCCGACATCTATCGCGAGCAGCATTGCCCTAACTCCCGTCCGCGAGGCGAACCTCGCCTGCGTGGATGGCACGGAGCGTCCCGTCCGCCAAGCGCAGTTGCAGCGCGCCTTCGGGGGTAAGGCCGGCAAAAGTGCCGACCAGCGCCTGTTCACTAACCGCGAGTTCGGTCCCCAGCGGATGCGCCGCGGCCTGCCAGCGCGCGACCAGTGGCTCGAGGCCGTAGGTCCGCCAGCGTTCGAGCTCGCGGTCGAAGCACGCCGCGAGCGCGGCGGCGAAGGCGTCGCGATCCGGGGCTGGCCCGAACGCGGTCAGCGCGACCGCCTGCCGATCGGGCAGCTGCGGCGCCTGGGCGAGGTTGACCCCGACGCCCACCACCACCGCGCCCGCCACGGCTTCGAGCAAAACGCCGGCGAGCTTGGCCGGGCCGACCAGCAGGTCGTTGGGCCACTTGAGCAGCGCGCGCTGCGGCGGGGGGAGCAGCGGCTCGACCGCGGCGTGGAGCGCGAGCGCGGCGACCAGCGCGAGTGTATTGGCCGGGGGATCGCCGTGCCCGCGATGGATCACGGTCGAGCCCATGAAATTGCCCGCGCCGTCGCGCCACACCCGCCCGTGACGGCCCTTCCCCAGCACCTGGTGGTCGGCGACCAGCCAGTGTCCTTCGGCAATCCGTTCCCCCGCCGCGAGCCGCGCCGCGAGGTCGGCGTTGGTCGAGCCGGTTTCGGGAACCGTCTCGATCAGGACAGCGCCGCCGCCGCGGCCGCGGCCCAGACGCCGAGCGGTTTGGTCAGCAGGTAGCCGAGCGGCGAGATTACGATCGCCGATGCGGCGAGCAGTGCCTGGTGGACCCAGTCGCTGGTCCCCGCCACCTTGTTCGCTGGATCGTCGAAGTACATCACCTTGACGATCTTGATGTAGTAGAACGCGCCGATCACCGAGGCGGCGATACCGATCGCGGCAAGCGGAATCAGCCCGGCCTGGACCGCGGCCTGGAACACCACGAACTTGCCCCAGAACCCGAACAGCGGGGGGATGCCGGCGAGACTGAACATCACCATCGCCAGCGCGGCGGCGAGCAGCTTCCTGTGACGCGACAGCCCGGCGAGGTCGGCGATGCTCTCCACCGGCTCTCCGTTCTCATCCTTGAGCATGAGCACGGCGATGAACCCGCCGAGCGTCATCGGCACATAGATCGCGAGATAGACCAGCATCGCCGCCGCGCCGGCCTCGGTCGCGCAGGCCAGCCCGATCAGGATGAAGCCGACATTGTTGATCGACGAATAGGCGAGCAGCCGCTTGATGTTGCTCTGGCCGATCGCGCCCAATGCCCCGACCAAGATCGAAGCAAGCGCGGCGAAGATCACGATCTGCTGCCACGCCTCAGCCTGGCTGCCGAAGGCCTCGAGCGCGACCCGCATCGTCAGCGCCAACGCCGCGACCTTGGGGGCGGAAGCGAACAGCGCGGTCACCGGGGTCGGCGCGCCTTCGTAGACGTCGGGGGTCCACATATGGAATGGCACCGCGGCGATCTTGAACGCGAGGCCGGCGAGGACGAAGACGATCCCGAACAGTGCCCCGGTGGAAACCCCGCCCTGAAGGGCGGCGTCAATCCCGGCAAAGCTGGTGGTCCCGGTGAAACCGTAAACCAGGCTCATCCCGAACAGTAGGATCCCGCTGGCAAGCGCGCCGAGCACGAAATACTTGAGCCCCGCCTCGGCCGAGCGATCATCGGCGCGGAGGAACGCGGCGAGGACGTAGGCGGCGAGCGAGTTCAATTCGAGCCCGATGTAGAGCGTCATCAGGTTGCCGGCCGAGACCATGATGCTCATGCCGAGCGTGGCGAGCAGCACCAGCACCGGATATTCGGCGCGCATCGCGCGGTGGCGCTCGAAGAACGCGGGTGCGAGCAGCAGCGCGGTCCCCGCGGCGGCGTAGATCAGCAGCTTGGCGAAGCTCGCGAAGGCGTCGGCGCGGAACTGGCCGAAGAACGCCTCGGTCTCCGGACCCGCGGCGCCGCTGCACAGCGCCGGGGTGACCAGCAATCCGGCACCGAACAGGGTCGCAACCGAGGCCCAGGTCAGCGCGCGCGCCGACTTGTCGCCGGCCCAGGCGGCGACCAGCAGGAAAACGAGCGCAGCGGCGCTGAGCAGCTCCTCGGCGGCGATCAGGCGAAAAGTTGCGGCCCAGTCCATCAGTGCGCGCCCTCGACGTGAGCTTCATTGGCAGGCTTGGGTTTGGCCGTCGCCAACCGCGCATCGCCCTCGGGCTTGGCCCGGGCGACCCGCGCATCGAGCGCGGCGATGTCGGCGCGCATCGGGGCGAGGAAGCTTTCGGGATAGACCCCCATCCACAGCACTGCCGCGGCGATCGGGGCGAGAATCAGCCACTCGCGGGGATTGAGATCGGGCATCGCCGCGGCGTCGGCGTTCTTCTGCACCCCGAATGCGATCCGCCAATAGAGGTAGAGCATGTAGGCCGCGCCGAGGATGATCCCGGTGGTGCATGCGAAAGTCACCCAGCTCGACACTTGATAGATCCCCACGAGCGCGAGGAATTCGCCGACGAAGTTGCTGGTCCCGGGCAGCCCGACGCTGGCCATGGTGAAGACCATGAAGAACAGCGCGTAGTAGGGCATGTTGATCGAGAGTCCGCCGTAGCGCTCGATCTCGCGGGTGTGGAGGCGGTCGTAGATCACCCCGACGCAAAGGAACAGCGCGCCCGAAACCAGGCCGTGGCCGAGCATGACCATCATCCCGCCTTCGAGCCCCTGGACGTTGAAGGCGAACAGCCCGGCGGTGACGATCCCCATGTGCGCGACCGAGGAATAGGCGATCAACTTCTTCATGTCGGTCTGCACCAGCGCGACGAGGCTGGTGTAAACCACCGCGATCATGCTCAGCGCGAAGATCACCCAGACGAGCTGCGCGGAGGCCTCGGGGAACATCGGCAAGCTGAACCGGATGAAGCCGTAGCCGCCCATCTTGAGCAGCACCCCGGCGAGGATCACCGAGCCCGCGGTCGGCGCCTGGACGTGCGCGTCGGGCAGCCAGGTGTGGACCGGCCACATCGGCATCTTGACCGCGAAGCTGGCGAAGAAGGCCAGCCACAGCCAGGTCTGCGCCTCGGGCGCGAAGTCGTAGGCCATCAGCGTCGGGATGTCGGTGGTGCCCGCCTCGTTGACCATCCACAGCATCGCGATCAGCATCAGCACCGAGCCGAGCAGGGTGTAGAGGAAGAACTTGTAGCTCGCGTAGATCCGCTCGGCCCCGCCCCACACCCCGATGATCAGGTACATCGGGATCAGCCCGGCTTCGAAGAAGATGTAGAACAGGAACAGGTCCTGCGCCGCGAACACGCCGATCATCAGCGTTTCCATCAGCAGGAACGCCGCCATGTATTCGCCGACGCGCCGGTCGATCGCCGCGCTGGCGAGAATGCAGATCGGCATCAGGAACACCGAGAGGATGATCAGCATCAGCGCGATGCCGTCGATCCCGAGCGCCCAGGCGAACCCCGCGAACAGCGGCACGTTCTCCTGAAACTGCCACTGCGCGCCGCCGATGTCGTAGCGCGCCCAGAGGATTATCCCCAGCGCGAGGTCGATCAGCGTCGCGCCGAGCGCGATGCTGCGCGCCGCCCGCTCGCCCGCGAACAGGCAGGCCACCGCGCCGAGCATCGGCACCAGCAGCATCAGCGATAGGATCGGGACGCCCTCCACTTCAGCGCCCCATCGCCCAGGTGACCGCGCCGACCAGCCCGAGCAGCATCACCAGCGCGTAGCTGGTCAGGTAGCCCGACTGGAACCGCCTGGCCAAGCCGGCCCCCTGCACCACCGCCCAGGCGGCGCCGTTGGGGCCGAAACGGTCGATGATCCCGACGTCGCCGAGCTTCCAGAAAGCGCGGCCGATCCAGAACGCCGGGCGGACGAAGATGCGGTCGTAAAGCTCGTCGAAATACCACTTGTTGTAAACGAAGCGGTGGAGCACGCCGAACTGCTCGACGAACTCCGCAGGGAAGCTCGGGCGGCGGATGTAGGCGTACCAGGCGATCCCGAAGCCGATGAGCATCACCGCGAACGGCGCCCATTTCACCGCCCACGGCGCTTCGTGCATTTCGTGGAGGAGGTGCTCGGCAAAGACCACGCTGCCTTGCCAGAAATGCCCGTCGCCCGCGCTGATGAACTGGTGGTGGAACAGCGCCCCGGCGAAGATCGCGCCCAATGCGAGTCCCCCCAGCGGGACCAGCATCGTCAGCGGGCTTTCGTGCGGGTGGTAGCCCGCGGTGCCGACCGGGTTGTGGACGTGCTCGCCGTGGCCGGCCTCTTCCGAGGGATCCTCGTGGTGGTGGTGCACCGCATGCTGGATATGCTCGGACCCGGCCCAGCGCGGCTTGCCCCAGAAGGTCAGGAACATCAGCCGCCACGAATAGAAGCTGGTCAGCAGCGCGGCGACGATCCCGGTGATGAAGGCCAGCTGGCCCATCTCGGTCCCGTGGCCCCACGCCGCTTCGAGCACCGCGTCCTTCGAATAGAACCCGGCGAAGCCGAACGCGCCGACCACGCCGACCCCGGTGATCGCCAGCGTTCCCGCCAGCATCGCCCAGAAGGTGAACGGGATTTCCTTCCGCAGCCCGCCGTAGAACCGCATGTCCTGCTCGTGGTGCATCGCTTGGATG
>JBOHIC010000232.1:0-18187 GCA_050725835.1 Novosphingobium sp.
CGCACCTCGCGCTGGTCGATTCGGACGATCCGCTCGAAGCCGGGCTCGAGATCTACGCCCAGCCCCCGGGCAAGCGGCTGCAGTCGCTCACCCTGCTTTCGGGCGGCGAGCAGGCGCTCACCGCGATCGCGCTGATCTTCGCGCTGTTCCTCACCAACCCCGCTCCGATCTGCGTGCTCGACGAAGTCGACGCCCCGCTCGACGACGCCAACATCGAACGCTTCTGCGACCTGCTCGACGCGATGGTGCTCGAAACCGACACCCGCTACCTGATCGTCACCCACAACGCGGTGACGATGAGCCGGATGCACCGCCTGTTCGGGGTGACGATGGTGGAGAAGGGGGTGTCGCGCCTGGTCAGCGTCGATCTGGGCGGGGCGGAAGAGCTGCTGGCGGCGGAGTAAGGTTGACTCTTTGGATCTCTGTAGCTACATTAAATATGCCGGATTTGCCCACGCCGGCCTTCGAAAAGGGCATAAGGAAAGGAATGAAGTCGGATGATGGGTTGAGCACATTGGGCGAGGTTCGATAAGATGAACGTCACTTATGATCCCGCCAAACGTGCTTGGACACTCCGTACCCGCGGATTGGATTTTGAAGACTCGCCAAGGATCTTCCAAAATGCCGAGTTTACTCAACTGGACGATCGTTTCGATTACCCTGAGCCTCGATATCAGACTTACGGATTGTTGGACGAACGGTTGATCATGTTTGCTTGGATTCCAATTCCAGACGGTATCCACGTTATTTCAATGAGAAAGTGCAATGACCGGGAAAAGCGCAAGTTCGCCAGCAAACTGGGATGATGACGATCTTCCGGAATGGACAGACGATCAGTTCGCTCGCGCACAGCTGTCAATTGGCGGCAAGATCATCAGGCATGCGCAAGGCACGCTCACAAAGCCCGGTCGTCCAAAGTCGATCTATCCCAAAAAGCAGGTGACCTTGCGTTTGGACGGCGCCGTCCTCGACAAATTCCGCGCCACCGGAAAGGGCTGGCAGTCCCGGATCAATGCCGAACTGCGCAAGGCCCTCGGGATTTAGCCCAGCACATACCGCGGCCCCGGCCCCGCCGCACCGGCCCGGTCATCGCGATTATAGAGCTGGCACCTGGCCAAGCTCAAACACCCACAACCGATGCATTCGTCGAGCTTGGCGCGGGTGCGGGTGAGGAGCTGGATGCGGTCGTCGAGCTGCTTGCGCATCGAGCGGCTGAGCTTCTGCCAATCCGCCTGGGTCGGGGTGCGGCCGTGCGGCAGGTTGGCGAGCGCGCGCTCGATCTCGACCAGCCCAAGCCCGAGCTTCTGCGCGATCAGGATGAAGCTGAGGCGACGGATGTCCGAACGGAGGAAGCGGCGCTGGTTGCCGCGCGTGCGCAGCGCCTCGATCAGCCCCTTGTCCTCGTAAAACCGGATCGCCGAGACCGCGAGCCCGGTGCGCTGCGCCAGCTCGCCGATCGGCAGCAGATCGTTCTTGTCCATTGTCCGTCTCCATCCCGGCCCATCCACCGTTCGTGCTGAGGAGCGAGTGGGACCGAGCTCCGCGAAGGCCAACTCGCGTCTCGAAGGACCACACGCCACGGTGGTTCGAGACGGGCCTTCGCAAAGCTCAGTCCCTCCTCACCACGAACGGGAAAAAGGGCGCGCGCATTCGAAATTGCTTGACCTCAAGTTAACTTGAGATTGCATGGTGTTCAAGCGCGATGCTGCGAAGCCGCGGTAAACATCTGACACGAAAGCGAATCATCATGGCTGGATATCTCGAGCACGCCAACCTCACCGTCAGCGATCCCGAACGCAGTTCGGCGCTCCTCCAGAAGCTGTGCGGGTGGCACGAACGGTGGCGCGGGGCGTCGCAGATGGGCGGATGGACCATCCATGTCGGCAACAAGCGCGATTACATCGCGGTCTACACCAACGACAATCCGCGCGAGCGCTATGCCAAGGGCTTGCCCCTCAACCACGTCGGGCTGGTGGTCGACGATCTCGACGCCGCCGAAGCAATTGTGATCGAGGCGGGCCTCGTCCCCTTCAGCCACGGCGATTACGAGCCGGGCCGGCGGTTCTATTTCTTCGATTGGGACGGGATCGAGTTCGAGATGGTCAGCTACGGCTAACGCGGCGTTAAAGGTGCTGTGGCAGGGTGGCGGCATGGTTACGACACGCCACCTGCCCGCCGCGCTGATCGCGCTCGCGCTAACTGCATGCGGCGATGCGCCCGCCGAAAACCAGGCCGCCGAGCGCGACCCCGCGGTGACCGGGGCCCTGGCCGAACAGATCATGGTCGATCCCGACCTGGCCCAGAGCAACACCGGCGGCGCGGCGCTGGGCGGCGGCCCGGCCAGCCTGACCGTTCCGACCGAGCTGAGCACTCCCGAGGCGATCGCCGCGGCCATGGCCGAGGCGGCGAAGCTGGTCGGGGGCAAGTTCCTCCCGGTCCCCGCAGTGTCGGTCTCGGGCCGCAGCGACGGGCCGCTCTCGCTTGCCGATCTCGCCGGGGCCGACAAGGGCGACGCCTGCGCGAGCAAGGTCGATTACACCGCCGCCTGGGCGGCCAGGCTGCCCGCCGCGCTGCCGATCTATCCGCGCGGGCACACTAGGGAAGCCGCCGGCACCGACCAGGGCGGGTGCAAGCTTCGGGTGGTCAACTTCGTCACCCCGGTCGGCCTCGAAGACGTGCTTGCGTTCTATGCGACCAAGGCGCGCAGCGCGGGCTTCGACGTCGAACACCGGATGGAAGGGACCGACCACGTTCTCGGCGGGAGCAAGGGCGGCGCGGCCTATGTCGTCTATGCCCGCACCGCCGGCGACGGGCTGACCGACGTCGACTTGGTGATCAACGGACTTTAGGCTCTAGCTATCGCGGAAACCCGCGCCGATCGTCGCGCGGGGCTGTTCCATCTCGTTCGAGGCGACCGGATAGGCGCAATAGTCGGCGGCGTAGTAGGCGCTCGGGCGGTGGTTGCCCGAGAGCCCGATTCCGCCGAACGGCGCGGCCGAGGATGCGCCGTTGGTCGGGCGGTTCCAGTTGACCACCCCGGCGCGGATGTTCGCCCAGAAGCGGTTGTAGTCGGCCGGGGTGCCGCCGATCAGCGAGGCGGCCAGCCCGAAGCGAGTGTTGTTGGCCTCGGCGATCGCCTCGTCGAAATCGTCGACCCGCACGATCTGCAGCAAGGGCCCGAACAGCTCGACATCGGCGCGCTCCTTCATCGCGGTCACGTCGATGATCGCGGGCGACAGGAACGGCAGGTCGTCGCTTTGCCGGACGAGGTGCTTGATCGCCTTGCCGCCGTGGCTCAGCAGGTAAAGGAAGCTTTCGGTCAGGCCGTCGGCGGCTTCGTTGTCGATCACCGGGCCCATGAATGGCGGGGGCTCGTCGAACGGCGCGCCGACGATGATCCGGTCGGCCAGCCGTTTCACTTCGCCGACCACCGCATCGTATAGCGCGCCTTTGACGATCAGCCGCCGTCCCGCGGTGCAGCGCTGCCCGGCGCTGGTGAAGGCCGACTGGATGATCAGCACCGCGGCGTCGGAAATCTTGGGCGTATCCCAGACCACCATCGGGTTGTTGCCGCCCATCTCTAGCGCGACGATCTTGTCGGGCCGCGCGGCGAGCTTGCGGTTGATCGCGATCCCGGTGTGCGCCGAGCCGGTGAACAGCACCCCGTCGATACCCTCATGCGCGACCAGCGCCTGGCCTTCGGCCGCGCCGCCGATCAGCACCTGAACCAGCGCCGCGGAAATCCCGGCGCGGTGGAAACACTGGGCGAGCGCCTCGCCGGTCGCCGGGGTCTTTTCGCTCGGCTTGAACACCACCGCGTTGCCCGCGATCAATGCTGGGACGATGTGGCCGTTGGGGAGGTGCGCGGGGAAGTTGTAGGGGCCGAGCACCGCCATCACCCCGTGCGGCTTGTGACGTAGCGCGGCGGTGCCCTGGAGCGCGTTGTCGAGCTTGCGCTGCGCGGTCCGATCGGCATAGGCGCGGACCGAAATCTCGACCTTGTTGATGACGCTTTCGACCTCGGTGCGCGCTTCCCACAGCGGCTTGCCGGTTTCCTTCGCGATCAAGGTAGCGAGCTTGTCGGCATCCTTGCGCACCTCGTTGGCGAAACGGCGAACCAGCTCGATCCGGTTGGTCAGCGATTGGGCGGCCCAGGCGGGCCAGGCGCGCCGCGCGCGGCCGACGATCTCGTCGACATTGCCGACCTTGCCGCGCCACAGCTCTGCCCCGGTAGCCGGTTCGTACGAGACGATTTCCTGCGCGCTCACTGCAACCCCATATGGCGATTGAAACTTGGCGGACGAATACTGCCGATACCGCGGGGCCTTAGCTGCCCATGGTTAACAAGCCAACCCTTTGGCGGGAGCGGATTGCCGGGGGCTCACCCTAGCGGCGGCGGCGGGCCGAGCGCCGCGCCGAGCCGGCGGATCGCCGCCACCTTGGCGGCGAGCGGCGCCCAGTCGCCGCGCTCGGCGATTCCCGCCCACAGCGCTTCGACTTCGTCGATCAGCAGCGAAGGCGCCGCTGCTTCGTCCCACAGCGGATGCGGTGCGCCGTCGGGCGAGTAACCGGCGAGCCGCGCGGCGAATTCGCCGCCGCTTGCGCCGCGGCCGAAGCGGTGGCGATGGAAGAAGGCGTCGGGGGAGATGTCCTCGTCGCGCATCGCCTGCTCGGCCGCGGCGATGAGCGCGGAATCGGCCTCGAACCCGCGCGAGACCACCCCCAGCCGCCAGACGAAGCGCCGAGCCAGCGCCGCCTGGTAGAGCGGCCCGAAGCGTTCGAGCGCGGCGATCAGCGGGGGCGCATCGGCGAGCATCCGCAGCGCCACCGCGAGCTGGCCGCAGTTCCAGTGGATCGCCTCGGGCTGGCGGCCGAAAGCGTAAAGGCCGCCGTGATCGAAGTAGGCCGCTGTGAAGGCCGGGTCCCAGCGCGGCAGCCAGCGCCACGGGCCGTAGTCGAAGCTCTCGCCCGAAACGTTCATATTGTCCGAATTGAGCACTCCGTGGACGAAGCCCGCGGACATGTAGCTCGCCGCAAGATCGGCCAGCCGCGCGACCACCTGGTGGAGCAGGATCACCGCCGGTTCGTCGCGGCCCGGCGCGTCGTCGGGCGGCGGCGGACCGGGGAAAGTCTCGAGGCAGTAGCGGACCAGCTGCGCCATCTCGTCCTTCAGCTCGAGCGCGAGCAGGCGCTGGAAAGTGCCGATGCGGATGTGGCCGTGGCTCAGCCGCACCAGCACCGCCGAGCGCGTCGGCGAGGGCTCGTCGCCGCGCCACAGCTCCTCGCCGGTCTCGATCACCGAGAAGGTCTTGCTGGTGTTGACCCCCAGCGCCTCGAGCATTTCGGTGGCGAGGATTTCGCGCACCGCGCCCTTGAGCGTCAGCTTGCCGTCGCCGTCGCGGCTCCACGGGGTTTGTCCCGAACCCTTGGTGCCGAGATCGAGCAGCCGCCCCGCCCCGTCGCGCAGCTGCGCGAATAGGAAGCCGCGCCCATCGCCGATCTGGGGGTTGTATACCCGGAACTGGTGCCCGTGGTAGCGCAGCGCCAGCGGCCGCGGAAGGTTGCCCGGGAGCGGCTCGAACCGGGCGAAATGGCGGGTCCATTCGGCATCGCTCAGCCCCGCGAGGCCGACCGCCTCCGCCCAGCGATCGTTGCGGAAGCGGATCGTCGCCGCCGGAAAATCCGCGGGCGCCACCGGATCGCCGATCCAATCCGCCAGCGCGGTCAGCCGCGGGTCGGGGCGATAGTCTGTTGCTTGCGGTTCGGCGCGCATCCGGCGATAGTGCGCATGCGCCCCGCCGGGGGCAAGGACGCCAGGGGCCCGATGAGCGATTTTTCCGATTGTTACTGGCACAGCCGCGACGGCCTCAAGCTGCACTACCGCGACTATCCCGGGTCCGCCGAGCACCCGCCGGTGCTGTGCCTGCCCGGGCTGACCCGCAACGTCCGCGATTTCGAAAGCCTCGCCCCCGCGCTCGCCGGCGAGCGGCGGGTGCTGTGCATCGACAATCGCGGCCGCGGCGACAGCCAGTATGCGAAGGATTCGGCGACCTACAACCCGCTGCAATATTCCGGCGACCTCACCGAACTGCTCGTCCACACCGGGATCGAGCGGTTCGTCGCGATCGGCACTTCGCTGGGCGGGCTGATGACGATGATCGTCGCGCTGACCCAGCCGCAGCGGCTCGCCGGGGTGGTCTTCAACGATGTCGGCCCCGAAGTCGACCCCGCGGGGATCGAGCGGATCCGCGGCTATGTCGGCCAGGGCCGGAGCTTTCCGACCTGGATGCACGCCGCGCGCGCGCTCGAGGAAAACGCCGCCGCGGTGTTCCCGGACTACGAGATCGCCGACTGGCTGACCATGGCCAAGCGCTGCATGACACTGGGCAGCAACGGCCGGGTGGTGTTCGACTACGACATGAAGATCGCCGAACCGCTCGCCCAGCCCGCGGGCGCCGACGGCGGGGTAGACCTGTGGCCGGCGATCGCCGCGCTGGCGGACAAGCCGGTGCTGGTGGTGCGCGGCGAGACTTCGGACATCCTCGCCGAAGCGACGCTGGCGCGGATGCTCGCTGTCCTGCCGCAGGGCGAAGCGGTCACGGTGCCGCGGGTCGGCCATGCTCCTTCGCTCGACGAGCCCGAGGCGCGCGCCGGGATCGCCCGCCTGCTGGCCCGGGTGCAATGAGCGCAGCGGAGCGCGCCTTGCGCTTCCTGCACCTCCACTCGAGCTTCCACGCCGGGGGCAAGGAACTGCGCGCAGCCGCGCTGATGAGCGCCTTCGGCCCGGGCATCCATCACACCGTGGTTTCGGCCGAGCCGCTCGCGCTCGACGCCGCGCACCACGTCGCCCCGGGCATTCCGGCGAGTTATCCGCGCGATTTCCCGCCGCTTGCCGGACGGCCCACGCCGGGCAGGCTGCGGCGTCTCGCGCAGGCGATGCAAGGTTTCGACCTGATCCTGACCTACAACTGGGGAGCGATGGACGCAGTCCTGGCGCACACGGTCTTTGCCGGTGCGTTCAAGCTGCCGTCGCTGGTCCACCACGAGGACGGGTTCAACCAGGACGAGGCGGTGCGGCTCAAACCATCGCGCAACTGGTATCGCCGGGTCGCGCTGCGCCGTGCGGCAGCGGTGATCGTGCCCTCACGCCGGCTCGAGGCGATCGCCCGCGGGGTGTGGCGCCAGCCGAACGTGATCCGCATCGCCAACGGCATCGCCACCGCCGACTATGGCCGCCCCGCCCCGCCCGACGCGCTGCCGCGGGTAATCAAACATCCCGGCGAGCGCTGGCTCGGCACGTTCGCCGGGCTGCGCCCGGTCAAGAACCTGCCTCGCCTGGTCCGCGCCTTCGCCGCGCTGCCCGACACCTGGCACCTGGTGATTGCCGGCGAGGGACCGGAGCGCGAGGCGATCCGCGCCGAAGCGATCCGGCTCGACATCGGCTACCGCGTGCACCTCCCCGGCTTCGTCGAGAATCCAGCAGACGTGATCGGGCTGTTCGACCTCTTCGCGCTGTCCTCCGACAGCGAGCAGTTCCCGGTCTCGGTGGTCGAGGCGATGGCGGCCGGGCTGGCGGTCGCCGCTCCCGACGTCGGCGATGTCGCGGCGATGGTTTCCGCGGACAACCGGCGATTCATTGTTCCCGCGGGCGACGAAGCCCCGCTTTCGGCCGCGCTCGCCGAACTCACCGCCGACGCTGCGCTGCGCACCGCGATCGGCAAGGCCAACCGCGCCAAGGCCCAGACCGAGTTCGACGCCGACAGGATGATTGCCGCCTATCGCCGCGTCTATGCAGGCGCTATGGGGCTGCCCGACCTGGCCTGACCCCCGTTCACCCGCGCTTCACCCCGAAAAAGCCAGACGCGGGCGTTGAATTGGCCGAGCCATCCGCTAAACAGCCCCGCACCCGTTCCCCCGCCCGAAAGACCCGCACTTGGCCCTTCCCCCGACCACGCCTCCCGCCGACGGCAAGACCAGCCAGAGCGACGGGTTCCTGCGCGAGGTCGACGACGCGCTGCGCGAGGCTGAGTTCCTCGACAACCTCAAGCGCTACGGCAAGCCGCTCGGCGCCGCGGTGGTGCTGGGCCTCGCCGGGCTCGGCGGGTGGCTCTACTGGCAGAGCAGCCAGCGCAGCGCCGAGGGCGAAGCAGCCGAACGCTATTCGCTCGCGCTCGACCGGATCGAAAGCGGCGATCTCGACGCGGGCCTGCGCGAACTCGCCCCGCTCGCCGCCGAAGGCAGTAACGCCCACATCGCCAAGCTGATGGTCGCAGCGGCCAAGCTCGAGCAGGGCAAGCCCGAAGATGCCGCCAAGGGCTTCGCGGCGGTGGCGCTCGACGGCGATGCGCCGCAGCCGCTGCGCGACCTCGCCCTGGTCCGCGAGATCGCAATCCGCTTCGACACGCTCCCCCCGCAGCAAGTTATCGACCGATTGAAGCCGCTCGCCGTGCCCGGCAATCCGTGGTTCGGCAGCGCCGGCGAAATGAGCGCGATGGCCTGGCTCAAGGCGGGCGACAAGGACCGCGCCGGGCCGCTGTTCGTCGCGGTATCGAAAGACAAGACCGCGCCCGAATCGGTGCGCGCCCGCACCCGTCAGATGGCCGGCCTGCTTGGCTTCGATGCGATCGACGACGTGGTCAAGGCCGCGGGCGGCGAGGGCGAAACCACCGACTCCGTTCCGACTCAAGCCCCCACGGGCGCGGCGCAATGAGCGCCCGCGGCAAGGACCTGAGAGCCTGTCCTGAGGGGATTGATGCATCGTGATCGTTTTGGGAAGCTCGGTGGGTAGGAGCGGCGCGCAGCGCGGGTTGTCCCCCGGGCAAGCGTCGCGACGCTTGCCAACCAGGTTCCCAGAGCGACCCCGCAGGGGCGGGCCGCTTTTGGCCCAGCGCAGCGTTGCTCGTTGGTCACGATGGGCGAGCATCGCTTCCTCCTCGCGCCTCGCGCTGGGCCAGAATCGGCTCCGTCACGACGCATCAATCCCCTCAGGACAGGCTCTAGCATGACCAAGACCCGAATTTACGCCCTGCCCCTCCTCATCGCGCTCGCCGTTTCGCTCGGCGGTTGCGGCATTTTCGGCGGCAAGGACAAGCCCAAGACCCCGACCGTGGGCAACCGCGTGCCGATCCTCAGCCGGATCGAGAGCGGGGCCAAGGTCGATCCCGCGCTCGCCTCGATCGCAGTGGTGCTGCCCACGGCGGCGGCCAATCCCGACTGGCCGCAGGCCGGCGGGACCGCGAGCAAGGCCTATGGCCACCCCGCGCTGAGCGATGCGCCGCAGAACGCGTGGACCGCGCAGGTCGCCGGTTCGAGCCAGCGTCGCCGGCTAGCCGCCGCCCCGGTGATCGGCGACGGCAAGGTCTTCGTGTTCGACACCGACGGCGTACTCCACGCCTTCGACGCCGCGACCGGCGCGGCGCGCTGGACCGCCAGCTTCCGGGTCGAGGGCGACGGCGCCAGTTCGGTCTTCGGCGGCGGCGCAAGTTTCGATAGCGGCCGGGTTTACGTCACCACCGGGGTCGGCGAAGTCGCCGCGCTCGACGCCAATACCGGCAGCCAGTTCTGGAAGGTCAAGCCCGCCGGGCCGCTGCGTGGCTCGCCGACGATCGCGTTCAACGCGGTGTTCGTGATGACCCAGGACAACCAGATCTACTCGCTCGACGCTGCCGACGGCGCCGCGCTGTGGAACAAGAACGCCTCGGCCGGACAATCCGGCGTGTTCGGGGTCGCCGCCCCCGCCGCCGGGCAGGGCAGCATCATCTCGGGCTTCAGCACCGGCGAACTGGTGACCTACCGCTACGAGAACGGCCGCGAGCTGTGGTCCGACGCGCTGGCGCGGACCTCGATCTCGACCCAGGTCGGGATCCTCACCGATATCGACGCCGATCCGATTATCGACGCCGGCCGGGTCTATGCGCTCGGTCAGGGTGGGCGCATGGCGGCCTATGAGCTGGTCTCCGGGCAACGCATCTGGGAGCTCAACGTCGCGGGCATTTCGACCCCGGCGGTCTCGGGCGACTGGATCTTTACCCTCACCGACGACGCCAAGCTGATGGCCATCGCCCGCGCCTCGGGCAAGGTCCGCTGGCTGACCCAGCTGACCCGCTTCGAGAACGAAGAGAAGAAGAAGAACGCGGTGTACTGGGCAGGCCCGCTGCTCGCCAACAACCGGCTGTGGTTCGCCAACTCGAAGGGCCAGGTCTATTCGGCGAGCGTCGCCGACGGTTCGGTCGCGCCCTTCGTCACGCTCAAGGACAGCGTCACCCTGGCGCCGGTGGTGGCGGGGAGCACGCTTTACATCCTCGACGACGGCGGGCGGATCAGCGCCTTTCGCTAAAGCCCCGCGTTACCCGCGCCTTAACCCTTTTCGGCTAGGCCGCGGGCATGTCCGCGCGTCCGCCCGCCGCCGCTCCGCGGCCTGAAAGCGACGTCTCGTCGGCCGTCGGGCTGGTCGGGGTGGCGGGGCTGTTCGCCTGGGTCGCGCTGTGCCGCGCCTGGCCGGGAATAGCCGATGCGCTCGCCCTGCCCGGCCCGCGCGCGGTGCTCGATGGGCCCTATGCCGCGCTGTGCGGCCTGATCGCCGCAGGCCTGCCGATGGTGGTGTGGTCGGTGCTGGTCGAGCGCGTCCACCGCCGCCCCTCGACCGGGATCGACTGGTCGCGTCCGCGCCCGCTTTCCGCGGCGCTCGATGTCTCGCTGACCAAGCTTGCCGGCTTGTGGGCGACCTGGGCGGCGATCGGGTTCTTCTACTGCGTCGCGCGGTGGTATTGGTTCGAGCCCTACCTCTTTGCGATGGATGTGCTGGGAATGGCGGCGATTCCGCTGTTCGTGCTCTCGGTGCCATACGTGCTGTGGCTCGACCGGGTGCTTATCGATCCGCGCGACGGCGCGTGGCACTTCGGGGCGATGTTGATCGGGCGGGAGGCTTTCGACCGCGACGAAGTCTGGCGGCACTTGCGCGCCTGGGCGGTCAAGGGCTTCTTCACCGCCTTCATGATTTCGATCCTGCCGGGGCTGTTCGGCGAGATCGTTCGCACCGATTTCGCCGCGCTGGGCGGCGATCCGGTGGGAATCGCCCGCATCGCCATCGCCGCCATGTTCCTGCTCGACGTGCAGATCGGCACGGTCGGCTACATCGTTACCTTCAAGCCGCTCGACGCGCAGATCCGCAGCGCCAACCCGTTCCTCGCCGGCTGGCTGGCGGCGCTGCTGTGCTACCCGCCGTTCGTGCTGATGGGCACGGGCGGGCTGATGAGCTACGAGGTCAATACTCAGGACTGGGCGGTGTGGTTCACCGGCTATCCGCTGGTGCTGTGGGTGTGGGGGGCTCTGCTCGCGGCGCTGACCGCTTGCTACGCCTGGGCGACGGTGATTTTCGGGCTGCGCTTCTCCAACCTCACGTACCGCGGGGTGATCACCAACGGCCCCTACCGCTTCACCCGTCACCCGGCCTACCTCTCCAAAAACCTGTTCTGGTGGTGCTCGAGCCTGCCCTTCCTGGTGACCAGCAACTCGACCACCGACGTGGTTCGCAACTGCTTCTTCCTGGCTCTGACCAACGCAATCTATTTCTGGCGCGCCAGGACCGAGGAAGCGCACCTCTCGGCCGAGGACGCCAAGTACCGCGACTACCACGCGTGGATGGCGGAGAACGCCGCGATCACCCGCGGCCTGGGGCGGCTAAAGGGTCTGCTGCGCCCGCGCGGACCGGTGCTGCAGCCAGCGAAGTAGCTAGATCGCTTCGCCCCCGTCGCTTTCGTAGAGCTTGAGGTTGCGATCCGAGATGCCCAGCCCGGGAATTGCCGCGCGCCACTGCGCCATGTGCGGTGTCTGGAAGTGGCCCGCGAGCGCATCGCGATCCCGCCAGCGTTCGCTGATATGGATCAGGCCGGGATCGAGCAGGTCCTGCGAATAGGCGTAAGCCTCGCACCCGTCCTCGGCATTGCTCGCTGCGACCATCGCCGCCATCGCTGGCCGCGCCACCGCGATTGTCGCCGGGTCGATCCGCACCGTACCCATGATCAGGATCATCAGAAGCTCTCCTCGTCATAGATCCGGCTGAGGTCTCCGCCCCACGCGCCGTGGTACTTGTCGAGCAGGCGCTGGGCGGGAACCTTGCCGCTGGCGACAATCTCGTCGAGCGGGCCGAGGAACCCGGCCTCGGTATCGCCCATCGAATTGAGACGCGCGCGCGCGTTGAGGCCGGCGCGGCTGATCGCCAGCACTTCGCCGGCGATGTCGCGCAGCGTGCCGCCGCCGGGCAGCGGTGCGTCGAGGCCGAGTTTTGGAACCGCCGATCGCAAAGCCTCTCGCCCCGCCATGTCCCAGCCCTTGACCAGGTCCCAGGCGGCGTCGAGCGCGGTCTGGTCGTAGAGCAGCCCGACCCAGAACGCGGGCAGCGCGCAAATCTTGTTCCACGGCCCGCCATCGGCCCCGCGCATCTCGAGGAACGACTTGAGCCGGACCTCGGGGAACGCGGTCGAGAGGTGATCGACCCAATCGCTTTCGCGCGGCAGTTCGCCGGGAAGGACGGAAAGCTCGCCCTTCATGAAGTCACGGAAGCTCAGACCCGCGGCGTCGATATAGGCCCCGTCGCGGAACACGAAGTACATCGGCACGTCGAGCATGTAGTCGACGTAGCGTTCGTAACCGAAGCCGTCCTCGAACACGAAGGGCAGCATGCCGGTACGGTGCGGATCGGTGTCGGACCAGATGTGGCTGCGGTAGGAGAGGAAGCCGTTGGGCCTGCCCTCGGTGAACGGCGAGTTGGCGAAGAGCGCGGTGGCGAGCGGCTGCAGCGCCAGGCTGACCCGGAACTTCTGCGCCATGTCGGCCTCGCTCGAATAGTCGAGGTTGGTCTGGATGGTGCAGGTCCGCAGCATCATGTCGAGCCCGAGAGAACCCACCCGCGGCATGTGCCGCAGCATGATCGCGTAGCGCCCCTTGGGCATGATCGGCAGGTCGCCGCGGGTCTTGTCGGGCCACATGCCGAGGCCGAGGAAGCCCTTGCCGGTCTTGGCCCCGATTGCCTTGACCTGGTCGAGGTGCCGCCCGGTCTCGGCGCAGGTCTGGTGGAGCGTTTCGAGCGGCGCGCCGGAAAGCTCGAGCTGGCCTGCGGGCTCGAGGCTGACCGCACCGTCCGCCCCGGCCAGCGCGATGACGTTCGCCAAGCCATCCGGGCCGACCTCCTCGACCGGCTTCCAGCCATAGTCCTCGAGCGCCATCAGCAGATCGCGGATGCCCCCGGGTTCTTCGTAGGACGGGGCGTGGTGATCGCCGACGCAGTAGACCAGCTTCTCGTGCTCGGTTCCGATCCGCCAGCGCTCGCGCGGCTTCTCGCCCTTGGCCATCGGCGCGACCAGCTGATCGCGGCTCTCGATCGGCGGATCGTTGCGATTCGAAACCTGTCTCGTGCTCATGGCGCGGAGGTAAGTGACGAACGATTGTTGCGCCAGCCCTATTTCACCAGTCGCCGGCGCTGGCCATCCACAGCGCGGTGGCGGCGATCGCGGCGGTCTCGCCGCGCAGGATACGCGGGCCGAGCGTGATCGCTCGGGCCTGCGCCAATGCGAGGATCGCGGCGCGCTCGGCCTCGTCGAAGCCGCCTTCGGGGCCGGTGAGCAGCGCTGCGGGGCCGGGGTGCTGAGTGAACTGCTCCGCCGCGGCTTCGCCCCCGGCCTCATCGGCGAAGAACAAGGTTCGGCCCGCGGACCAATTGCGCAGCAGCGCCTCCAGCTTCACCGGTGCGGAAAGCTCGGGCAGCGCGGTGCGGGCGCACTGCTCGGCCGCCTCGACGCAGATCGCCCGGGCGCGCTCGAGGTTGAGCTTGTCGGCGACGCAGCGGCGGGTGAGCACCGGCTGGATACGGCGGACACCGAGCTCGGTCGCCTTTTCGAGCACCAGGTCGAAGCGGTCCTTCTTGAGCAGCGCAGCGCAGAGGGTGAAGTCGGGCACCGCCTCGCGCGGGCGCAGCAGCATTTCGACTGTCAGCATCACGTCGCGCTTGCCCGCATCGACCACCCGCGCCGCCCATTCGCCGGTGACATCGTCGCATAGCACTACGGCGTCGCCGGCACTCACCCGCATCACCCGGGCGAGGTAGTGCGCCTGCGGCCCCCCAAGCGTCACCGTCGCACCCTTGGCCACCACATCGCCGACGAACAGGCGCGGGGCGCTCTTGGGCGGCCAGGCGGGGGTGGCGGGCATGGGCTTCGATAGCCAACCCTGCGCGCACTTGAAAGTCGCCAGCGCGTCCGGTTTGACCGGCGCTGTTCGCACCCGATTGTGACGAGCCCGCCGATCGGGCATAACCTTGGGCAAGCAGGGGACCGTGCATTGTAGGGCCGATGATCGTCCCCTGTGGCGGCGCGAGCGCTTTCGCGTCGCGTCGCTAGGGGACAGCCGCCATGCTGATCGAGCTGGAACAGGGCCTGTCGCTGCCGCGCGGTGCGATTCCGGGCGAGATCGGCGTCATCCTCAACGGCCGCGCCCATCGCAATCGCGGCGGGGAACGCCCCGCACGACCGCCTTTGCGCTCGATCCACTGGGCGCGCCCGCAATCGCCGGGGCAGCTGGCGCAGGCGCTCAAGCGTTTCGCCCGCGCGCGGATCGAGACGCTGGTGATCGACGGCGGCGACGGCACGCTGCGCGACGTCCTCTCCGCCGCGCCAGCCTGCTTCGCCGCCGGCCTGCCCCGCATTGCGCTGGTCCCATCGGGCAAGACCAACGCCCTCGCACGCGACCTCGGCATTCCGCGCCGGTGGGGACTCGAGGATGCCATCGCAGCTACCGCACGTCCGAGCCTCGGTCGGCGCTGCCCGCTCGAACTCACCCGCGCAGGGCAGGTCGCGCCGTTCGCCCGCGGCTTCCTGTTTGGGGCAGGCGCCTTTGTCGAAGCCACAATGCTGGGGCAAGCGGCCCACCGTGCCGGCGCCTTCGGCAACCTCGCGGTCGGCATGGCGGTGGCCTCGGCGATCGGCCAGACCAGCTTCGGCGGGCGGGACAATCCGTGGCGCCGAGGCGAAGCGATGGCGGTCTGGCTCGACGGCGGCGAACAGCATCGCGCCCCACTCTACCTCGCGATGATCAGCACGCTCGAACGCTTTCCGCTCGCGCTGCGCCCATTCGGACCGCCCCGCCCAGGCCTCAAGTACCTCGGCATGGCGGCCCCGCCGCGGTGGGCGCTGGTCAAGCTTGCGGGTATGTTGTTCGGGCTCGCCGGCTATGCCGTCAATCGCTGGGGCATCCGCTGCTGCGACCCGGCGACTCTGCGGATCGCGCCGGAGCGCTTCGTCCTCGATGGCGAGGTCTTCGCCGGCGGGCCATTGATCGTCCGAGCCGGCTCGCCGATCGACTTCGTGGTTCCCTGAATGCAGGACTGTCGCGAGGCCGGGTTCCTTCGCGGTGGCGGTTGGGCTACCGCGGGTCATGGCCGACGCCGCTCCCGTCATCGTCCCCGATAGCGAGCACCGCGGCCTGATCGCTGCGCTCCCGCTGGCTCCGCGTAACTACGCGCAGCTCGCCCGGTTCGATCGGCCGATCGGGTGGTGGCTGCTCTACTGGCCCTGCGGCTGGGGGGTGCTGCTGGCGGGCGGGCAGAGCCGCTGGGACCTGTTGCTCTGGCTGCTGCTCGGCGCGGTGGCGATGCGCGGGGCGGGCTGTGTTTACAACGACATCGTCGACGCCGACCTCGATCGCCGAGTGACGCGCACCGCCGCCCGGCCTATTCCCAGCGGCGCGGTGGGCAAGCGCGCGGCGTGGGTCTGGCTGGTCGCGCTGTGCCTGGTCGGGCTGGTGGTGCTGCAGCAACTGCGCTGGCAAGCGCAGGCGGTTGCCCTGGCGAGCCTTGCGCTGGTCGCGGCCTATCCGTTCATGAAGCGCTTGACCGGCTTCCCGCAGGCCTGGCTCGGGCTGGTCTTCACCTGGGGGTCGCCGGTCGGGTGGGTCGCGCTGCGCTCCGACCGGCTCGAGGTGCTCGCCGCGCTTTACGCCGGTGCGGTGTGCTGGTGCATCGGCTACGACACGATCTACGCCTGCCAGGACCGCGAGGACGACGCGGGCGTCGGGATCGGTTCATCGGCGCAGACGCTGGGGCGACACGTCCGCGCCGGAGTGACCGCGTTCTACGCCGCCGCGCTCGCATTATGGGGATTGGCGTTCTGGCTGCTCCGCCCCGATCCGCTGGTGCTGCTCGCGCTTGTGCCGGTCACCTTGCACCTCGCCTGGCAAGCGGCCACGCTGCGGCCCGACGATCCCGACAATGCGCTCGCCCGATTCCGCGCCAACCGGACGAGCGGCCTGCTCATGGCGCTGGCGTGCTGGGTGGTGGGCAATGCGTAACACGGCTCTGGTCCTCTTCGCCCTGCTCGCCGCCTGCCGCGACGCGCCCGAAGCGCCTGCAACCGCCCCGTCAGCGACGTCGGCTGTGGCAGAAAGCAGCGCGGCTCCTTCACCCCCACCCAGCCCCACGCCCGCTCCCGCCGAGCGCTTCCAGGCACTGGGCACCGAGCCGTTCTGGTCGGTCGAGGTCGAGGGCGAGCAGCTGCGCTATGTGACGCCGGAGAACCAGCCCGGCACCGCCTTCGCCGCCAAGCGCGCCCGCGAAAATTCGGCGCAGGTGTGGGCAGGCACGCTCGAGGGCCAGTCCTTCGTGCTCCGCATCGCGCCCGGCACCTGCAGCGACGGGATGTCGGATACCGTCTATGCCTGGACCGCGCAGGTCGCATTCGGCGACACCACGCTCAGCGGCTGCGCGCGGCTCCGTTAGCAGCGGGTATAGACGAAGGCTTCGGCCGCAGCCTCAGCGCCGAATTCGCGGCGTGTCAGCTTGTCGCCAGCGGCCGCCAGCTCCATGTCGCGAACCCATTCCATCCCTTCGCCCTGCATAGTGAAGCTGGCGCGCAGGCTGTTGTCACTCGCCGCAGTCACTTCGCCGAGCTTGCCGACCGATTCGTAGAACTTGAGAGTTTTCCCATCGATCGTGAGCAGCCCCTTGGTGTCGCCGCGGGTGCTGGTGCAATCGGCGGGGACCAGCCCCCACCGGCCGTGCAACGCCTCCGGGATCGACGCAACGGTCGGCGCGGAACTCTGCGTCGGCGCGGCCGCGCTGGTCGGCTCGGCCGCTGCTATGCTTTCGCTCGGCGCCGCCGAAGGTTCGCCCCCGCCCGAGCACGCGGCCAGCGCGAGCACCGCCGCGCAGGTGAATACGATTGTGCGCATGCAATTCACTCCGGTGATTGGCGAACGGTTTGATAAACCCGCCGAACGGCGATTCGGCGCGTTATCAGTTGCAAAGGGTGTAGGAAAATGGCGCAGGCGCTGATCGGCGCGGTCGAGGCGGGGGGGACCAAGTTCGTGCTCGCGCTGGCCTTTCCCGACGGGACGGTGCTCGCCGAGACACGGATCGCCACGCGTACGCCTACGGAATGCTTCCTCGAGATGGCAGCGTGGTTCCGTGCAGCATCGGCCGAACACGGGCAGATCGGCGCGTTCGGGATCGCCAGCTTCGGACCGATCGACATCGATCCCGCCTCGCGGACCTACGGAACTTTCGCCACCACCCCCAAGCCGGGGTGGAGCGGGGCGCGGTTTCACGACGCGCTGGAAGGGTTCGGTGTGCCGCTGGTGGTCGATACCGACGTCAACGGCGCCGCGCTGGGCGAGTGGGCGCTGGGTGCGGGCGCGGGGACGACCACTCTCGCCTACACCACCGTCGGCACCGGAATCGGCGCCGGCGTAGTCCGCGGCGGCGTGCCGCTCGGCGGGTTCTCGCACTACGAGGCCGGGCACCTGCCGATGGCGCGCGATCCCGGCGATGCCTTCGCCGGGGTCTGCCCGTTCCACGCTAACTCCTGCGCCGAAGGACTCGCCGCAGGACCGGCGATCGAGGCGCGGTGGGGCGCGAGCCTGTCCGAGCTGGCCGATCCCGCAGCGACCGCGCTGATCGCCGGCTACCTCGCGCAGCTCGCCGCCGCCATCGTCCTGCTCCACATGCCCGACCGGCTGGTCTTCGGCGGCGGGGTGATGAAGGCGCCCGGGCTGCTTGCAGCGCTGCGCCGCGCGACCGAAGCCCGCCTCGCCGGCTACATCGCCGCGCCCCAGCTCGATCCCGGCCTCGAAAGCTACATCGTCGCCCCGTCGCTTGGGGACCGCGCGGGGATCACCGGCGCGATCCTGCTCGGCAAACGCG
>JBOHIC010000233.1:0-2156 GCA_050725835.1 Novosphingobium sp.
TTCTCGCGGATGCCGGGGCGGAGCACCTTGACCGCGACCGTCCGGCCCTCGCTGGTGACCGCCTTGTGAACCTGCGCGATCGAGGCCGAGCCGACCGGCGCGGGATCGATCTCGGCATAGAGTTCCGCCAGCGGCCGCCCGAAGCTCGCCTCGATCTCGGCGTGGATCGAAGAGAAGGGCACAGGGGGAAGATCGTCCTGCAAGAACAGCAGGTTGTTCGCCGCCTCCTCACCCACCAGATCGGGCCGTGTCGCCAGCGTCTGGCCGAGCTTGATCGCGGCGGGGCCGATATCCTGGAACGCCCCGGCATAGTCGGGGGTGCGCGGCTGGATGGTCCCGAACCGCGCGATCCGGGTGAGGCGGCGGACTTGCGGCGGGGTGTTGCGATCGCGCTCGATCCCGCGCAGCGCGCCGTGCTTCGCCAGGGTCCGGCCCCAGCGCAGTAGGCGGAAGATGTGGACGATAGGCTGGGTCAAATCTTCCAACCGCTGTGGATCGCGACCAGCCCGCCCAAGATCGGCTCGACCTTGGTCCGCGCGAACCCGGCCTTGCGGATCAGCCCCTCGAACTCGCGCATCGGCGGAAAGCGGCGGATCGATTCGATCAGGTAGCGGTAGCTCTCGGCGTCCCCGGCGATGGCCTGGCCGAGCCGCGGGACCAGCTTGTGCGAATAGAGATCGTAGGCCTGCTTGAACCCGGGCCATTCGGTGGTCGAGAACTCGAGGCAGAAGAACCGCCCGCCGTGCTTCAGAACGCGGTGCGCCTCGGCCAGCGCCGCGTCGATGCCGGTGACATTTCGGATGCCGAAGGCGATCGTGTAGGCGTCGAAGCTGCGGTCGGGGAAGGCCAGTTCCTCGGCGTTCTGGCGCGACCAGACGAGGCTGTCGATGCCTTTGTCCAGCGCCCGCTCGATCCCGACGTCGAGCATGTCCTGGTTGATGTCCGAGACAGTCACGCTCGCACCTGCCTCGGCGAGGCGGAAGGCGATGTCGCCGGTGCCGCCGGCCATGTCGAGGATCTGCTCGCCGGCGCGCGGCTTGATCCGGCGGACGAAGCGGTCCTTCCACAAGCGGTGCATGCCGCCCGACATCGCGTCGTTCATGACGTCGTACTTCTTCGCCACGCTGGAAAACACCGCGCCGACCCGTGCGGTCTTCTCCTCGGGGGAAACCTCGTCGTAACCGAAGGATACCTGCTCGCTCATCGGCTGCGCTCTAGGAGAGTTTGCCCGCCGCGCAAAGGCTGATAGCAGCGCGCGATGCCAGAGCTTCCAGAGGTCGAAACCACCGTCCGCGGGCTCGCGCGCTACCTCGACGGAGCGCAGTTGGCGAGGGTGACGACCCACCGCGCCGACCTGCGCCGGCCGTTCCCGCTCGGGCTGGTACAGGCATTGACCGGGGCAACCGTCACCGGGCTGGCACGCCGCGCCAAGTACGGGCTGATCCACACGAACCGCGAGACCACGCTGGTCTTCCATCTCGGAATGAGCGGGCGCTGGCGGATCGATCCCGAGGCTATCGGCAAGCACGATCACCTCGTCCTGGAGACCGAGGCGGGCCATGTCCTCGCGCTGTGCGACCCGCGCCGGTTCGGTTCGGTCGACCTGGTCGACACCGCCCGGCTGGCGGAGTGGCCGCCCTTCGCCGCGCTCGGGCCGGAGCCGCTCGGCGCGGACTTCACCGCGGCGCACCTCAAGGCGGCCCTCGCCGGGCGGATCGCGGCGATCAAGCTCATGCTGCTCGATCAGCGGATCGTCGCCGGGTTGGGCAACATCTACGTCTGCGAGGCTCTGTTCCGCGCCGGCATCGATCCGCGCAAGGCTGCGGGCAGGGCGACGCGCCCCGCGCTCGAACGGCTGGTGCCGGCGATCAAGGCGGTGCTCGCCGAAGCGATCGCGGCGGGCGGATCGTCGCTGCGCGACTTCGCCGACGTCGATGGCCAGCTCGGCTATTTCTCGAAGCGCTTCGAGGTCTATGGCCGCGAAGGCGAGCCTTGTGCTCGCTGCGCCGGCACGGTGAAGCGCATTGTCCAAGGCGGACGCAGCACCTGGTTCTGCCCCACGTGCCAGAAGTGAGAGTCCTTGTCTGCCTGACGGCAGAAGCGGCACCAGCCCGCTCCCCCGCCCGGCCACCCAGAACCTAGGGTTACCCTATGGG
>JBOHIC010000234.1:0-1553 GCA_050725835.1 Novosphingobium sp.
ATAAATACACATGGAGCGGGATAGTCGCAAGATCGTCAGGCGGCTGCTCGCGGATGGCTTCGTGCTGGTGGCGACCAAGGGCTCGCATCACAAGTTTCGCAAGGACGGGCGCACCGTGATCGTGCCCCATCCCAAACGGGACCTGCCGATCGGCACCGCGCGAAGCATCGCCCGAATGGCGGGTTGGGACTGAACCCGATCCGGAAAGGTAGCCCGATGCAGTATTTCTATGCCCTGGTCCGCAAGGACGATGACAGCGCCTTCGGGGTTGAGTTTCCCGACCTTCCGGGCTGCTTCTCGGCGGCCGACGAGATCGAGGATGTGATGCCCAACGCGTGCGAAGCGCTCGAACTGTGGTTCGAGGATGCCGCGGATGTGAAGCCGATGCGGCTCGATCAGGTGCAGGCGGCTTGTGCGGCGGATCTTGCCGCGGGCGCATTCATTGTCGCTGTGCCGCGGATTCGCCGGACCGGCCGGGTCGTGCGCGCCAATATTTCGCTCGACCGCGGCATCCTCGACGCAATCGACAAGGCCGCTGCCGAGCGCCACCTGACCCGCAGCGCCTTTCTCACCGACGCGGCGCGCAAGGCTATCGAACAGCCCGCCCGGTGAAACTCTGGCGGCTCACCCGCGCGCCGCATGTTGCGCTCGACGGGCGGGGTGCCGAGCTCAACGGTGCGCGCTATGCGCCGCCCGGCGTTCCGGTGGTGAGCTTGGCTTCCGAGGCCGGGCTCGCGGTGCTGATTGCGCTGCGGTATCAGCCGCGCGACCTTGCAGGCATTCCGGGCGACTTCGTGCTCGGCTGGACCGAGGTCGACGCCATGCCCGAGCGCGCGCCCGATGCGGACGGCGACGAGGCGATCCGCGTTTGGGTGGGCGAATGGCTCGTGAGCAATCGCTCGCTGCTTGCCGCGGTGCGCTCGCGGGTATTGCCCGAGGGCGACGTGGTGCTGCTCAACCCGCGCCATCAGGACGCCGCGCGGGTGCCGCCGCTCGTGACCCGCCCGTTCGATTTCGCCGCCTGCCTCCACACCCCGCCGATGCTCGCCGCTTACCGGAGTACGCCATGACCCTTCGACAAGCTCAGGGGAAACGGATCGCCGTTCTCTCCGCGCTGATCCGCCCGCTGATCGAGGCCGGCCTGCCCGAATGGGTCGAGCCGCGCTGGTACGGCTCGGTCGAGGAAATGCTCGAACTCGCGCCCGAGGCGGAGATCGGCTGGTTCGATCTCGACAAGAAGGAGCCGATGATCGAGGCGATGACCCGCGCCGAGAACCTCAAATGGCTCAATTCGATCTACGCCGGGCTCGATTTCGCCCCGCTGGGCATGCTGGCCGAACGCGGGGTGCGGATCACCAACGGCGCGGGGATCAACGCGATCACCATTGCCGAATACGTGATCATGGGGATGCTCACCGTGGCCAAGGGCTGGCGCGAGGTGGTGCGGGCACAGGACCGGCACGAGTGGCTGGCGGATTCGCCGGGCAAGCGCGAGCTGTTCGGCTCGAAGGCGCTGCTGCTGGGCTACGGGGCGATCGGCCAGCTGGTCGATG
>JBOHIC010000235.1:0-6845 GCA_050725835.1 Novosphingobium sp.
TCGCGCACCGCCTCGAACGGCTTGACGTGGCAGGCCTCGCACTTGTCCGAGAGGGTGCGGTGGGCGAAGCTCAGCGGACCCGAACTCCACGCCGCGTCGCCGCCGACGCGCTGCGTCTTGTCGGCCGGATCGCGGGCGAGGTTAGAGGCGATCGGCCAGGCGAGGAACAGCGCGAGGATCGCGGCGATGAAACTCCATGACAGCACCCGCCGCCCCGGCAGCAATCCCGCAAGCGTGAAGTTGGCGCTCGCTTCGGGCGCCTGATGCTCGGAAACCGTGAGCAGCACCGCGCCGTCCTCATCGCGGCTCACCGCGATGCGGTAGCCGCCGAAGCCGAGCTCGCCGCCGTTCGCAGGGTCGATAATGCCGCTGGTGACCGAGCGTCCGTCGAGCCCGAAACCAAGCGTTCCGGCGGCTTCGGCGCGGACCCGCCCATCGGGCTCGAGCGTCAGCACCGCGTGGCGCGGATCGAGTGCGAGATCGGGCAGGTGAAGCGTATTTTCGGCGGCGCGGCCGATGGTCGCGCTGGCCCCGGCCAAATCGCGGTTGCGGACGATCGGCCGCCCGTCGGCGGTGACCTCGATGGTCCGCAGGCGGAAGCCCCCCACGCCCCGCTACCAGTAGTAGAACACGCTGATCACGTGCGCGGCGAGCGCGGCGAGCAGCGCGAAAGTCAGCGGGACATGGACGTAGAGCCACACTTCGAGCAGCGCCTTGTAGCGCAAGTGGCGGCGGAACCGGTCGAGCTGGGCGAGGCGTTTCTGGAGCAGGGCCTCGACCCGGACGATCTCGGGAGCGGCGCTTTCCCCGGCGTCGGCGCGGTTGAACGCCGCCACCGTCGCCGCGGTCGCGCTGCCCGAATGGCCGGCGCGCAGGCGTCGCACCAGCCCGTCGCTCAGCGGGTCTTCGCCGAGCGCGGCGAGCACCGCGTCGGCCCAGCGCCGTTCAAGCGGCTGTGCGGCGGTTTCGAGCTGGCGGTCGACCGCGGCGAGCGCCTCGACCATCTGCGGCTGGGTCATTTCCTCGCGGTTGCTGCTCAGCGCCGCGGGCAGCGCGGCGTAAGCGACGATTCCGTAAATCCCCGAGGCGATCACCAGCAGCATCAGGACATAGGCGAGGGTGTGGGCGTTCCACCCCAGCTGGAACCCCGTGTGAAGCGTGGCGATCACGATCAGCGAGAGGCCCAGATAGACATGCGCCGAAGTCCACGCCTTGAGCGACCACGCTCCGCGGCTCATCCGCCGCTTGCGCACTCCGAGCAGCGCCAGCCAGACGATCAGCCCCAGTCCCAGCGTGCCCAGCGCATAGCCGAGCCAGCTGCCGCCGTTGCGGCGCGGCTGGGCATCGACCAGGCCGTAAGCCAGAGCCGCCACTGCGCTCAGGGCGAGCGCGAGCTTGAGCCAGCGGAAATTGCGGTGGCGCAGGAAGCCTTCGTGATCGCTAACCGCCTCACGGGCGGTCTGGCGGGCAGGCTTGCGGGCATTGGGGAGGCTCGCCATCAGCTTTCCTCTGCCAGCCGCGCGACCGAAAGGAAGCCTTCGGGCGCGACGCGGATCGCCGCTCCGGTGGGGCAGGCGCGAACGCAGGCAGGACCGCCCTCGATCCCCGAGCACATGTCGCACTTGATCGCCTTTTTGGCGGCTTCGGGATCGCCGTGCTGCTTGCGCCACTTGGGGCTGGCCTCGCCCGGCCCCGGTCCGGCCCCAAACAGCAGCCAACTGAGCAGCGGCGGCTTCTTGGGCGGCACCGCGTCCATCCGGATCACCCCGTAAGGACAATTCCGCTGGCAGTTGCCGCAGCCAATGCAGGTCTCGTCGATGAACACCTCGCCGTCGGGCCCGCGCTTGATCGCGTTGGGCGGGCAATCGGCCATGCAGTGCGGGTGCTCGCAGTGGCGGCACGAGGTGGGCACGTGGAGGTGGGCGTAAGTCTTGCCCGCCTCGCGGTTGAGCCGGCTAAGCCCGTCGTGGCTGTCGGCGCAGGCTTTCTCGCAGTTGTCGCAGCCGACGCACAGCGTCTCGTCGATCAGCAGCACGTCGGTCGCTTCGCCGATGCCGTTGTCGAGCAGAAATTGCGCGGACTGCGACCAC
Source organism: Novosphingobium sp. (assembly GCA_050725835.1). Classification (GTDB taxonomy): domain Bacteria; phylum Pseudomonadota; class Alphaproteobacteria; order Sphingomonadales; family Sphingomonadaceae; genus Novosphingobium. The sequence goes on from JBOHIC010000235.1 coordinate 2,091, forward strand.
AGGTCGACCGCGCTGGAGAACTCGCCCTTGCGGCCCTCGACGAAGGCGTTGATGTCGCGCCGCGCAGCCATGTCGGTCTGCGCCTTCTTGCGCAGTTCGGGCTTGCGCTCGAGCAGGCGGGCGAAGGCCTCGCCGGGGAGGCGGATCACTTCGGAACGGATCGCCGCCTTGACCGTCGCGGTGCGCGCCGTGCCGTCGATCAGCGCCATTTCGCCAACGTAGGAGCCGGCGGGAACGTAGGAAAGGAACACCGGCCGCCCGCCGATCTGCTTCTCGACGATCATCGAGCCGCGGCGAATGACGTAGATGTCGGTGCCGGTATCGCCCTCGGCGAGCACCACTTCGCTCGCCTTGACGGTGCGGACTTCTGCGAGCCCGACCACTTCGGCAACGTCCTCGCGGGTCAGCCCCGAGCCGAACATCTGGAGCAGCTGGCGCTCGATCGAAATCCGCGTGATCGCCCGCTCGACCGAAGGCGCGGTGGCCATCAGCTTGAGCGCGGCGGTGCGCGACAGCTCGACCGCGACGCAGGGCTCCGCCGCGCGCACGGTCGCCCCGCGTTTGCGCCCCGAGATCAGCCCGACCTCGCCGACGATCGAGCCCTGTTCTATGGGGACGGTGACCGATGGATCGGCCGCGCTGACTTCGACCAACACCGACCCCTCGGCCAGCGCGAACAGCGAGGAGCCCGGTTCGTTGCGCGCAAATAGCGCCTCGCCCTTGGCGAAGCTGCGCACCGTGCTGTCGAGCAGCATCTCGCGCAGTTGCAGCACCGAGAGTTCGCGGAAGATTTCAACGTTCGATTTGAGCAGATCGAGCCAGTCATCGACCGGTCGTTTGACGGCAAGCGCCGCGAAGCGCGCCTCCAAAATCGGTTCGTCCGCCGGCTTGAGATTCGTGTTGCCGTTTATGAACTCGACCACGTCGTAGCCCTGGTTCATGCAGTGCTTGATCAGCGGATAGCCGGCCAGCGCGCCGATCACGTAGATCCCCGGCTTGGTCGATTCGAAGGTCGGGCCGAGCGTCGGGAAGGCCAGCCGGTCCTCGCTCGAAAAGGCGACGCCGACCCCTTCGACGAACTTTCGCGGCGGGGCCGAGCCCATCCGCGCGATCACCCGGTCGCAGCGAATCTTGACTTCGCCGTCGCGGGTTTCGAGCGCGATTTCGCCCGGCTCGATCCCCGAAGGGCTGGATTCGACATGGATCGTCATCCGCCCGGCGTCGCGTGCGGCGAGCAGCGCCTTGACGTTGGCGGCTTTGGCGGTGGCGAATTCGGCGGTGCGGTTGACCAGGCTGACGACATTCCCCTGCGCCGGGTCGGCCGCCAGCCCCAGCGCGTTCTCGATCCCCGCATCGCCGCCGCCGATCACGAATATGTGCTCGTCGGTGTATTCGGCGGGATCGTCGAGCTGGTACTGCACCACCGCGCCCGCGCCGACCGGGCAGCGGACGAGGTTGGGGTTGCCCTGGGTGCCGATTGCCAGGACGACGTTTTCCGCTGCGATGGCGCTGCCGTCGGCAAGCTTGAGGGTGAAACCGCCCTCCTCGCCCTCGATCGCAGTGACTTCCGAATTGTAGCGAATGGTGACACCGTGCCCCGCGGTCTGATCGCCCCAGGTCCCCAGCACCACCTCGCGCTTGCCCGCATCGAAGGCGAGGTCCGAGCGCAGCACCAGCGCGCTCGGGGTGGCCATCACGTGCTTGCCCTTCTGGTATTTGAAGATCGTGTCGGAGAGATGGTCGGACTTCTCGAGCAGAACGTGGCTGAGACCGAGCTGCGCCGCGCGCGCCGCGGCGCTGAGCCCGGCGGGGCCCGATCCGACAATCGCGATGCGCACGGAATCGACCACGCATTCTCCCCAGAACCGATGAGCGACCGGCGGTTGCATTCCCCGGGCAGCTCTTCCACACCCGGCGCTTCCTGCGGGCAATCTATGGACCGGATTTCGGCGATGGCACAAGGCGAAACGAGGGGTATCCGCCCCGGCACGATCGCGCTGGTGCTGGCGCTGGCGCTGGTTGGCGGCGCGGTCGCTTACAAGACGCTAAGCGCGGGCGGCGGCGCGGCGACTAGCGGGTCGGATTCGCCAGGCGCGGCGGCCGATCCGCTGGCCGCGCTCGAAGCGCGCACCCGCGAAAACCCGGGCGACGACGATGCCTGGTTAGCGCTGGGCAACGCCTGGTTCGAGCAGGGCCGGTTCGCCGAGGCGGTGCCGGCCTTCGCGACGGCGGCGGAGATCGCCCCCTCGGCGCGAAGCTGGTCATCGCTCGGCGAAGCGCGGGTGATGGCGAGCGAGCGCGATCCGATGCCCGCGGCGGCGGTCGCGGACTTCGAACGCGCGATCGGGCTCGATCCCAAGGATCCACGGGCGCGCTATTTCCTCGCGGTGAGGCAGGACCTATCCGGCGATCACCGGGGGGCGATCGACGCCTGGCTGGCGCTGCTCGCCGACACCCCGCCGGGCGCGCCGTGGGAAGCCGACTTGCGCCGCACCATCGAACAGGTCGGCAAGATCAACCGGATCGCCGTGGCTCAACGCCTCGCTGCGGTTCGCCAGCCGCCGCCTACTGCGCCGACGGTCGCGCGCGCGATTCCGGGGCCGACAGCGGCGGAGCTGCAGCAAGCAAGCGCGATGCGCCCGGCCGAGCAGCGCGAGATGGCCGAAGGAATGGTCGCCCGGCTCGAAACCAAGCTCCGCACCGATCCGCGCAACGTCGATGGCTGGATCATGCTAATCCGCAGCCGGGTGACGCTGGGCGAGCCGGACAAGGCCAAGGCGGCGCTTGCTGCGGCGATTGCGGCAAACCCCGGCTCGGCGGCAAAGCTTCGCGAACAGGCCGCGCTGCTCGGGGTTCGCTAGAGCCGCACCGCCCCCCACCACACCCGCGCCTCGAACAGGAACACGACGAAAGTCGTCACCAGACCGGCCAGGAACACGGTGTAAGCGATCCTGAGGTAGCGGTATTTCTTGTGCTGGAGGACCATCCCGTTCTGGTGGATGTCGCGCAGCATGGTGCGATAGATTCGCTCGTCATCGCCGAGTTCGGCTATCACCCGGTCGGCAAATTCACTTTCCGACAGATGGGTGAACGTTCCAAAAAACAACAGGTTGGGCTGACTTCCTCCACTACTTTTCGAAGCGATCGATGGCAGGATGGCGGCCACCGCGCACATTGCCGAGAGAAAGGCGAACCCGGCCAGCACCAGCAGCGAGAGCGGCACTGGCCCGCCGCGCGACTGACCGATGGCGATGGTGAAGACCACGAAGGTCGCGCCCATCAGGATGCTCGCCTTCTGGTCGGCCATCTGGCTGAGCATGAGGTTGGTCTGCGTCGCGGTGCGGACCAGGTGCACCGCTTGCGGCGAAAGCTTGCCCGGCGTCTCCGCCATCAGACCACTCCGAACGCCAGCATCGCGTCGGCGACCTTCTTGAACCCGGCGATATTGGCACCCTTGACGTAGTCGCAATAGCCGCCGCCGCGGTCCCCATAGGTCAGGCAGCGGGCGTGGATGCCGCTCATGATGTCCTTGAGCATCTGCTGCAGTTCCGCCTCGGACCACGAGCGGCGCTCCGAATTCTGGCTCATCTCGAGGCCGGAGACCGCGACCCCGCCGGCGTTCGAGGCCTTGCCCGGCGCGAACAGCAGCTTCGCCGCCTTGAAGCGGTGCACCCCGTCGAGATCGGTCGGCATGTTGGCCCCTTCCGCCACCGCGCTGCAGCCGTTGGCGATCAGCGTCGCGGCGTCTTCGCCGAGCAGCTCGTTCTGGGTGGCGCAGGGCAAGGCGACGTCGCAGGGCACGCCCCACGGGGTCTTGCCGGGATGGAAGCTCGCGCCCTTGAATGCCTCGCAGTATTCCTCGATCCGGCCGCGGCGGTGGGTCTTGTGTGCCTTGACCCAGTCGATCTTGTCCTGGGTCAGCCCGTCGGGATCGTGGACGAACCCGCCCGAGTCCGACAGCGTCAGCACCTTGCCGCCGAGCTGGACGATCTTTTCCGCGGCGTGGGTCGCGACGTTGCCCGAGCCCGAGATCACCGCAGTCTTGCCGCTGAGGTCCTGGCTCTTGGTGGCGAGCATTTCGGAGAGGAAATAGACCGCGCCGTAGCCGGTCGCCTCGGTGCGGATCAGCGAACCGCCCCATTCGAGCCCCTTGCCGGTGAGCACCCCGGTGAACTCGCCCGTGATCCGCTTGTACTGGCCGAACATGAACCCGATCTCGCGACCGCCGACCCCGATATCGCCCGCGGGCACGTCCACATCCGCGCCGATGTGGCGGTAGAGCTCGGTCATGAAGCTCTGGCAGAAGCGCATGATCTCGCGCACGCTCTTGCCCTTGGGGTTGAAGTTCGAGCCGCCCTTGCCCCCGCCCATCGGCAGCCCGGTGAGCGCGTTCTTGAAGGTCTGCTCGAAGGCGAGGAATTTGAGCACGCTCTCGGTCACGCTTGGGTGAAAGCGGATGCCGCCCTTGTAGGGTCCAATCGCATTGTTGTTCTGCACCCGCCAGCCCCGCTGGACGCGGATGTGACCTGCGTCATCCTCCCAGCACACCCGGAAACTTACCACCCGGTCGGGCTCGGCGATCCGGCGGAGAATCTGCTGGCTGTGGTATTCCTCCTTGTCGGCGATGAAATCGAAGATGTCCTCGGCGACTTCGGTCACCGCCTGGACGAATTCGGGCTGGTGTGGATTGCGGCGGTTCGCGCCCGCGATGAAGGTCGCCAGATCGACGTGATCGCTGATCGCCATAGGGGTCTC
>JBOHIC010000236.1:0-14524 GCA_050725835.1 Novosphingobium sp.
AGCCGAGCGAGGACGATCCGGACGACTGGCCCGAACCGCTGCCCGAGCTGCCCCGCTTCGAGCCGGTTGCGCCGAAGGCGTTTCTTGCGGAACCTTCAGAGCCGGAGTGCGATCCGACGCCTCGCCCTCCTTTCGAGCCGGTCGATCGCGCCGAACCCTTGCCGGCTCCCGCGGGCCGGCCCGAACCAGAGCCGCTGCCCCTTCCCTTCGCCGCGCCCGAACCCGACACCGCGCCCGGTTTCACCCTGCTCGAACCCGAACTCCAGGAGCGCCTTCAGGCGCTCCTCACCGCCTACGAGCCGCCCGCCGTCAAATCCCCGGCGGTCATGCCCGAGCCGGAAGCGCCGCAGCTGCCCGCAGCTGAGGAATCGATCGCCTATTGGCCGAGCGGGACAGGCTGGATCGAAGAGGACGAACCGGATCCCGCGCCACTTGCGCCGGTTCGCCCTGCCGTCACGCCTGCGCCCCATAGCCTGCGGGATCGCCTCCGCGCCTGGTGGCGGGGCACGCGCTAGCTCTTGTAAAGCCCGTCGAGCCGCTCGCCGTAGCGCTCTTTGAGCTTGTGGCGGCGGATTTTCATGCTCGGGGTCATTTCCTCGTTGTCGATGGTGAAGGCCTCGTCGGCGAAAGTGAACTGGCGGACCTTTTCGGTGACCGAGAGCTCCTGGTTGACCCGATCGAGCGCAGCGCGGAGCGCGCTGCGAAAGGCGGGGAGCGCCTGGAGCGCGGCGAGGTCGAACTTCTCGCCCTCGGCGCGGGCCCAGTCGAGCGCCCATTCGGCGTCGGGGACGACCAGCCCGACGAGGTAAGGCCGCTTGTCGCCGATCACCATCGCCTGGGCGATCTCGGGCTGGAGTGTGAGCATCCCCTCGACCCGCTGGGGCGAGATGTTGTCGCCCTTGTCATTGACGATCATGTCCTTCTTGCGGTCGGTGATGACGATCCGCCCGTGCTCGTCGACATGGCCGACGTCGCCGGTGTGGAGCCAGGCGCCCTTGTCCGGCTCCGCCGGGTCCGGGCGCAGCGCCCGGGCGGTTTCGGCCTCGTTGCGCCAGTAGCCGTGCATGACGAGCTCGCCGCGCACGAGGATTTCGCCGTCCTCGGCGATGCGCACCTCGACCCCGTCGAGCGGCGGGCCGACGGTGTCCATCTTGAGGCCGGCCTTGGGGCGGTTGCAGCTGATTACCGGCCCGGCCTCGGTCTGGCCGTAGCCCTGGAGCATGGTCAGCCCCATCGAATCGAAGAACACCCCGACCTCGGGGTTGAGCGGCGCGCCGCCCGAGACCATCGCCTTGATCCGTCCGCCGAAGCGCCCGCGGATTTTCGGGCGCAGGGTACGCTCGAGCAGCAGGTCCATCGGCTTGTCGCGCAGTCGGCCCTTGCCCCCGCGCCGGCCCCTGGCCTTCATCGAACCGATCCCCATCGCCCGGTCCATCAGGTAGTTGGCGAACTTCCCCTGCTTTTCGACCTGCTTCATGATCCGCGCGCGGAGCACCTCGAACAGCCGCGGGACCACCACCATGATCGTCGGACGGACCTCCTCGATGTTGCTGGCGAGCTTTTCGAGCCCTTCGGCGTAGTAGATCTGCCCGCCCATCCCGATCGGCAGGAACTGCCCACCCGAATGCTCGTAGGCGTGGCTCAGCGGCAGGAAGCTCAGGAACACCTCGTCGCCCCAGCCGAAGTCCTCGGAGAGCACCCGTGCCGCGCCGTCGACATTGGCGAGGATCGCGCCGTGGTGCTGCATCACCCCGCGCGGTGCGCCGCCGGTGCCGCTGGTGTAGATCAGGCAGGCGGTGGCCTCGCGCGAAATCCCGGCGATCCGCGCCTCGACCGCGGCGCGCGCAGCCTTGGCGTCGCCGACAATCAGCTTGTCCCACTCGTGATAGTCGAAACTGCCTGATTGCGCCGCGCGCAGCGGCTGGATCCCGATCAAGTGCGCGGCCTGGCCCGAGCGGAGCATCGCCGGGATCAGCGGCTTGGCCAGCTTGTCGTCGGCGACGATCACCGCCGATGCGCCCGAATTGTCGAGCACGTGGGCGTGGTCGCGCTCGGTGTTGGTGACATAGGCGGGGACCGTAATGCACCCCGCGGCCATGATCGCGAGGTCGGCGATGCACCATTCGGGGCGGTTCTCGCTGACCAGCATCACCCGCTCGCCGTCGTTCAGCCCGAGTCCGCGCAGCGCTTCGGCGAGCAGGCAGACCCGCCGCGCCGATTCGGCCCAGCTGATCGATCGCCATTCGCCTTCGCGCTTGGCCCACAGGAACGGCTTGTCGCCAAGCTCGTCGGCACGCTTGAGAAAAAGATCGACCAGGTTCCGGCTCGCCCGGAAATCACCGATATCCACGTTGCGTCACCTCTCCCCCGCTCTCTCGGACAAGGTTAGCGCGCTTTGCCGTAGCGGCAAGTGGCGGGGTTCTATTGGCTGATGGAGGCACCGTCGCTGCGCGGATCTGCGGCGCCGCGAAGCTGTCCGCCGACCACTTCGATGGCGTTGGCCTTGAAGCTCGCGCCGCGAATCCGGACGTCGCTGTGGCCCATCGCCTTGAGCGCGGGGATCAGCGCTTCGTGGCTCGAACCCCTCTCGACGTAAACGGTGTCGCCGCCCGGAGCGAAGATCACCGGCAGCGCCAGCGCGTCCTGCGCCGAAAGGTCCCAGTCGATCACCGCAATGATCGCTTTCAATACCTGCGCCGGGATCGTCGTCCCGCCCGCCGCGCCGACCGCGAGCCGCAATTTGCCGTCGGGTCCGTAAACCAGCGTCGGCGCCATCGAGCTGCGCGGGCGCTTGCCGCCCTCGACCCGGTTGGCGACCGGCGCGCCGTCGCGGCTGGGGATCAGGCTGAGATCGGTCAGCTCGTTGTTGAGGTAATAGCCATTGACCATCAGCCCAGAGCCGAACGAGCTCTCGATGGTCGAGGTCAGCGTCGCCGCCTCGCCCCAGCGGTCGATCGCGACGAAGTGCGAGGTGCCCTGCTCGGCCACTTGCAGCCCGTCGGCGAGCGCGGTCTTTACCCCGGCGGGGTTGCCGGGGGCGACGCTCGGCATCGCCCGGTCGAGCGCGATCAGCTGCGCGCGCGCGGCGATGTAGTCGGGGGCGAGCAGCCCGGCGACCGGGACCGCAACGAAATCGGGATCGGCGAGGTAGCGCTCGCGGTCGGCGTAAGTCAGCCGCTGGGCCTCGGCAATGAGGTGCCAGGCTACTGGCGAATCCTTGCCCAGCGCCTTCATGTCGAAGCGTTCGAGCAGGCCGAGCACGCCCTGCACGGTGGTCGCGCCCGAGCTGGGCGGACCCATCCCGCAGATCCGGTGCTTGCGGTAGAAGGTGCACACCGGGGGGCGCGGCTTGGCTTGGTAAGCTCCAACGTCGGCGCGGGTCATCGGGGCGGGGTTGCGCGGCGATGTGGATACGGCAGCGGCGATCTGCGCTGCATTCTCGCCCCTGTAGAATGCCTGCGGCCCTTCTTTGGCGAGCCGTTCGAGGAAGACGGCGAGCGCCGGGTTCTTAATCGACGTCCCGGCCGGCAGCGGCGCGCCATCGGCGGCGTAGTAGATCGCCCGCGCCTCCGCGCTGAGCGCGCCGGTTTCGCGCGCGCCGATGAGGAAATCGACGTTGCGCGGGGTCTGCGCCCAGCCATCGCGGGCGAGGCGGATCGCGGGCTGGAACAGCGCGCTCCAGGCGAGCTTGCCGTGCCCGGCATGGGCCTTGGCCATCAGCGCGAGATTGCCCGGCACCCCGACCGAGCGCCCGCCGGGGACCGCCTGGGGGAACCCCAGCGGCTTGCCCTCCGAGAAGAACCATTCGGGCGTCGCCGCCGCGGGGGCCTTCTCGCGCCCGTCGATGGTTTCGAGCCGGCCCTTACCGTCGTCGACCACGAGGAACCCGCCGCCGCCGATCCCCGAACTCTGCGGCTCGACCACGGTCAGCGCGAGCAGGGTGGCGAGCGCGGCGTCGGTGGCGCTGCCGCCGGCGCGGAGCATTTCGGCCCCGGCCTCGGCCGCGCGCGGGTCGGCGGCGCTGACCATGCCTGCGGCGAAAGTCTGGCGCGGCGGCAGGCTCGCGACTGGGCGGGCGGCGGTGCCCGCGGTGCAGGCGGCGAGGACGAGCGGCGCGAGCGCGCCGGCGATCAGGCGGGAGAGCATGGCGCCAAGGCTATTCGCTTCCGACCGCGGCGGCAATGCTCGCGAATCCGTCGCGCTTCATCAGCCGTTCGATCCCGCGGACGACCCGGCGGGCGATCCCCGGCCCGGCATAGACCATCGCGCTGTAAAGCTGGACCAGGCTCGCCCCGGCGCGGATGCGGCTCCAGGCGTCCTCAGCACTGGCGATCCCGCCGACCCCGACCAGCGGGATCGCCCCGCCGGTGGCCTTGCGGAAGTCGCGCAGCCGGGCCAGCGCGAGATCGCGCAGCGGCGCGCCGGAGAGGCCGCCAGCCTCAATCGCGTGCGGCGAGCGCAATGCCGGGCGCGAGATCGTGGTGTTGGCGACGATCAGCGCGCCGAGCCTCTTGTCGAGCGCGATTCGTGCGATCGCGTCGATGTCTGCGGGTTGGAGGTCGGGCGCGACCTTGAGGAACACCGGCGGGCCATCGGCGCCCCGCGCGGCGAGCACCGCGTCGAGCAGCGCGGCGAGCGCGCCCTCGTCCTGCAAAGCGCGCAAACCGGGGGTGTTGGGGCTCGAGACGTTGACCGCGAGATAGCTCGCCAGCGGGGCCATCAGCCGCGCCATCGTTGCATAGTCGGCGACTCGGTCGGCCGAATCCTTGTTCGCGCCGAGGTTGATCCCGACCACTCCGCCGCGCCAGGCCCGCGCCGCGAGCCGTTCGACCGCGGCCTCGGCCCCGGCGTTGTTGAACCCCATGCGGTTGATCACTCCGCGATCGGCGGAGAGGCGGAACAGCCGCGGCCTAGGATTTCCCTCCTGGGCCAGCGGGGTGATCGAGCCGACCTCGGCGAAGCCGAAGCCGAGCCCGAGCAGCGCGTCGGGCACTTCGCCGTCCTTGTCGAACCCCGCGGCCATTCCCAGCGGGTTGGGAAAGGCGATCCCCGCGACCGTGCTCGCCAGCGGCCCACCGGGGCGCGGCCCCGGCAGCGGCGGCAGCGCCCCCAGCGCGGCGATGGTCAGCCGGTGGGCGCGCTCGGGATCGAGCAGGAACAGCGCCGGGGTGAGCGCCCGGTAGATCATCGCGCCGCCCGGCGGCGTTCGAGCGCGGCGGCAAGCTCGGTGTCTTCGCGCGGGTTGCGGCGGTTGTAGGCGGGGCGCAGCGCCGGGCCGATGCTCCAGATGTCCTCGACCCAGACGTAGCCGTTGTAGCTCGCGGGGATTTCGCCGAGCTGTTCGGGCAGGTCGATTCCCATCCCCGCGCCGCCGCCATAAGGCCCGACCACGACCGCCCGCGCGCCGACGCTCTCCATTCGCGCGAGCGTGCGGTTGGGCCAGCCGGGGAACAACCACTTGATGTTGAGCGGGACCATCAGCGTGCCGCCCCGGCAGGCCTCCGGAACAACACCGATCCAGGCCGAGGCGAGATAGCCGGTGGTGCAGGCCTTGGCGCTCTCCTTCGACCAGGCCCAGGCCTTGGGAAAGTGGCTGCGGATCCGCGCGACCGGGGCGGGGTGGCCGTAGAACCCGTCGCCGATCCGTTCGACATCGCGCCCCGCGGCCTTGAGCGCGGCCGCAAGGAGGTCGCCCTCGGCCGCGTCTTTGCCCTTGAAGTTGTAGAGCAGCGGCTTGTCGGGGAGCAGCGCGAGCGCCTCTTCGAGCGCGGGGATCGCGCCGACGCCCTTGCCGCGGAACGGGAAAGTCTTGCCGCCGTCGGCGGTGTAGCCGTAGCCGGCATCGAGCGCCTTGAGTTCGGCCAGCGTCAGGCTGCGGGTCTCGCCGTGCCCGTCGGTGCGACAATCGACCGTCCAGTCGTGGAACAGGACGATCCGCCCGTCCTTGGTCGGGGCGACATCGACCTCGATCATCTGCGCCCCGAGCCGCGCCGCAGCGTTCAGCGAGGCCAGCGTATTCTCGAGGTAATCGTGCACCGGCGGCTCGATCCGCGTCGCGGTGCAATCGTCGCGACCGAGATTTGCGTGGCTGAACTGCTGGTATGCGCCGCGGTGCGCGATCAGCTTGACCGGTCCGAGCGGGGTCGGGGCGAGCCAGCTGGCGTTGACGAAAGTCAGCACCACGAAAGCCAGCGCGACGACGAAGCCGATCCGACGCAGCCAGGTTTTCACGCCAGCGCCTCGCGGGCATCGGCGCAGTCGCGCTCGATCTGGGCGGTTAGCGCGTCGAGCGAATCGAACTTCGCCTCGGGCCTTAGGAAGCGGTGAAACGCGACCTCGATCTCCTGCCCGTAAAGATCGCCGTCGAAATCGAGGAAATGCGGTTCGAGCAGTTCCTTGGGCGGATCGAACTGCGGGCGCACTCCGAGGTTGGCCGCGCCTTTGAGCAGCGTTCCGTCGGGCAGCCGTCCGGTCACCGCGTAAACCCCGTAGCGCGGGCGCAGGTAAGTCCCGAGCGGGACGTTGGCGGTGGGATAACCGAGCTTTCGCCCGACCTTGTCGCCGTGGCTGACAATCCCGCGCACTGCGAAGGGCCGGGTGAGCAGCCGCGCCGCCTCGGCGCAGTCGCCCGCGTGCAATGCCTCGCGGACCCGGCTCGAGGAGACCGGCGCGCTGCCGTCCATCACCGGCCCGACTGTGCGCACCGCGATCCCGCCGCGCGCGCCCAATTCGCGCAGCACCGCGATGTTGCCGCCGCGGCCCTTGCCGAAAGTGAAGTCTTCGCCGGTCACCACACCCGCCGCGCCGAGCCGGTGCCACAACAGCCGCACCGCGAAATCCTCGGCGGTGTTGGCGGCGAACAGCGCGTCGAAGTGGAACACCAGCATCGCCTCGGCCCCGGCCGCGGCGAACAGCTCCTGTCGCTGGTCGAGCGTGGTCAGCCGGAACGGGGGGACATCGGGCTTGAAGAAGCGCACCGGATGGGGATCGAATGTGGCGACGATCGCGGGGCGACCCTCGGCCTTGGCCCACTCGACCGCCGCGCGCACTACCGCCTGGTGGCCGAGGTGGAAGCCGTCGAAATTGCCCAGCGCGATGATCCCGCCGCGCAGGGCCTCGGGCATGGCGTCGCGCGAATCGATCCGGGGGATGGTCATTTCCGGGAAAGTGGGATCAGCCCGGCGCGGATCACCCGCAGCGCATTGCCGCCCATCGCCGCGCGGATTTCGCTTTCGGTGAAGCCCTCGTCCATCAGCGCCTGGGTCACCTGGACCAGCTCGGAGGTGTCGAAACGCACCGTGGTCGCGCCGTCGTAGTCGCTGCCGAGCGCGACGTGGGCGATCCCGACAAGGTCGCGGACGTGCTTCATCGCCCGCGCCGCGGCGCGCGGGTCGGTGCTGCACACTGCGCCGTCCCAATAGCCGATCCCGACCACCCCGCCGGTCCGCGCCACCCCGACGATCTCTTCGTCGGTGAGGTTGCGGTTGACCTTGCAGGTCGCCTGGACCCCGCCGTGGCTCGAGACCACCGGGCGCCGGGCGATTCCCAGCACCTCGGCAACGCAGGCGTTGCTGCAATGGGCGATGTCGACGATCATCCCCTTGTCTTCCATCGCCGCGACCACTTGCCGCCCGAGCGGGGTCAGCCCGCCCTTCTTCAGCCCGTGCATCGATCCGGCGAGTTCGTTGTCGAAGAAGTGGGTGAGCCCGGCCATGCGGAAGCCCGCGGCGTAAAGCTTGTCGAGGTTGGCGGCCTTGCCTTCGAGGTTCTGCAGCCCCTCGATCGTGAGCATTGCGCCGACCACGCGGTCGCCGGCGGCGCGGCGGTCGGTCAGCGCATCGACCAGTCCGGCGCGGTCGATCTTGAGCAGCTTGCCGCCCGATTTGGCTACCGCGCGGTCGAGCTTGGTCGCATGCCACAGCGAGCGCTCGAGCAGCGAGAACCAGGTTCGGATCGGCTGGAGCTGGGCGATCACCAGCGGAGTGATGTTGTCGGTGTCGCCCGAATTGCCGTCGTAGTTCTGCCCGCGCGGGCTTTTGGTGACGCTCGAAAACAGCTGCAGCGCGACATTGCCCTGCTGGAGCCGCGGCAGGTCCTCGTGCCCGCGGTCGCTGCGCACTAGCAGGTCCCGCCGCCACATCAGCGTGTCCGAATGGAGATCGACGATAGTCAGCGTCGCGTGGAGCGCCTTGGCTTCGGCGCTCACCGCGATCAGCGGCTTGCCGTCGCGCTGGTTCGCGCCAGCTTCGAGATAGCCGGGGGCGAAACCGAAAAATCCGATCGCCGCTAGCAGCACCAGCGTCAGCGGAACCCACACCCGTTTGCGCATCAGCCTCCCCCTTCGCTCCCACGATTGCGCAGCAGCGTGACGAAAGCAAACCCCGGAGCGCGGCGCTGACCTTCGGTCCCCTTCGGGTCGGCGGGATGCTCCTCGCGGGCCGTCTCGCGCCAGTCACCCCGGTCGAACGCGGGGAAGCGAGTATCGCCGGCGGGCTTGGCGTGGATTTCGGTCCATTCGATCCGGTCGGCCAGCGGCAGGAACTCGCGGAAAATCTCCGCCCCGCCGATTACCGCGACGTGCGGCGCGTTGGCGAGGCGCAGCGCCTCCTCGACCGAGCGGGCGACTTCCGCGCCCTCCTCGGCGAAGTCCGGATCGCGGGTCAGCACGATGTGGCGGCGCCCCGCGAGCAGCCCGGGAAGCGATTCGAAGGTCTTGCGCCCCATCACCATCGGCTTGCCCGCAGTCAGCGCCTTGAACCGGCGCAGGTCGGCGGAGACGTGCCAAGGCATCGTACCCGCCGCGCCGATCACGCCGTTGTCGGCCACAGCCACGACCAGGAAGATCTCGCGCTGCTTCACCGGCTGAGCCGCGTGACATGGCCCATCTTGCGCCCAGGGCGCGCGGCGGCCTTGCCGTAAAGGTGGAGGTGGCTGGCGGGATCGGCAAGGATCGCCGGCCAGTCGTGGACCGCGTCGCCGATCAGGTTCTTCATCTCGACCCGCGCCGCGGCGAGCGCGGTAGCGCCCAGCGGGAGCCCGCAGATCGCGCGGACATGGTTCTCGAACTGGCTGGTGAGCGCGCCCTCGACCGTCCAGTGCCCCGAATTGTGCACCCGCGGGGCCATTTCGTTGAACACCGGGCCGGAATCGGTCGCAAAGAATTCGAGGCACAGCACCCCGACGTAGCCGAGCGCATCGGCAACCCTCGCCGTCAGCGCGCGCGCCGCGGGGACTTGCCCCTGCACCAGCGCCGAGGCGGGCAGCGTCGAAGTCGCGAGGATGCCGCCGCCGTGGACGTTCTCGGCGCTGTCCCAGAACACCGTGGTGCCGTCGCTAGCGCGGCACAGGATTACCGAGAACTCGGCCTCGAACGCTACCAGCCCTTCGTAGACCAACGGCTGGCCGGGCAAGCGGATCAGCTCGGCGTCGCGGCGCTCGGCGATGCGCCATTGGCCCTTGCCGTCATAGCCGTCGCGGCGGGTCTTGAGGATCCCCGGAACGCCGATTGCGGCGAGCGCGCTCGCCAGATCCTCGGCGGTGTCGACCGCGCACCACGGCGCGGGCACCCCGCCGAACGGCTCGACGAAACGCTTTTCGAGCACGCGGTCCTGCGCGGTCTCGAGCGCGCGGCGACCTGGCACCAGCTTGTCGCCGAGTGCGGCGAGCGGGGCGACGGGGACATTCTCGAACTCATAGGTAATCACCGCGCAATCGTCGGCGAAGCTAGCCAGCGCGCGGGCGTCGTCCCAGGCGGCGCAAGTGAACAGGCTGCAAACCTCGGCGGCGATGGCATCGCGTTCGGGCGAGAACACGTGGCAGCGATAGCCGAGCCGCGCCGCGGCCATCGCCAGCATCCGCCCGAGCTGGCCTCCGCCGAGGATCCCGATGGTTTCGCCCGGCGCAATCACTGTCCTATGCCGGCCGTTCCGCCACGCCGGCGCTCTGCGCGGCGCGGTAGGTTTCGAGCCTTGCGGAGAGCGCCGGATCGCCCAGCGCAAGGATCGCCGCGGCGAGCAGCCCGGCGTTGGTCGCCCCCGGCTCGCCGATCGCCAGCGTGCCCACCGGGATCCCCGCGGGCATCTGGACGATCGAGAGCAGGCTGTCCTGCCCGCTCAATGCCTTCGACTGGACCGGCACCCCGAGCACGGGGAGGTGGGTCATGCTCGCGACCATGCCCGGCAGGTGCGCCGCGCCGCCCGCCCCGGCGATTATAACCTTGAAGCCCTCGGCCGCAGCGCCTTGGGCGAATTCGACCAGCCGGGCGGGGGTGCGATGCGCGGAGACGATCCGGGCGTCGTGGGCAACCCCGAGCTTGTCGAGCGCTTCGGCGGCGCAGCGCATCGTCGCCCAGTCCGACTGGCTGCCCATGACGATGGCGACGGGTGCGCTGGACGATTTCGGCATCTCAGGACTCCGCCAGGTAGTAGCGCTCGCCGGGCGCCAGCTCGCGGTCGAGTTCGTAGACGATCGGCTGGCCGGTGGGGATTTCGAGGCCCGTGATATCGGCGTCGGAAATGCCCGAGAGGTGCTTGACCAGCGCGCGCAGCGAATTGCCGTGGGCGGAGACCAGCACGGTCGCCCCGGCGCGCAGGTGCGGGACGATCGAGCTTTGGTAATAGGGCAGGACGCGGGCGATGGTGTCCTTGAGGCTTTCGGTGCGCGGGATCGCGATCCCCGCATAGCGCGGGTCGGCGGCGAGATCGAACGCGCTGCCCGCTTCGAGCACCGGCGGGGGCACGTCGAAGCTGCGCCGCCAGACCTTGACCTGGTCGGCGCCGTGCTTCGCCGCGGTCTCGGCCTTGTCGAGCCCGGTCAGCCCGCCGTAGTGCCGCTCGTTGAGCCGCCAGTCCTTGGTCTCGGGGATCCACAGCCGGTTCGCCGCGAGCAGCGCAAGGTGCAGCGTGCGGATCGCGCGGGTCTGGAACGAGGTGAAGGCCATGTCGGGGAGCACGCCCCTGGCCGCCAGCAGCGCCCCGGCGGCGCGCGCCTCGTCCTCGCCCTGCGCGGTCAGGTTGACGTCCCACCAGCCGGTGAAGCGGTTCTCCAGGTTCCACTGGCTCTGGCCGTGTCGGACGAGGATCAGGCGCGGCAAGACAAGGCTCCCTGCTTCGAGCGCCCGGCCCTAGCCAGCGGCGTCGCCTTTGGGAAGGGTCGGCGGCGGCGAACCCGAAAGTTCGCGCGCTTGCGCCTTGCGCCGCTTGAGGTTCTCGCGAAGCTTGGCGGCAAGCCGCTCTTCGCGCGTAGGGGCAGGTCTGTCGCCGGTCACGCTTCGGCGCTATCAGCGCGCGCCTTGACAAAGCAAGGGGGCAAAGCCAAAGCGCGCGCCTTGCCGGACCCGCCGCTTGGCGCGGTCCCGCACGCCGAATGGTTGGCTGCTGTAGCTCAGTGGTAGAGCGCATCCTTGGTAAGGCTGAGGTCGGGAGTTCAATCCTCCCCAGCAGCACCATTCATAGTCCGCGCTCACACGCGCAAGCGACGCCGGCCCAATCCCCCTACTCGCTCACCTGCGAATAATGCGCGGTCTGGCGGTTGTTCTCGAAGAAGTGCGCCTTGGCGCGCTGGCCGTCGGCGGTGCCGAGCCAGTTGACCGTGGCGAATATGCCGGCGACGGCCATGATCACGTAGCGCATCGGCCCCTCCTTCGTGGCCGGTCTCCGGCGCCGACAGTCGGCTTCGGGGGTTAAGGACAAGTTACCGGCAAAGGTTGCGCGGCTCAGGCTTCGAGGTCGCTCCATTCGGGGTGGCGCTTGAACAGCGCGGCGACGTAGCTGCAGGCCGGGACGATGGCGAAACGCTCGGCGCGGGCGTCGGCGACGAGCGCTTCGACCAGCCGCGCCGCGACCCCCTGTCCGCCGATTTCGCGCGGGACCAGCGTGTGTTCGGCGATCCGCGACCCGCCGCGGCGGACCCAGGTGAGGCGGCCGACAGCGCTGCTCCCCGCGACGTGGGCGCGATACTCTCCCGCATCGCTGTCGCCGTGCCGGGTTATGGTTACTTCGCGGATGGGCCTGCTCCAAGGTTGACGCGCCGGACGGCGCTGACCAATGCACAAATGGCGATGCAGTTCCTTTCCGACAACGCCGCCGCCGTGCACCCCAAGGTGTGGGAGGCGATGCGCGCCGCCGACGCGGCCGATGCGCCCTATGACAACGACGCCCTGTCGCGGCGGCTCGACGAGGCCTTTTCGGAGCTGTTCGGCCGCCCGGCGTGGGCGCTGTGGGTCGCTACCGGGACCGCGGCCAACTGCCTCGGGCTCGCCACGCTGGTTCCCCCGCACGGCGGGGTGGTGTGTCACCGCGAGGCGCATATCGAGGTCGACGAATGCGGCGCACCGGGCTTCTACACCCACGGCGCCAAGCTGATGCTCGCCGAGGGCGAGGGGGCCAAGCTCACGGTTGCCGCGGTCGAACGGGTGGTCGCTCCGATTCGCGACGATACCCACCAGATTCAGCCGCATGCGCTGTCGCTCACCCAATCGTGCGAATACGGGCTGGCGTACCGTCCGGCCGAGCTGGCGGCGCTGGTCGACCATGCCCGCGGACGCGGCTTAGGGGTTCACGTCGACGGCGCGCGCTTCGCCAACGCGGCCGCCTTCCTCGGGTGCTCTCCGCGCGAGGCTTGCGGCGAGATCGACGCGCTGAGCTTCGGCTGCACCAAGAACGGCGGGATGGGGGCCGACGCAATCGTGTTCTTCGACGCGGGGCTCGCCGATCTCGCGCGCTATCGGCGCAAGCGTGCCGGGCATCTCCAGTCGAAGGGGCGCTACCTTGCGGCGCAGGTGCTGGCACTGGTCGAGGGCGGGCTGTGGCTCGCCAACGCGCGCCACGCCAACGCGGCGGCGCAGGAGCTGGCGGGCGCGGCGGGGGAACGCCTGCTCCACCCGGTCGAGGCCAACGAGGTGTTCCTGCGCTTGACCCCCACCGAGCGCGAGGCGCTGCGCGGGCAGGGGTTCGCGTTCTACGACTGGGGCGAGGATGCCGCGCGGCTGGTCCCCGCATGGAACTCCCCTGACGCCGACGTCGCCGCGCTCGCCCGCGCGATTCGCGAGCTGTGAGGGCCGCGCCATGACCGCCGAGGCGCGCCGCGCGCGCCACATCGCCGCGTTCGTGCTGCTCGCGCTGATCTGGGGCTCGACCTGGCTGGTGATCAAGGATCAGCTCGGCCCGGTCCCGCCCGGCTGGTCGGTGACCTGGCGCTTCCTCCTCGCCGCGCTCGCCATGTTCGGCCTCGCCGCGTTCCGGCGCGAACCCCTGCTCGACCGCGCGACGATCGCCTTCGCGCTGCCGGTCGGGCTGTTCCAGTTCTTCGCCAATTTCCAGCTGGTCTACCAGGCCGAGAGGTTCATCACCTCGGGCCTCGTCGCGGTGCTGTTTGCGTTGCTGCTGGTGCCCAACGCGGTGCTCGGGCGGATTTTCCTCGGCACCGAGCTGCGCGCGCGGTTCCTTGCGGGCTCGGCGGTGGCGCTGGGCGGAATCGCGCTGCTGCTGCTCCACGAATACCGCGTCGCCCCCGCTGGCAGCGCCGCCTTCGCCGGCTTCGCGTTGACCGCCTGCGCGATTCTCTGCGCCTCCTCGTCGAACGTCCTCCTCGCGAGCAAGCGCGCGCAGGGGATGAGCGTGCTCGTGCTGCTCGCCTGGGCGATGCTGTGGGGCACGGGGGCCGACGCGGTATGGTCGTGGCTCACCGCCGGGCCGCCGGCGATCGACTGGTCGCCGCGCTACCTCGGCGGGGTCGCCTATCTCGGGCTGGTCGGCTCGGTGCTGACCTTCCCGCTCTACATCGCGCTTATCCGCGATTGGGGTCCGGGCCCGGCGGCTTACAACGGGGTGGCGGTGCCAGTGGTGGCGATGGGGCTTTCGACGCTGTTCGAAGGCTACCGCTGGACCCCGCTCGCCGCGGGCGGGGCGGTGCTGGCGATGGCCGGGCTGCTGGTCGCGCTATCGGGCCGCAAGGCAGGCGCGTAGCCCCTCGCAGTAGCTCGGGTAGCGAGTGGTCCAGCCGAGGACGCGCTTGGCCTTGCCGTTCGCGACGCGGCGGTTCTCGGCGTAGAAGGCACGGGCCTGCGGCGAGAGCTTGGCGTCGTCGAGCGCGACCAGCGGCGGGGGATCGCGGCCGAGCAGGCGGCAGGCCTCCTCGACCACTGCGTTCTGGGTGCTTGGCTGGTCGTCGGCAAGGTTGTAGGCTCCTTCCGCGGCGTTGAGCGCCCTTGTGAACCCTTGAACGATGTCGTCGACGTGGACCCGGCTGAACACCTGGCCCGGCAAGTCGATCCGCTGCGCCGCGCCCGCCTCGACCCGCTCGAGCGCGCTTTGCCCCGGGCCATAGATCCCCGGCAGCCGCAGAACCCTTGCCCCCAGCGCCAGCCACGCCGCGTCGGCCTCTGCCCGCGCGGTGCGGCGGCCGGTTCCGGTGGGGGCGCTCTCATCGACCCACGCCCCGCCGGTGTCGCCATAGACCCCGGTCGAAGCGAGATAGCCGAGCCACTTGCCGCCGAGCGCATCGCCGTAAGCGCCCAGCACCGGGT
>JBOHIC010000237.1:0-12203 GCA_050725835.1 Novosphingobium sp.
ACAAGATTGCGGCCGAGTACGAGGCGAACGGGGTGCCCGAGAACTGGGACCTCGAGGACATCCACATGACCACCGAAAGCCGGCTCGCCGAACTCATCGGGCCTGCCGCCGGACGCCTGCACACCGCACGCAGCCGCAACGACCAGGTCGCGACCGATTTCAAGCTGTGGGTGCGCGAGGCCTGTTTGCAGGCCGACGCGGCGCTTGGGCTCCTGCAGGTCGCGCTGGTGACCCGCGCGGGCGAGCATGCCGCCAGCATCATGCCCGGTTTCACCCATCTCCAGACCGCCCAGCCGGTGACGCTGGGGCATCACCTGCTGGCCTATTACGAGATGCTCCAGCGCGACCGCTCGCGCTTCGCCGATGCGCACGCGCGGGCGGGCCAGTGCCCCCTCGGCGCCGCGGCGCTCGCAGGCACCGGGTTCGCCATCGACCGCGAGATGACCGCGCAGGCGCTGGGCTTTGCCATGCCGACCGCGAACAGCCTCGACAGCGTTTCGGACCGCGATTTCGCGCTCGATTACTTGCAGGCCGCGGCGCAGTGCGCGCTTCACCTCTCGCGGCTGGCCGAGGAGCTGATCCTGTGGGCGAGCCAGCCGTTCGGCTTCGTCGTGCTTCCCGATGCACTTTCGACCGGCAGCTCGATCATGCCGCAGAAGAAGAACCCCGACGCCGCCGAACTGGTGCGCGGACATTCGGGGCGGATTATCGGCTGCCTGACTGCACTGCTGGTGACGATGAAGGGCTTACCGCTGGCCTATTCGAAGGACATGCAGGACGACAAGCCTCCAGTATTCGAAGCCGCGGGGCTGCTCATGCTGAGCCTCGCGGCGATGCAGGGGATGATTGCCGGGGCGAGTTTTCGCACCGAGCGGATGCGCGCGGCGGCCGAGCTCGGCTACGCCACCGCGACCGACCTCGCCGACTGGCTGGCGCGCGAAGCGAACGTCCCGTTCCGCGAGGCGCACCACATCACCGGCGCGGCGGTCAGGCTCGCCGAAAGCCGCGGATTGGCGCTCGATCAGGTGCCGCTCGCCGATCTCCAGGCGATCGACGGCCGGATCGACGACCGCGTCTTCGCCGCACTCTCGGTCGAGGCCTCGGTGGCGGCGCGCGGCAGCTATGGCGGAACCGCGCCCGAGCAGGTAAGGCAGCGCGTCGCCGAGGCGCGCAAGGCGCTTGGGCTGGAGTCCTGAATGCGCCGTTCGCTCGCCCTGATGCTGGTTCCGCTGATCGCGGCCTGCGGCGTCAAGGCCGACCTCAAGCCGCAGGCTGGCAAGACGCTCCCGGTCGCCCCCTATGGCCGCGACGACCCGCCCGGCCCCGAGGCGCTGCTCAAGACCACCCCGCAGGCGACCCCGGAGCGCAGCGTCGAGTTGAGGAAACGCTCGGAAAAACGGGCCGACGACCCGTTCGACCTGCCGCCCGACGAATAAGCCCTTTTCCCGAGTTTCACCGATGGACCATTTCGAACTGAGGAACGGCGTGCTCTACGCCGAGGACGTGCCGCTGAGTGCGATCGCCGAGGCGGTCGGGACCCCTGTCTATGTCTATTCGCGAGCCACCCTGACCCGCCACGCCCGCGTGTTCCGCGAAGCGCTGGCGATCCTGCCGCGCGTCCATCTCGCCTATGCGATCAAGGCCAACCCCAACCTCGCAGTGGTCAAGGTGGTCGCCGCCGAGGGCTTCGGCGCCGATGTCGTCTCGGGGGGCGAGATGGACCGTGCGCTCGCCGCCGGCGTGCCGGGCGAAGGGGTGGTGTTCTCGGGCGTGGGCAAGGACGAACGCGAGATGATCGCCGCGCTCGAGGCCGGGGTCGGCCAGTTCAACCTCGAGAGCGAGGAGGAGGGGGCCGAACTCGCCGCGCTCGCCGCGGCGCGCGGGCTGACCGCGGTCTGCGCGCTTCGGGTCAATCCCGACGTCGACGCCGGCACCCACGGCAAGATCTCCACCGGCAAGGCCGAAAACAAGTTCGGCGTGCCCTATGACCGCGCCGGGGCGATCTACGCGCGGCTCTCTGCGCTGCCCGGGCTGGAGCTGCGCGGGCTGGCGGTGCACATCGGCAGCCAGCTGCAGAGCCTCGACCCGCTCGAGGCGGCGTTCGTGCGAATGGGCGAACTGATGCGCGAGATTCGCGGCGCGGGGCACGCGGTCACCCACATGGACCTCGGCGGCGGGGTCGGGGTGACTTACAAGGCGGGCGAGGTCTATCCCTGGCCCGACGAATATGCCGAAATGGTCGCGCGGGTCGCCGGCGATTGGGACGCGACGCTGATGTTCGAGCCGGGGCGGGTCATCGCGGGCAACACCGGGGTGCTGCTCACCCGGGTGATCCGGGTCAAGCCGGGGGTTTCGGCGCCGTTCGTGATCGTCGATGCGGCGATGAACGACCTCGCGCGCCCGGCGATGTACGACGCCTGGCACGATTTCGTCGCGGTCGAACCCGATGGCGCGACAATGCTGGCCAACATCGTCGGCCCGATCTGCGAAAGCTCGGACACTTTTGCGATGGGCCGCGAGATCGACGCGGTGACGGCGGGCGACCTCGCGGTATTCCGCACCGCCGGGGCTTACGGCGCGACGATGGCGAGCACCTACAACTCGCGGCCGCTGGTACCCGAGGTGATGGTCGACGGCGACAAGTGGGCGGTGGTGGCGCAGCGGATCGAGCCCGCGACGATCCTCGCCGCCGAGCCGGTGCCCGAGTTCCTCAGATAGCCATGCACAGCCTGCCGCTCTTCCACCGTATCGCCGGCGAGCCCGTGATCGTGCTGGGTGAGGGCGAGGCGGCGGAGGCCAAGCGGCGACTGGTCGAGCGCGCCGGGGGGATCGTGGCGGACGACATCGAGGCGCCTGCGCGCCTCGCTTTCGTCGCGCTGGCCGAGCCCGAGGCGGCGGTGACGCGGCTGCGCGAACGCGGTGTCTCGGTCAACGCGGTCGATCGGCCCGACCTCTGCGATTTCACCGTGCCGAGCCTGCTCGAGCGCGGGCCGATGCTGGTCGCGGTCTCTTCGGGCGGACTATCCGCCGGGCTGACCAAAGCGGTTCGGCTGCGGCTCGAGGGGTTCCTCCCCGCTTCGCTCGGCGCGCTGGCCGAGGCGCTCGGCGCGGCGAAAGCGGCGATCAAGGCGCGCTGGCCCGATCCTGCCGAGCGCCGCCGCGTGCTCGACGCCGCGGTGGGCGAAAGCGGGGCGCTCGACCTGCTGCGCGATTTCTCCCCCGATGCGGTGACGCGGTGGCTGGAGAGCGGCGAGTCCGAGCCGCCACAGACCCGTGAATTTACCCTGCCGGGCGACGACCCCGACGACCTCACCCTGCGCCAGGCACGCTGGCTGGGGGAGGCCGGCGTAGTCGCTTACGAGCCGGGCGTCCCCGCCGCTGTGCTAAACCGCGCCCGCGCCGATGCCGCGCAAGTCGCCATCGCGCCGGGCGAAGCTCCGCCCGATCACCCCGGCGCCGTCGTGGTCATTCGGCGGCGCTGAGCAGCACCTTCATCTGAGCCAGCGCGATCGGCTTGGCGCGGTCGTCCTGCCAGCATTCGGCCTGGATCAGCGCCACCCGGCGCCCAGCGCGGGTCACCGTGCCGCTGGCGTATGTGGTCTGCTCGGTCCCGCCGCGCATGAATTCGACCGCCACGTTGACCGGCTTGAGCTTCATCGGCTCGCCGCGGCGCTCCAGCTCGGCGTGGAGCACCGCGACCGCGGCCATTTCCATCAGCCCGCTCATCGCCCCGCCGTGGAGGAAGCCCGGACGCCCCGCCATCCGCTCGGAAAAATCGACCGCCAGCACCGGCGTATCACCCTCCTCATGGTCGAAACGGATGCCAAGCGCTTTGGCGTAGGGCGGCAGCTCGGTCACAGGTAGCTCCCGTGGGTGGCCATGAAGGTCCCGGTGACGTGCGCCACCGGGTCGTCCGGGTCGCCGTCGTGGGCGATTCCGCGAACGAAGGCGATCGAGCGAGTCAGCTTGGTGCACTCGCCGCGGCCGACCACCGTCTGCCCGGGTGCAGCGGCGCGCATGTAGTCGACCCGCAGGTCGAGCGTGGCGTGCGGGGTGAAACGCCCGGCGCGGTGCCACACCGCCATCGACGTCGCCTGGTCCATCAGGCTGACGATCGGGCCCGAGGCGAGCACCCCGGTTTCGGCCACCCCAACCAGTTCGTCGCGCCACGGCAGCTCCAGTTCGATCCAGCACTCGCCCCAGCCGTGGAAACGCACCCCCAGCCAGCCGCCGTGGCCGCGCCCGGTCATCATCGACGCCGCCAGCGAGGGATCGAACGCGGCGCCCGGGGCGAGCCCGGCGAGGGGAAAAGGACTGTCGCTCATCGCCGGCTCCTGTGCTGAGCGATGCAGCGCATTACAATCTTTTAATTTAGCCCGGGGGCAGCCTCCCGCCATCGTCGCGGGGCGGGGCATTGGTGCCGCGCGCGCATGGGGGAAACGACCATGAATCTGCCCAAAATCGACCTGTCGGCGCTGCCCGACCTCGATTCGCTGACCGGGGTTTTCGGCAGCCTGTCGAGCCTCGGCCAGGCCGCCGCGTCGGACGATACGATCCTCGTCCTGATGACCTTCCTCTACGAACTGCTGCCGCCTGAAGTCGATCCGAACGGGCTGTTCTTCTAGGGGCTCGGGCCTTGCGGCTCGACGAAGGATTGCGCGCGCTGCGGGTGGACGACCGCCCGCAGCGCGATGCGCAGGGCGCGCTCTATCGTGCGCTCGGGGTCTGGCGCGCGCAGCCCGAAATCCGCGCGCTCGACGCGCAACTCGCCGGATTCGCCGGAGGCGGGCCGCTCGAGGACTATCCCTTGCTCGCCGCCTGCTTCGAGGCGGGCGACGCCGCCGCGACGCTGGTCGACCGGTTCGTGCGGGCCACTGTAGCTGCGCTCGGTGTAGCGCCGCTCGGCCAGGTGCCGCTGCGCCATTTCACCGACGGCACCCATTCGACCCTGCTGCTGGCGCGGAGCGGGGCGACGACGCTCGCGCTCGCGGCGGTGGATGGGGCCGGGTTCGCCCGCCGTCGCGCCGCCGAATCGGTATCCTTCCCACCCAACCGCAGTTGGGAGCACGTGCTTGGCGGCGCGGCGCGGGCCGAGCTGATAGAGCGACCTGGCGCGGGCGCACCGCCCACCCGGCTCGAACGCCGCGCGCTGGCGCTTGGCGCGGGCAGCGTGCTCGGTCGCGACAGCAGCCGCCAGGCGCTGCTGCTCCGCTCGGTCGAGGGGCGGCTGGTCACGCTGCGGCTCCAGCGGCGCTTCCCCGGGAGCGAAGTGTGCCGCGAATACCGCCTGAGCGACGGAGCGCTTGTTCACCAGGCCGCGGGCAGCGCGCGCGACAGCCGCCTCGAACTCGCTGCGGCCACGCTCGCGCGGATGGGCCGAGCCGAGGCCGCGCCCATGCTCGCGGCGATGGCGCAGGAACAGGGCAGCGCGGGGCTGCGCTGGCAGGTGCTGCGCGAATGCCTCGCGCTCGACAGCGAGGTGGGCTTCCGTGCGCTCGCCGCGATTGCCGCCGATGCCGGCGACGAGCTCGCCGCGCCCGCCGGCGCGCTGCGCGCCCAGCTGATCGAGCGCCACCCGGTGCTGGGAGAACTTGCCCCATGCCCCGCGTGATCGAGCTTGCCGACGCGGCCGCGATCGGCCTCGCCGAATGCGAGGACGCACTCGCCGCCAGCGGGTTCGATCCGGGCGACGAGGACAGCCTGCTCCACGCCGCGGGCCAGCTTCGCCGGCTCGGTAACGACCGCGGTTTCCTCGGCGACGTGCTGCTCGAAATTCTCGCCGCGCGCCACCGCGAGGACGAGATGCAGAGCTCCTACGGACCGCAGGCGCTGGTGCTGACCCCGCCCGGGCGGCACGACTTCTTCCTTCGCGCCAACCTCTGGCCATCGCCCGACGAGCATATGATGCGCGCCAGCGGCGGCGCGCCGTTCGTGTACGGGCTGCCGCACGATCATAACTTCCACTTTCTCACCCTTGGCTACTTCGGCCCGGGCTACTGGAGCGACTATTACGAGTTCGACTACGAGGCGCTCGCCGGTTACCGCGGCGAGCCGGCGGGTCTCCGCTTCGTCGAACGCTCGCGGCTCGAGCCGGGCAAGCTGATGCACTACCGCGCGCACCGCGACGTCCACGCCCAGCTTCCGGCGGATGCGCTCTCGGTCTCGCTCAACGTGATGCACGCCACCGGGGCTCAGGGGTGGCTTGACCAGTACAGCTTCGATACCGCGGCGGGCACGGTCAGCGGCATCCTCGGCCACGGCGCGAGCGAGGCTTTCATCCGGATCGCGGTCGGGCTCGGGGGCGCGGAAGCGCAAGATCTCGCCCACCGCTTCGCCCGTAACCACCCCAGCGACCGCATGCGGCTCCACGCGCTCGATGCGCTCGCTTCGGTTGCGGAGGACGTCGCGGCGCGCGATGCGCTGTGGCGCGGCGCTGAGCGTTCGGGCAGCCGGATGGTGGCGATGGAAGCGCACGCGCGGCGGGCCGAGCTGGTCAGCTAGGCCGCCAGCGCGTCGATCGCCGCCTGGAGGATCACCGCCGCCGCCGCCGAGTCGATCCGCCCGGCGCGCTGCTTGCGGCTGAGGTCCTGCTCGATCAGCCCGCGCTCGGCGCTGGCGGTGGACCAGCGCTCGTCCCACAGCAGCACCGGCAGGGCTAGGGCCGCGGCGAGGTTGCGGGCATAGGCGCGGCTCGACTGGGCGCGCGGGCCTTCGCTGCCGTCCATGTTGAGCGGCAGGCCGATGACCACGCCTTTGACCCCGCGCTCCGCAACCAGCCCGGCCAGCGCCGCCTTGTCCGCCCCGAACTTGCCGCGGGCCAGGGTCTTGCCCGGCGAGGCGAAGCGCCAGCCGGCGTCGCAGAACGCGGTGCCGATCGTCTGGGTGCCGAGATCGAGCCCGAGCAGCGCCCCGCCCCCGGGCAGCGCCGCGCGATAGTCCGCCGCGCGGGCGGTGATCAGGGCTTCCACGCCGCCACCCGGCGGGCGAAGTCGGCGCGGACGTTGGCCCAGAACAGCGGGATGTCGTAAACGTGGTAGTCGTTGCCGGGGAGCACGTAAGGCCCCATCGCCGGCGGCGCGCCGATCGAGAGGAAGGCGTCGCTGCGGCAGATCGCCGGAACCGCCCCGCGCTTGACCTCGCCCTCTTTCAGCGTCGCATCGGGGACCAGCGTGCCGAGGTTGGCGCTCATCGGGGCGCTGCCGCCGGTCTTGCCGGTGAGCGGGTTGGTGCAGAGGAAGGCGCTGCCCTTGACCGGCTGCCCGTCGAGCCCGGTGCTGCGCTCATAGGAATCGCGGACCATCGACGGGTCGGCCGGATCGGCGTAGCTCAGCCAGCTCAGCACGCAGCCGGCCTGGTCGGGCGCGGAGCACGGCGGAACGCCCATCGCGGCGAGATCGTGTTCGAGCGAGACCGGCCAGCCGATCACATAGGCCGCGACCACGCGCTTCGCCAGCGGCTGCCCAGCGACGCGGTCCTTGAGCAGCCGCTTGACGTGCAGCGCGCCCTGGCTGTGTCCGGCGAGCACGATCGGAACGGACGTGTCGGTACTTTCGATGAAGTAGTCGAAGGCCTGGAGGACGTCGCGATAGGCGAGATCGAGCGCCAGCTGCGCCTGCGGATCGTCGGTGAGGAACGCGCCGAACGCGGCCTGGCGATAGCGCGGCGCCCACAGCTCCTCGCTGGTCGCAAAGGGACTGGCCTGGCCGCGGACGAAGATCGCAGCGCGCTCGCGCGATGTCGGATCGTCGAGCGCGGCGTTCCACGCGGCCTTGTCGAGGTAGCTGGTCGGGTGGACGAAGAACACCGCGGCCCGGACTGGGGCGCCGATCGCGGCGGCGCCGCGCGGCTGCCACCGCGCCGGATCGGCCGCGCCGAACCCGGGGCGCGAAATCCACATCTTGGGATCGTCGTAGACGTTGGTCGCCAGCGCCGGTTGCGGCTTGAATTCGCCCGAGGGGACGAAGGCCCAGCGCGACAGGGTATCGGGATAGAAAGTCAGTGCGAGCCGCCCGCCGAGATAGAGGACGATGGCGAAGGCGACGAAGTAGAGGAACTTCCTTACCATTACCGCTGCGCTTTTCCCAACCCCGACCGTCCTGAGCTTGTCGAAGGACCGTCCTTGTTCTTGCCGTTTCGCGATGCGGCGCGAAGGACAGAGCAGTGCTTCGACAAGCTCAGCATGGTCGGGGTGAGGAGCGCCACCGGGTCAGCTTGCCGCCGCCGGTTCGCCGCGCACCGCGTGGCGTTCGAGCGCGATCTTGATCATCGCCACCAGCGGATCGGCCAGCGCGAGCCCGAGGATGCCGAACAGCGCCCCCATGATCAGCTGCGCCCCCAGCACCAGCGCGGGGGCGAGATCGGCGGTTTTCTTGGCGACCATCGGGACGATGATGTTGCCGTCGACCGTCTGGACCACGACGTAGACGACGATGCAGTAAATCCCCATTTCGGTCCCGCCCGAGAACCCGACCAGCACCATCAGCGCCCCCGAAATCGGCGCGCCGATATTGGGGAGGAAGGCAAGCAGCCCGGTGAGCAGGCCGAGCAGCCCGGCGAGCGGCACCCCGTAAATCGCCAGCATCACCCAAGTGCCGATCCCCTCGACCACCATCCCGAGCAACCGCCCGAACATCAGCATCCTGAGCGAGCGGCCCATTTCCGCGGCGGTGGCGTGGAAATGCTCGCGCTCGCCCTGCGGCAGCATCCACGCCACCCCGCGCTGGTAGAGCCGCGGCTCGGCGGCGATGTAAATCCCCAGCACCATCACCAGGAACAGCGTGGTCAGCGCCCCGATCAGCCCGCCGACCCAGCGGGTGACCTGCATCACCCCGCCGATCGCCTGCTGGCCGAGCCCCTTGAGATCATTGAGATCGACCGCCGCGCCCTGCTGGCCGAGCCAATCGAGCACCCGCAGCGCCTGCGCTTCGAGCGTGGCGGGGAGCGCTGCGGCCTGCGCCGCGAGCTGGCTGCCGGTAAAGGTGAACACCCAGACGAGGAACGCGACCGCGAGCAGCAGGACGATTGCAATGCGCCAGCCGCGTCCGATCGGCAGCCCGCGGCCGAGCAGCCGCGCACCCCCGTCGATCGCCGCGGCGAAGACCATCCCGGCGAAGATCACCAGCAGCGGCTGGGCGAGGATCACCACCAGCGCGACCAGCGAAGCCATGCCGATCCACACCAGCGCCTTCTTGGCCTCGCGCCGGGTTGCCGCGTCGGCGCCGTCGGACGGCCCCGCGCCGAGGATCGCCGGGGTCGGCGGACCGGCGGCTTCGGCCTTCTTGCGGCGGCGCGGGGCGGAGCCGGAGCTGCCGGAGCTTAGGGTCATTGCGGCGCCTTGAGCTGGGGATCGATCCGGGGCCGCAGCGTGGTCCATCCGCGCCCCTCGCGCAAGCCGCCCCACCAGCTCAGCGGGTTCCAGCTTTCGCTGCCGTTCAAGGAGAAGGTGATGAATTCGGCGCGCCCGCCGATGTCGTGCAGCGGCACCGGTCCGCCGAGCCCGTTCATCAGCAGGCTGGCGCGGCCGTCGGCCGAATGATCGCGGTTGTCGCCCATCAGGAAGACGTGGCCGGCCGGGACAGTGCGCTCGGGCATTTCGTCGAGCATCTGGCGTTCGTGATCGATGATCAGGTAGCTCGCGCCGTTGGGCAGGGTCTCGCGGAAGGTCGGCAGCTCGAAAACCTCGCGGCCCGAGGGGAGGCGGGTGCGATAGTCGGCGAAGGCCGAATAGCACGGTCCGCCGCCGTCGCATTCGAGCTTGTCGTCGACCGGGATCTGCACCGGCGGCTCGACCGCCTGCGGCACCGCGCGGCCGTTGAGAACGATCTGGCCGTTCTTCACCGCGATCCGGTCGCCGGGGAGCGCAACCACCCGCTTGATCAGGTCCTCCTCGCGGTTGCGCGGGACGACGATGACGATGTCGCCGTATTCGGGGGTCGCCCCCCACACCCGCCAGTCACCGCGGGGCAGGAGGTGAAAGCTGACCGAGGACCAGTTCCAGCCGTAGGGATACTTGCTCACCACCAGCCGGTCGCCGACCAGCAGGCCCGGCATCATCGAGATCGAGGGGATGTAGAACGGCTTGGCCACCACCGAATGGAACGCCAGTACCGCCAGCAGCATCAGCGCGAGCCCGCGCAGCTCGGCGAGCCAATCGACTTTCTCCGCCGGCTTCGGCGGCGTCTCGGTGTCGAGCGGGGGCGTCTCGGTATCGCTGGTCATCGTGGTTCCGGTCATATGGGTCGCGCCTCGATAATGACAAAGGCCTGAGCCCAGGGATGGTCGTCGGTCAGCGTGAGATGAACGACAGCCTCATGATTTTGCGGAATTAATCTGGCCAGCCGCGCCGCCGCGCCGCCCGACAGCGCCAGCGTCGGCGCGCCCGAGGGCAGGTTGACCACGCCGATGTCTTTCATGAACACCCCGGCCTTGAACCCGGTTCCGACCGCTTTCGAGAACGCCTCCTTGGCGGCGAAGCGCTTGGCGTAGGTTCCCGCCCGGGTATAGGGCCGCCGCGCCGCCTTGGCCCGTTCGGTGGCGGTGAAAACGCGGTTTTCAAAGCGCTCGCCGAAGCGATCGAGCGAGGCCTGGATGCGCTCGATGTTGCACAGGTCGGAGCCGATCGCGACGATCAACGCGCCGCGTCCATCAGTTCGCGCATGCGGATCACGCTCGCCTCCAGCCCGGTGAAAATCGCCTCGCCGATCAGGTAGTGACCGATGTTGAGTTCCGCCAGCTGCGGGATCGCGGCGACCGGCTGGACGTTCTCATAAGTCAGCCCGTGGCCGGCGTGGGGCTCGATCCCGTTCTTGGCGGCGAGCCCGGCCATGTCGGCGAGGCGCTTGAGTTCGAGCACCTTCTGCTCGCCCTCGGCGTGGGCGTATTCGCCGGTGTGGAGCTCGACCACCGGCGCTTTGAGGTGCAGCGCAGCTTCGATCTGGCGCGGCTCGGGGGCGATGAACAGGCTCACCCGGATGCCGGCGTCGGACAGGCGCGCGACCAGCGGGGCGAGGCGGTTGTGCTGGCCGGCGGCGTCGAGCCCGCCCTCGGTGGTGCGCTCCTCGCGCCGCTCGGGGACAATACAGGCGGCGTGGGGTTTGTGGCGCAGCGCGATCGCGACCATCTCGTCGGTCGCCGCCATTTCGAGGTTGAGCGGCAGCGCGGTCGCCGCCTGGATCCGGGCGAGGTCGTCGTCGCGGATGTGGCGGCGATCTTCGCGCAAGTGCGCGGTGATCCCGTCGCCGCCGCACTGCGCGACGATTTCCGCTGCGCGCACCGGATCTGGGTGGTCGCCGCCCCGCGCGTTGCGGATCGTGGCGACGTGATCGATGTTGACGCCGAGGCGGAGGCGCTGAGCCACTAGGCCGCGCGGCTCCCCGGCTTGACCGCCGGGCTCGCCGCCAGTTCGGGCGGGACTTCATCGGGGGCATAGGTCGGGAAGTTGATCGCGATCAGCGGGAAGAACGGCACGCCGAGGTCGACCGCGCCGTTCGAGCGGTCGACCAGCGCGGCGGCGGCGATCACCTCGCCGCCTTCGGCCTCGACCGCAGCGATCGCCTCGCGGCTGGAGAGCCCGGTGGTGACCACGTCCTCGACCAGCAACACCCTGTCGCCCGGCTCGAGCGCGAAGCCGCGGCGCAGCTCGAAAGTGCCGGTCGGACGCTCGACGAACAGCGCCTCGACCCCCAGCGCGCGGCCCATCTCGTGCCCGACGATCACCCCGCCCATCGCCGGCGAGACCACCCGGGTGATCTCTTTCCTCAGCTCGCGGGGGATTCGTGCAGTGAGTGCGGCGGCGAGGCGCGAGGCGCGCATCGGATCGGCCAGGACCCGGGCGCATTGCAGGTAATGCGCGCTGTGACGCCCCGAGGAGAGCAGGAAGTGGCCTTCGAGCAGCGCCTTGCTGGCGCGGAATTCGGCGAGAACCTCGTCGTCCTGCATGCTCGTATCGCGCCTTTCCGGCTGGGCGCAAGGCCGCGCAAAACCGCGCTCCTTGCACCGTGGCAAAAATCCCCTAGAGGCGCTTGAGGTGCCCCGCAAGCGCGCGTATAGGCACGCGCAATTCAGGGGCACGGGGCGCGCGCAGCGTCCGTTCGGGACACGAAGCGAAAGCATGGACACGATGATTCTTGGCGAACACGCTCGCGCCGCGGGCCGGATTGTGAAGGCGCTCGGCCTGTCGCTCGCGCTGGCCTTCGGCGCTGCCC
>JBOHIC010000238.1:0-4616 GCA_050725835.1 Novosphingobium sp.
CCCGAAGATCGGCCTCGAGGCCGATCGGCAGGAACAGCACCGCGGGGCGTGCGCCGAGGCGGTCGATGATCGACTGGACGCAGTATTTGAAGTTGGCGCCGGTGCGGTCGAGCTTGTTGATGAAGCACATCCGCGGCACGCCGTACTTGTCGGCCTGGCGCCACACCGTCTCGGACTGCGGCTCGACGCCGGCGACGCCGTCGAAGCAGGCGACCGCGCCGTCGAGGACGCGCAGCGAACGTTCGACCTCGATGGTGAAGTCGACGTGGCCCGGGGTGTCGATGATGTTGATCCGGTGGTCGTTCCAGAAGCAGGTGGTCGCGGCGGAAGTAATTGTAATTCCTCGCTCCTGCTCCTGCTCCATCCAGTCCATCGTCGCGGCGCCGTCGTGGACTTCGCCGATCTTGTAGGACTTGCCGGTGTAATAGAGGATACGCTCGGTGGTCGTGGTCTTGCCGGCGTCGATGTGCGCCATGATGCCGATGTTGCGATACATCGAGAGCGGATGGCTGCGGGCCATGTCAGTAAACTCCGAAAAAGTGCGCGCGGACTACCAGCGGTAGTGGCTGAACGCACGGTTGGCGTCGGCCATGCGGTGGGTGTCTTCGCGCTTCTTGACCGCGTTGCCGCGGTTGTTGGCGGCGTCGAGCAGCTCGGCCGAAAGGCGCGCCGACATCGTCGTTTCCGAACGGTTGCGCGCCGCGGTGATCAGCCAGCGGATCGCCAGCGCCTGGGCGCGCTCGGGCCGCACTTCCACGGGAACCTGGTAGGTCGCCCCGCCGACCCGGCGCGAGCGCACCTCGATCTGCGGCGCGACGTTGGTCAGCGCCGAATGGAACAGCTCGACCGGGTTGGCCTTGGCCTTGGCCTCCATCGTTTCCATCGCCCCATAGACGATGGATTCGGCGACCGACTTTTTCCCGTCGAGCATGAGGTTGTTCATGAACTTCGAGAGGATCTGATCCCCGAACTTGGGATCGGGCAAGATCACCCGCTTTTCGGGACGACGACGACGTGACATTTCGTTTAACTCCTTCGGAGTGCGGCCAGCCCATCCGGGCCGGCCTTGCGGCTCCGGCCCGCTCCCCCTCCCGGCCACCCAAAGGATACCTTCGCAAAGGTGTCCGGGAGGGGGAGCGGACCGCAGCCGCAGCGTTGGTTCTTACTTCGGCCGCTTGGCGCCGTACTTCGAACGGCTCTGCTTGCGGTCCTTGACCCCCTGGGTGTCGAGCACGCCGCGCAGCACGTGATAGCGCACGCCGGGCAGGTCGCGCACGCGGCCGCCGCGGATCAGCACCACCGAGTGCTCCTGCAGGTTATGCCCCTCGCCGGGGATGTAGGAGATGACCTCGCGCTGGTTGGTCAGGCGGATCTTGGCGACCTTGCGCAGCGCCGAGTTCGGCTTCTTCGGCGTGGTCGTGTAGACCCGGGTGCAGACGCCGCGCTTCTGCGGGTTCTGCTCCATCGCCGGGACCTTGGACTTGGTCTTCTGCGGCACACGGCCCTTGCGGACCAGCTGGTTGATAGTCGGCATGAAGTGCTCTTCACCTTGTTGGCGGCCGGGTGGCGGAAGGTGAGGCGGAAGGCCTGACGGCATGCGCCGCGGGGGCGCTTGCAGAAACAGGCTGAAACGCTCCACCATGCCGCACGGGCCGGGTTACTTTGCCGGATTGCCCCTGCTGGGACGCACCGCCAATGTTCAGCTCAATCCGGCAAACGAGCGAACCCGCCTGCGGAAGCGCGGGCCGTTAGGCGCAAAGCCTTCGGCGGTCAACCCCGCGCCCGCCCCCCCGATGGCGGCGCCGCGAGCGGAGGGATGCCCGCGACGCCGCCCGTGGACGATCCCGCTGGTGCGACCCGGGGAACGCCACGCAGCCGGCCCGGACCCCCGCGAAGGGGCCCGGGCCGGAAGTGCGATTGTCGTTAACGCGCTTAGCGGCAGCGCGATCCGCCGCGGTCGATCTCGCGGCCGAGCAGCGCGCCCGCCGCCCCCCCGAGGATCGCGCCGAGGGTGCGGTCGCCGCGGTAGCCCGCGACCTCGCGCCCAAGCAGCGCGCCGGCGGCAGCGCCGACGATCAGCCCGGTGGTGCCGTTGCTGCGGCGGCAATAGTAACGTCCGTCGTCGCCCTGCCAGACGCGGGTGCTGCGATAGACCGGCTCGCCGTAGTAGCCGTCGTCGTAGCTCGCCGAGCGATAGCCGCCGCCGTAGGTGCCGTAGCTGCGATAGCCGTAGTCGCCGTCGTAGCCGCGATGCTTGTGATGCCCGCGCTTGCGGCCGTGGTTCCAGCCCTGGTCGGACTGCGAGGCGGCGGGCGAATCGCCGTGCCAGGCGGGGGCGGCCAGCGCCGGGGCCGCGGCGATCAGCGTCGCGGGGAGCGCGGCGGCGAGGGCGGCTTTGGAAAGAAGTGCGCGCATCGGATGGCTCCTTGTCTTCGCGTCGTTGTGTTCATGCTTAGAGGCTTCAAGCTGAACAACGCGCAACGCCGCGGTCAGGATCGCGATTTGCGACGAAGCGAGTTGCCGCGCGGGTGAAGCGCGGCTAGCGGGGCGCGATGGCGCCGCCCGCTCCGCCCCGATCCGCTCCGGCCAAGAGCGGCCTGCCGATGGCGCTGGGGGCTTACCTGATCTGGGGGTTTCTGCCGCTTTACCTGCTGCTGGTGCGGACCGTTCCGGCGTTCGAGTTCGTCGGCTGGCGGATCGTCTTCACCCTGCCGCTGTGCCTGGTGGTCATCGCGCTCAGGCGGCAAGGCGCGGACCTGCGTGCGGCGCTGGCCAACCGCCGGGTGATGCTCCAGCTCGCGCTGAGCGCGGTGCTGATCGGGATCAACTGGCTGATCTACGTCGCCGCGATCCAGGACGGGCACGTCTATGCCGCGAGCCTGGGCTATTACATCAACCCGCTGGTCAACGTGCTGGCGGGCACGCTGTTTCTCAAGGAGAAGCTCAGCGCGCGGCAGTGGGCGGCGGCGGGCCTGGCGGCGGCGGGGGTCTCGCTGCTTGCGTGGGACGCTTGGCAGATGCTGTGGATCAGCCTGAGCCTGGCGGTGAGCTTTTCGGCCTATGGGCTGGTGAGGAAGCTCACCCCGGTCGGCTCGGTGCCCGGCTTGACGATCGAATCGGCAATCCTGCTGCTGCCCGCGCTGGGGATCGCGGCGTGGTACGCCGCTTCGCCGGCGGGCACCGCGTTCGGGCAGGACTTCGGGCTGAGCCTGGCGATCGCCGGCGGCGGGGTGGTCACCGCGGTGCCGCTCACACTCTTCGCGATCGCCGCGCGGCGGATGGACTATTCGACGCTGGGCTTCGTCCAGTTCATCGCCCCGACGATCGTTTTCCTGCTTGGCCTCACTGTGTTCGGCGAGGCGCTGAGCGCGGTCAAGCTCGCCTGCTTCGGCCTGATCTGGGCGGCCTGCGCGCTGTTCGTATGGGATCTGTGGGCTAGACGCGGAGCCGCCAGCTGAGCGTTTCGCCGGCGTGGAACGGAACCACGCGCGTGCCGTTGCAGTCGAGAGTTTGGGGCACCGGCGTTTCGGCGCGCTCGAGCGTCACCGTGCCTTCGTTGAGCGGGAGCCCGTAGAAGCGCGGACCGTTTTCGGAAGCGAAGGCCTCAAGCTGGTCCAGCGCGCCTGCCTCGTCGAACACCGCGGCATAGCTTTCGAGCGCGAATGGCGCGTTGAAGATCCCCGCGCACCCGCAGGCGCTTTCCTTGGCGCCCACCGCGTGCGGGGCGCTGTCGGTGCCGAGGAAATACTTGGCGCTGCGCGAGGTCGCCGCCTTGCGCAGCGCCAGCCGGTGCGCCTCGCGCTTGGCCACCGGCAGGCAATAGGCATGCGGGCGCAAACCGCCGGCGAACATCGCGTTGCGGTTGATATGGAGGTGCTGCGGGGTGATCGTCGCGGCGACGTTGGGCCCCGCCGCATCGACGAAGGCCACCGCCTGCGCGGTGGTGATGTGCTCGAACACCACCTTGAGTGCGGGCAACCGCATCACCAGCGGGGCGAGCACCCGCTCGATGAACACCGCCTCGCGGTCGAACACGTCGACCGCCGGATCGGTAACCTCGCCGTGGACGCAGAGCACCATGCCGATTGCCGCCATCTGCTCGAGCACGCGTTCGATGTGGGCGACGTCGGTCACCCCGTGCGCCGATCCCGTGGTGGCGTGGGCGGGATAGAGCTTGGCGGCAGTGAACACGCCCTCGGCGAAGCCGCGCGCGATCTCGTCGGGATCGGTGGCGTCGGTGAGGTAGGCGGTCATATGCGGCGCGAACCCCTGCCCCGCCGCGGCGACGATCCGTTCGCGATAAGCGTGCGCCATCGCCACCGTGGTCACAGGCGGCGACAGGTTGGGCATGACGATCGCCCGCGCGAACTGGCGCGCGGTGTAGGGCGCCACCCCCGCCAGCACCTCGCCGTCGCGCAAATGGACGTGCCAGTCGTCGGGGCGGCGGATGGTGATGGAATCGGGCATGGCCTCGCCTATATGCAGCCGCGATGCCCGCGACCACCCTTTCAGACCGCGCCGTGATCCGGCTTTCAGGAGAAGACGCGCGCGACTTCCTAAACGGGCTGGTCACGCAGGACGTCACCGGCGAGCTGCCGGTCTGGGCCGGGCTGCTG
>JBOHIC010000239.1:0-1040 GCA_050725835.1 Novosphingobium sp.
CCTGGAAGCTGCGCCAGGACCCGCGCGTCACCGTGCTCGAGCAGACCAGCGCGCGGCTGCTCACCCCGGCGCTGATCGACGCACCCTGCGACTGGGTGGTGTGCGACGCCAGTTTCATCGGCCTCGCCAAAGTGCTCGAAGTCCCGCTCCGCCTCGCCGCACCGCGCTGCCGGCTGGTCGCGCTGATCAAGCCGCAGTTCGAAGTCGGCAAGGGCGAGGTCGGCAAAGGCGGGGTGGTGCGCGATCCCGTGCTGCACCAGCGGGTCTGCGGCGAGGTGCAGGGCTGGCTCGAAGTCGCGGGCTGGGCAGTCCAGGGCATCGCTCAAAGTCCGATCACCGGACCCGAGGGCAACGTCGAATTCCTCATTTCGGCACACCGCGGCTGATTTCGACCGGTTGCGCCGCGCGTCGCGCACCGCCACAACCGCGCGCACCGCATCAGTCGAATCGGAGATTTCCCCGCGTGATGACCGAGCTCGCCTCTCCCGGCCAATTGCGCGCTGCGCTGCTGCGCTGGTCGCTGGTGACGATCCCGGGTACGCTGCTGTTCGGCTTCCTCTCGGGTCGGCTGGCGCAGAGCGGACCGGGCAATCCGTGGTTCGATGCGCTGACCAAGCCTTCGCTCTACCCGCCCTCGGCGGTGTTCGGGATTGTCTGGCCGATCCTCTACGTGTTCATCGGCTTGGCGCTGGCGCTGGTGGTGAGCGCGCGCGGAGCGCCGGGGCGCGGCGCAGCGATCTTCGTCTGGATCGCGCAGTTCGCGCTCAACCTCGCCTGGACCCCGGTGTTCTTCGCCGCGCACCAGATCACCGCGGCGCTGGTGGTGATCACGGTGCTCGATGTGGCGGTGCTGGTCACGCTGGTGCTGTTCTGGCGGGTGCGCACGCTCGCCGGGGCGCTGCTGCTACCCTATCTCGCCTGGGTGCTGTTCGCGACCGCGCTCAACTGGCAGTTCCTCGAAGCCAACCCCGACGCCGACGGCCAGGACGTCTCGGGCGCGGTGTCGCGGATTGAAATCTAGCCCTACCGCGTCCATCTAG